>CAXBKL010000025.1:0-35571 GCA_963976125.1 uncultured Sulfitobacter sp. | reverse complement strand
ACGCAAGAAACTTTCCCCTCCTGGGCCGATGTCGCCCCAATCCTGGTTAACACCGCCGCCGGACGCAGCCCTGCTGAGACCGTCATCAAGAGCGGTATCTGGGTCAATGTCCACACGCGCGAGACACTCCGCGATCACGACATTGCCATCACCGCTGGCCGTATTGCATTTGTCGGACCCGATGCGTCCCACTGCATCGGCCCGGACACCCGGATCATCCAGGCGCGGGGCCGCTACATGATCCCCGGCCTGTGCGATGGCCACATGCATATCGAAAGCGGCATGCTCACCCCGGCGGAATTTGCCCGTGCGGTGATCCCCCACGGCACCACGTCGATGTTCACCGATCCACATGAAATCGCAAATGTACTGGGCCTCGAAGGCGTGCGCATGATGCACGATGAGGCGTTGATGCAGCCCATCAACATCTTCACCCAGATGCCGTCCTGCGCGCCCTCCGCGCCGGGCATGGAAACTACCGGCTTCGAAATCAGCGCCGAAGACGTCGCCGAAGCGATGACATGGCCGGGCATCATCGGTCTGGGCGAAATGATGAATTTTCCCGGCGTCAGCACTGCCGACCCACAGATGCTTGCCGAGATTGCCGCCACCCAACGCGCGGGCAAGACCGTGGGCGGCCATTACGCCTCCCCCGATCTTGGCCCGGCTTTTGCCGCCTATGTTGCGGGTGGTCCCGCCGACGATCACGAAGGCACGTGCGAGGCCGACGCGATTGCGAGAATGCGGCAAGGCATGCGCTCGATGATCCGCCTGGGCTCTGCCTGGTACGATGTTGAGACCCAGATCACTGCCATCACGCAAAAGGGTCTCGATCCGCGCAACATGATCCTGTGCACCGACGATTGCCATTCCGGCACGCTGGTCAATGACGGCCACATGAACCGCGTCGTACGTCACGCCATCGACTGTGGCTGTGATCCGCTTGTGGCGTTGCAAATGGCCACGATCAACACCGCCACCCACTTCGGGCTTGAACGCGACATCGGCTCTCTGACGCCGGGCCGGCGGGCGGATGTGATCCTGACTTCGGACCTCAGAACCCTGCCCATCGAAATGGTGATCGCCCGTGGCGAAATCGTCGCACAGGACGGTGATTGCCTTGTCGAGTGCCCGCATTACAATTGGCCTGCAACCGCGCGCCAGACCGTGAACATGGCCCGCCCTCTGACCGGCGGGGATTTTCGCATCAACGCCCCCGCAGGGGCCAATGCCGTGACCGCAAATGTCATTGGAGTTGTTGAAAACCAGGCCCCGACAAAGGCGCTGCAATTTGAACTGCCCGTCACCGAAGGATGCGTGCAGGCCACAGGCGAAGTCGCCCAGATTGCCCTTGTCGAACGTCACCGCGCCACCGGCGGGGTGGTAAACGCCTTTGTCTCCGGCTTTGGGTACGAGGGCGCAATGGCCATGGCCTCCACCGTGGCCCATGACAGCCATCACATGATCGTCGTAGGGACAGACGCGGATCAGATGGCGCTGGCGGCCAATCGGCTCAAGGAAGTGGGCGGCGGCATCACGCTCTACCGCGATGGCAAGGAACTGGCCCTGATCGAACTTCCCATCGCGGGCTTGATGTCTGACAATCCCGCGCAGAGCGTTGCGGCCAAAACCGAACAGATGATGCAAGCCATGCGGGCATGCGGCTGCACCTTGAACAACGCCTATATGCAGCACTCCTTGCTGGCTCTTGTGGTGATCCCGGAATTACGGATCAGCGATCTTGGCCTTGTGGATGTGCGCACCTTCGAATTCACCGATGTGATCGTGACGTAATCAAGACGTCACGGAAAACGGGCAAGACCGCCCCAAAAAGAAAACAAAAGGCGAGACGCATTCATGAAGATTCTGACACCCGAGGCCCCGTCGCCTCAGACATTCACCGACGCGACGGCCGCCGTCGATTGCCTGACCGCCCTTTATACGCAGGCCACTACCTTTCTGAGAGACCATTTCAATGCCGCGATGCAACAGACGCCGTGCGCCACCCGCATCCGCGCCTTCTATCCCGAAGTCCGCTTCAGCACCTCAAGCTATGCCAGCGTCGACAGCCGCCTGAGCTTTGGCCACGTTTCCTCCCCCGGCAGCTTTGCCGCGACAATCACCCGGCCCGATCTATTCCGCCACTACCTGATCCAGCAGATCGGGCTGTTGATCGAAAACCACGACCAACCCGTGATCGTCGGTGCCTCTGACACGCCAATTCCCGTGCATTTCGCCGTCACCGGCGACAACGCCGTGAACATTCCGCAAGACGGTGCCGCCGATTTCACCCTGCGCGACGTTTTTGACGTGCCGGACCTGAGCACAACAAATGATGACATTGTAAACGGCACCTATGTGGCCCCCGACGATGTGCGGCCACTGGCCCCCTTCACCGCCCAGCGGGTCGATTACTCGCTGGCCCGCCTGTCGCATTACACCGCCACCGATGCGGAACACTTCCAGTGCCATGTGCTCTTTACCAATTACCAGTTCTACGTGACCGAGTTTGAGGACTACGCCCGCGAACAACTGGACGACCCGGACAGCGGCTACACCTCTTTTGTCTCGACCGGAAACATCGAGATCACCGAGGGCAGCACGCCAATCCCTCCCACGCTGAAAATGCCGCAGATGCCAACCTATCATCTCAAACGCGCTGACGGCTCGGGCATTACGCTGGTCAACATCGGCGTTGGCCCCTCCAACGCCAAGACCGCGACCGACCATATCGCCGTTCTGCGTCCGCATGCCTGGCTGATGGTCGGACACTGCGCGGGGCTGCGCAATACACAGGCGCTTGGCGATTTTGTCCTCGCCCATGCGTACCTGCGCGAAGATCATGTGCTGGACGATGACCTGCCGGTCTGGACCCCGATCCCCGCCCTTGCCGAAATCCAGATTGCACTGGAACAGGCGGTGGCGCAGGTCACACAACTTGAAGGGTATGAGCTCAAACGCATCATGCGGACAGGCACCGTGGCGACCATCGACAACCGCAACTGGGAATTGCGCGACCAATCCGGCCCGGTTCAACGCCTGAGCCAATCGCGTTCCATCGCGCTGGACATGGAAAGTGCCACAATCGCCGCAAACGGTTACCGCTTTCGCGTCCCCTATGGCACCCTCCTGTGCGTCTCCGACAAGCCGCTGCACGGTGAGTTGAAGCTGCCTGGCATGGCCTCGGACTTCTACAAGACTCAGGTCTCGCGGCACTTGATGATCGGCATCCGTGCAATGGAACTCCTGCGATCTACCCCGCTGGAACGCATCCATAGCCGGAAATTACGCTCTTTTGACGAAACGGCCTTCCTCTGATCCACGAAAACACCGAAAAAACCGCAGAAAATAGGCAGTCTTGGTGTTTTTCGGCCCACATTCCGTTGTGCTATACCACAACATACCGCTACATTCTGCCGGTGAGGCCCTAAATTCGGGCGGTCTAAGGAGATAATACAATGGCAACCAAACCAATGACAAAGACTCAGCTCGTCGCCGCACTGGCAGAAGAGATGGGCGCAGACAAGAAGTCCGCAAGCGCAGCACTCGACGCCGTTTGCAATCTGATCACCCGTGAAGTGTCCGGCGGCGGTGCCGTGACCCTGCCCGGCGTTGGCAAGATCTACTGCCGCGAACGCCCCGAGCGTATGGTCCGCAACCCGGCAACAGGTGAACAGTTCAAGAAAGAAGCGGACAAGGTTGTGAAAATGACCATCGCCAAAGCGCTGAAAGACAGCGTGAACGGCTAAGTCCGCAAGGATACCATTCAAAAAGGGTCGCCCACGGGCGGCCCTTTTTTTTGGCCCGCTGACGCTGTGTCCGCCCTGCCGTTGCATCCTGTCTCAATGGAAACGCCTGCCTTGCCCGAGCCACCCCTGCGCCGATCGTGGGGCCGGCCCTGTCAACGTTTTCCGCAATGTGTCACCGCCAATCGGGATGGCGCGGCTTCCCTGATCCCGCGAAATATGCCACTCAACATGAACACGATGCCAAAGACGGAAATCTCAAGCGTTTCGTCCAATTGACCATCCCCAAATCCGATCCGTCCTTGACGCAGAAATGAAGCACACACATGGCAAATCTCAACAAAACTCCACGTGCCCTTATCGAAGGCCGCGCCGCGCTTGTTGTCATCGATATTCAGGCCAGCACCTTTATCGATTCATCAGATATGCGTGCCATCGACAACATGCCCGGATATGCTGATCGTATGCTGTTGGCGCGCCGTGCCATCGACAAGGCGCGCGAGGCCGACATTCCCGTGATCTTCATTCAGGAAGTACACCACCCCTCAATGGTCGATTTTGGCCGCGAGCTGGATGGTGATGAGGATGTGCATTGCCTTGAGGACAACCCCAGGACCGCCATCGCCGTCGAGGAACTGGACTTTCGCCCCGATGATTACCTGATCCGCAAGCGCCGATACTCTGCCTTCTTTGGCACCGATTTGGAGATTCTGTTGAAGGGCCTCAAAGTGGACACGCTATTGCTGGTGGGCGGGCTGACAGACGTCTGCGTGCATTACACCTTCGTGGATGGCCATCAGAGCGACTATTTCTGCCGGGTGATCGAGGATTGCGTGGCCGGGTCGAGCCTGGAAGCGCATGAAGCCTCTCTTAGAGCGATGGAATACCTGCAAACCGGTGCGCGGCGGTCGTTGCAAGAGACGATTGGGGCTATGGAAACCGCTGGCAATTGACAGGGTCGGTGCCGTCAGGGGTCTGCCCCGTTACGGGGTGTTGATATGATCCGCTCGGCGCTTGATCTGTAACCTTGCGAAAGTATCTACACCCGCCCGTTACGCCGCCCATCTCCCCTTGCCCTCCCCGCCAACTTGCGAAAGGGTCGCCCCAAATCAACAACGGGACATCTGATGGACATCCGTGCAATTCTCATGGGGCTGGCCTTTGCCTTCATGTGGTCCTCTGCCTTTACTTCCGCGCGGATCATCGTGGCGGATGCCTCACCGCTGTTTGCCCTGTCGCTTCGCTACCTTATCTCGGGTTTGCTGGGAGTGGGTATTGCGCTGTTGCTGGGGCAAAGCTGGCGACTGACACCTGCGCAGTGGCGCGCGACAATCATTTTCGGCATTCTGCAGAACGCAGTGTATCTCGGGCTGAACTTTATCGCCATGCAAACGGTCGAGGCCTCGCTTGCTGCCATCATCGCTTCGACCATGCCGTTGCTCGTCGGCTTTGCCGTCTGGGCATTTTTTGGCGAACGTCTGCGCCCCCTTGGCATCGCCGGTCTGATCGCCGGTGTTGTGGGCGTCGCCATCATCATGGGCGCGCGGCTGGGTGGCGGTGTCGATATGGTCGGCGTGGCCCTCTGCGTCATTGGGGTGATCGCCCTGACCATTGCCACACTGCTGGTGCGTGGGGCCACATCGGGCGGCAATTTTCTGATGATTGTCGGCCTGCAAATGCTGGTGGGTTTTGTGGCCCTCAGCCTTGCAACTCTCTTGTTTGAAACACCTCGCGTCAACCCAAGCTGGCCGCTGTTCTTTGCCTTTACCTACACCAGTCTCGTGCCCGGACTGGCTGCAACGATCATCTGGTTCTGGCTGGTCAACCGTATCGGAGCAACGCGCGCCGCGACCTTTCATTTCCTCAATCCTTTCTTCGGTGTCGCCGTTGCGGCGTTGCTTTTGTCAGAAAGCCTCGGTGCGCGCGACATCCTTGGTGTTGTGGTCATCGCCCTGGGGATTCTGGCTGTGCAAATCTCGCGTCAGAACAAGGCATAGGACGTAAAGCAACCATTCCATGCCGCAGACCAGCGGCAAACCGATCCGGCGGTGTGTCAAGACCCCCCTCATGACGCATGCGCCAGTCACACAATCCAAATCCTACGCGTTCCTGCTGCTGCCGGGGTTTTCGACCTTGGGGTTCTCCTGCGCGCTGGATTGTTTGGCCCTGGCCAATCACCATCCTTCGCGCAAGAAATTCTACAAATGGCGTCTGATCTCGGAAGATGGCCACCCGGTTGCCGCCTACAACGGCGTGCGCGTTGAAGTGGACAGCCCCCTGACCGATCTGGACCGGCACGAAACCCTGATAGTTTGTGCCGGCGAAAACGCCGGTCGCGGCAGCACCAGGCCGGTGCTGAACTGGCTGCGCCGGGAAACCCGCAAGGGCATGGACTACGGCGCGCTGTCGTCGGGCACCTATACGCTGGCGCTGGCGGGGCTGATCGGGGGCAAGCGGGTCACAACCCATTGGGAATACAAAACCGCATTGGCCGAAATGCTGCCTGATGTCATCATGGAAGACACGCTGTTTTCCGTTGATGGGCGGGTCTTTACCTGTGCCGGATCCGCCGCATCGATGGACCTGATGCTTTACCGTGTGCAGCAGGATTATGGCACCAAGATCGCCACTTGGGTCGCCGATCAGATGGTCTATACAGTTCCACGCGCCCATTCACAGGGCCAACGCATGTCCCTGCAATCACGCCCCGAAGTACGCAACCCCAAGCTGCTGCTGGCCATGCAGGTAATGGAAAACAACCTCGAAGATCCGCTGCGCCCGGATGAGATTGCCGACATCGTGACCCTTTCAACCCGACAGCTTGAACGGCTGTTTGCCAAATACCTCACTACATCCCCAAAACGCTACTATCTGCACCTGCGCCTTGAAAAGGCCCGCAACCTTTTGCGGCAGACGGACCTCAGCGTCACGGATGTCTGTGTCGCCTGCGGCTTTCGTTCGTTGTCACATTTTTCCAAGAGCTACCGAACCGCCTACGGCAACCCGCCTGGCATGGAGGCATCAGACGGCAAGGTGTTGTGGTCGGATGTGGATAAGCGGTAAGAACAGAACCATACCTTGTCTGATCGACCTGCTATGATGGGCCAACCAATTTTCAGGGGCCTACCCATGCAAACGCAAACACGTAAATTCGAGACATTCAAAGCGCTCCATTTCGGGGACCGCGCATTTGTCATGCCAAATCCGTGGGACGCCGGATCGGCACGGATTCTGTCGGCTATGGGGTTTGCCGCGCTGGCCACGACCAGCGCGGGCTATGCGTTTTCCGCGGGCAAACGGGATTCATTTGCCAGCCTCAGCCAGACGGACATCCTCGACAACGCCAAATCCATTGTAGAGGCCAGCACTCTGCCGGTTTCGGCCGATCTGGAAGACGGATTTGGCGCCTCTCCGGAAGCCTGCGCAGATACGGTGATCCGGGCCTGCACCATCGGTCTGGTTGGCGGATCAATCGAAGACGCCACAGGTGACCCGGCGAAACCCATCTATGACCTCAACCACTCCGTCGAACGTATTGAAGCTGCTGCCGAGGCGACCAGAGGATTGCCGTTCCTGCTAACCGCCAGAGCTGAAAACTTTCTTTGGGGTCGCCCTGATCTGACCGACACCATCCGCCGACTTCATGCGTTTGAAGAGGCGGGTGCGGAAGTGCTCTATGCTCCTGGACTGCCGGACATAGAGGCCATTCGGACCGTCTGTGCCGAAGTCGGCAAACCGGTGAATGTCGTGATGGGTTTGAATGGACCCACCTATTCCGTTGCCGAACTCACGGACGCCGGTGTCAAGCGGATCAGCGTCGGCGGCTCGTTTGCGCGCGCCGCATTGGGTGCGCTCAAACGCGCCGCGACCGAAGTCATGAATGAGGGCACATTCCGCTACGCCAGCGATGGGATGCCGGGCCGCGAGCTTGCCGACCTGATGGTGCAGGACAAGGAATCGGATCGACGTTGAGCGCCGTCCGGTTTTCCAATTCTACCGGATCACATGGACCGAACATTGTGCGTGACGGACAACACGTGCGGCAGTAGAGCCCAGAAAATAATCCTGCAATCCAGGCCGATGCGAAGCGATTATGATGCAATCCACATCATGCTTGCTTGCGTAATCCACGATGCTCTTGCCAGCGTGGCCGCTGATAACATCGACGCTCACACCCGCCTGACTGCCCGCCTCGTCGTGCAATGTTGTGGCGATATTCTCGGCGTTTTTTTTCAACTGACCGGCAGGCAGCATTGAAGCCACGTAGTCGGGGATCATTTCGACAACCGAAAGCGCCGTGATCTTGGCCCCATCAGCCGCAATTTTGCGCGCTATATCAAGGGATTCAGAAAACGGATGGCTATGATCGGGTGCCATGGGGATAAGGATGTTCTTGTACATGCTGTTTCTCCTGTTCTGCCTCATCCTAGCCCATTAGCGCAGGGCAAAAGTTGACCTATGTCATGGTATCGGACAACTTGAGCGGACCGCCCTGTTGCCACCCGCCCTGCTTTGATCAACACAATGAGGGCGACCCGGCAGACCGGGGCGGGTGCCGATCACCTGAGCCCCCAACCGCGGAAAGTATGCTGACATGTGGCCTGACAACCGTCTTTGCGATCTTCTGAACATCACCCATCCCATCATTCAGGCCCCGATGGTGGGGTCATGCTCCCCCGCTCTGGTTGCAGCCGTCAACAGCGCGGGCGCGTTTGGCTCGCTTGGCTGTGGCGGCAAGCCCATCGACAAGATCCGGGATGAGGCCGCCGCGATCCGGCGCGCCAGCAACCGGGGCTTCAACCTCAATTTCTTCATCCGCGATGCCGCGCAAACGGACCCGGAGGTGCTCGCGGCAGCGCGCAAGAAACTCAAAACATGGTACGACAAATACGACCTTGGCGATCCACCTTCTGTCCTTCCTGACATCGGTGCCGGTTTCGACCAGGAACATCTCGATCTGGTGCTCGACATCAAGCCGGCTGTGGTCAGTTTTCATTTCGGCCATCCCGGAACGGCGGTGATTGATCGGCTCAAGGATGCTGGTATCACCTTAATCAGCACCGCAACCAACTCCGCAGAGGCACGCGCGCTTGAGGAAGCGGGCATCGACGCCATCATCGCCCAGAGCTGGGAGGCCGGGGGTCATCGCGGCTCGCATAAACGTACCGCGCCTGCGGAGGGGATTGGCGGCATTGCGCTGATCCCCCAGATTGTGGATGCGGTGCAGGTGCCCGTGATCGCCGCAGGCGGCATAGCAGATGGGCGCGGCATCGCGGCGGCCTTTGCCCTTGGCGCGGCGGGCGTTCAGATCGGCACCGCATTCCTGACCTGCCCCGAAGCGGCAACCGAAGAAGCCCGGCGCACCCGCATCCTGAACGCCAGTGACACCGATACGATGTTCACCGACGCCTATTCCGGTCGCTCTGCACGCGGCATGCGCTCCCGCTTTGCCCAGGAGATGGCCCACCATCCTGACCCCTTGCCCGATTTCATGCACATGTACACGCTCAGCACCCCCATTCGGCAGGCTGCACCGGATGAGGACGCGTCCTTCATGCTTTACGGTCAATCCGCTGCGATGAACCTGCAATTGCCTGCGGGCGAGTTGGTGGAAAAGCTGAGCGCAGATGCGCTGGCCCGCTTGGCGTGTCTTGGCGGACGCTGACGACTGCCTTTGGACAGGTTCGTCAGGATCGAACACATCTTCAGCGTATTGTCATGAGAACAGGTTGAAGGCAGCTTTGAGTCCATGTTGACCGATGCTGCAAGTTGCCGCAAACAAACGGCAGGGCGGTCTGGCCAAAAGCCAATCCCGTAAGATCGAGTCGTCCCGAACGGAAGAAAAACATGTTCTGATTTTCTGCGAGCGATTTCTGACATGGTCATGAAAATGGACTGCAAACGTGCGAAAAGGTTCTTTCAGCACCGTATTGTACAGCCGAGTGCTATTCCGGATCTGCCTCCCCAGTATGCCAAAATGCACAACGTTCTACTTACGCCTGCTGACAAGCTGGAAGATCATGCGCGAACGGAAAATCTATTAATGCTTGGTTGTGCGGTCTACGCATGGATGCCGACCATCTTGAGAACCTGGGATTTCTCCGCGTTCGCTTCCGGCGCACTTTCCATACAAAAGTTTCGAAGCTGCGACGTTTTAGATGATGCCGCGTCCTTGGTTTCGGGAAGGGTATCAAACCCCCTCCTAAACAACTCATGGATTGGAACAAGCAAATTACTGCATTTTGTCAACCCTGCCGTATTTCCGATCTGGGATAGTAAGGTTGCGCCTCGATTTGGCCTCAAACCGCACCGCACCAACAGTAAGTCGTTCTACCTCGATTATTTGGGCTTCTGTTGGGATGTGCAATGTAGTGATCCAGAACATGCGCGGGCGTTCTCTCCCGCGCACTCCCCCCACATCTCCAGTATCTCCGCCAGAATAAAGCTCGTCGCACCTGCACCTTGCGGCATCGCGTGCCGGATGATCACCTGCGCTACCGTTTCTGAAACACGGCGATATGCGCAAGGTCATCCTTGTGATCGTCCTGCGCATCGGGGCCGTAGATGTGGATCATCCGGTGCTCAAGCGCGTCGATCCGATCCGCCAATGCCGCGAATTTCGCCGCAAATCCCCGCGCCTCAAAGTGCTCCGCATTGATGGACAGCACAAAAAAGGCCCCCCGTCGTGCCACCCGCAGCAATTCGTCAAGGGCATCCGGCCCCACATGGCCATGCGTAAACGTGCCCGAACTGACCACCGCTCCGTAGGCGCCATCAGCCAGATCAATCGCTCCGGTCAGATCCGCCTCGATCGTCTGTCGGTACAGTCCCTTGGCCGCCGCAACGGCAAGCATATCCGCTGAAATATCCAACGCATCCACAGCCAACGCATCACGCATAACCATGTTTTCCGCCACCAATCCCGTGCCTGCACCGACATCCAGAACCGGTCCCGGCCCCTGAAACACCTCGGCCAGCACAAGTGCCACAAGGCGCGGCAACTGGTAATTCATGTCCTTGGCAAAACCATCGTCATAAGTGCGCGCCCAATCCGCATAAAGCCGCCGATTGTCATCGGGCGTCTCTAGCGCATAGGCGGCATCAAGATCGGGTTCTTTTTCAGGCATCCGCGGTCCTCCATTATCAGAGGAAGCCTAGCCGCGAGAGATCAGTCCAGCAACGCCTCAATCGCCCGTTTGATGGGCCGTGCGGTGGGTTTCACCGTGGCGCCCCAAGTGCCCGCGACAGCCCCATCCGGACCAATCAGCACCTTGTTGAAATTCCAGCGCGGCGCAAATCCCGTCTCGGCCTTGACCGTTTGGTAAAACGGATGCGCACCGGGGCCTTTCACGCTGGTGATGTCTGTCATCGGCAGGTTCAGCCCAAAGGTGATCTCACAGAAATCCTTGACCTCTTCGGCACTGTCCAGCTCTTGTTGGAAATCGTCCGACGGCACTGCCAGCACGATCAGACCGCGATCCTTGTAGGTATCGTAAAGCTCCTGCAAGGCTCTGTACTGTGGCGTGAACCCGCATTGCGAGGCCGTGTTGACCACCAATACCGGTTGCCCGGCCCAGGCGCTCACGTCCAGCACACCGCCATCTATATCGGTAAAGGTCATATCCTTGGTTGCCGCCATTGCGGTGCTCCCCAGTGTCAAAGTTATCAATGCCATCATGATCCAGCGCATGACCGTCTTCTGGATATAGTGCGGCGACGCCCCGGATGCGAGGATGGTTCACATATCCTTGCGTCGACGTCACAAACTCTTTGAATTATCCGCGCAAGCCCCATCTAATGGCGCGGACCCAGACCAAGGGAGAAAACCATGGCTCAATACAAAAAGCGCGCAGAGGTTGTTGCCAACCTCTCACCCGAAGAATTTCACGTCACACAGGAAAGCGGTACCGAGCGCCCCGGCACCGGGAAGTTGCTGAACAACAAGGATCCGGGCATTTACGTGGACATCGTCAGTGGCGAGCCGCTGTTTGCCTCTGCCGACAAATATGAAAGCGGTTGCGGCTGGCCCAGCTTTACCAAACCCATCGACAATGTGACCGAACACCGCGACGCGTCGCTGGGCATGGTGCGCACCGAAGTCCGCTCCCGGCATGGAGACAGCCACCTCGGCCATGTCTTTCCCGATGGGCCGCCTGATCGGGGCGGGATGCGTTATTGCATCAACTCTGCGTCGTTGCGGTTCATTCACCGCGACGACATGGCCGACGAGGGATATGGCAACTACATCAATCAAGTGGAGGACGTGACATGACAACCGAACGCGCAGTGCTGGCAGGGGGATGTTTCTGGGGCATGCAGGACTTGATCCGCAAACGCCCCGGCGTGATTTCAACCCGCGTGGGATACACCGGCGGCGATGTCCCCAACGCCACCTACCGCAACCATGGCACCCACGCCGAAGGGATCGAGATCATCTTTGATCCCTCTGTCACTTCGTTCCGCGAACAGCTTGAATTCTTTTTTCAGATCCACGACCCCACCACCCTGAACCAACAGGGCAATGATCGTGGCATGAGCTACCGCTCTGCGATCTACTATCTGGATGACGATCAAAAGGCCGTCGCGCTGGACACCATCGCCGATGTGGAGGCATCAGGCCTCTGGCCCGGCAAGGTCGTGACCGAAGTCGAACCTGGTGGCGAGTTCTGGGAAGCAGAACCGGAGCATCAGGACTACCTGAAACGCATCCCGCATGGCTACACTTGCCACTTTGCGCGGCCCGATTGGGTCTTGCCCAAACGCGCCGCCGCCGAATAGCGGAACACTGCCCCGGCCAGGTGCCGGGGCCACGGTCTCAGTAGAACATGGCCGCGTTGTTCATCAGAATGATGCGCAGAATAATCACACCGATCAGCACCACCAATGGCGCGAGGTCCAACCCTCCCATTGCCGGCAGGATCCGGCGTACCCTGCCGTAGACAGGTTCCAGCAAACGGTTCAGCCCCTCCCATATCTGGGCGACAATGGGCTGACGCAGGTTGAGCACCTGAAAATTAATCAGCCAGGACATGATCACGTGCGCGATCACGATAAAATAGACCACATTCAGCAAAAGCATCAGGATTTGGAACAGTGATGTCATGACGACCCCTTTCAGCGCGTTGCCAACCAGTTAAGCCGCGACGCGACGTTCCGCAAGAGTGCCGCAAGGTACACTGTTGCGCGCAGGCACCGGGATTCCCAAGTCGGGACGGCAAAGGAGACTGTCCATGTTCCCATTTATTCGCATCGCCAAAGACTTGTATCTCGCCAGCCGCATGCCGCGCTTTACCTCAATGACGGAAACCCACATCAGCCAGCACCGTTGCTGGCCCCATGACCTCGATTTCTGGCTTGAGCTGAACAACGGGCGCGCGATGTCCATTTATGACATCGGGCGCACGGCGCTGGGACAACGCGCAGGATTGATCGATACAGTACGCAAGGAAGGCTGGGCCATGACGATGGCCGGTTCCATCACCCGTTTCCGCCGCCGCATCCACGGCTTTGAACGGTTCGAGATGCGCAGCCGCGCCGTGTGTTGGGACGACAAATTCCTGTATCTTGAGCAATCCATGTGGAAGCAGAACGGCGAATGCGCCAGTCACGTCGTCTTTCGCGCGGCCGTCACCAACAAGAACGGATTGATCCCGATTGAGGACGTGCTCAAGGCAATGGGTAGGGAGGATACGTCGCCCAAAATGCCGGAATGGCTTGAGGAATGGTCACAGACAGAAAACCTCAGACCCTGGCCGCCGATGCAAGATTAGGCCGGCGCCGCGATGCGGGCGGCGATTGTGTCACGTCGGCGCCGGATGCGTTCCCCCCTGCAAGGCCGAGATGGCGCCTCCCTGTCATCGGCTTCACCCACCCGCCTCCTTGAACAAAGGCACAGCGGAAAGGCGAATAATTCGCTGCATGACCCCGCGTCTGTGCGAAACAGGAAACGCGCGCGCAACGTCATGCAGCGCAAAGCAAAACTTGCTTAATCGCTTGTGCCCTGCTCTACATTTCATACCGGGATGGATGGGGGTAATATGGCAGGGATTTCAGCGCGCAAAAGAATTTGGGGATGGTACTTTTTCGACTGGGCCAGTCAGCCCTATAACACGCTTCTTTTGACCTTCATTTTCGGGCCCTACTTTGCCCAGACCGCAACCGCCGCGTTGGTGGATGGGGGCATGGGGGTGGCCGCCGCCAAGGCACAGGCACAGGCCTACTGGGGGTATGGCCTGACCGTAACTGGCATCACGATCGCTATTCTCGCCCCGATATTGGGGTCTGTCGCGGATTCCTCGGGCCGCCGAATGCCGTGGGTCTGGCTCTTTTCGCTCCTGTATGTGGTGGGTTCAGGGGCGCTCTGGTGGACCGCGCCGCAAGATTTCTCGATCCTCTGGGCCTTGTTCTTTTTTGGCATTGGCCTGATCGGGATGGAGTTTGCCACGATCTTCACCAACTCCTACCTGCCGGAACTGGATCCCGATCCAGGTGAACGCGGGCGTCTTTCCGGCTCTGGCTGGGCCTTTGGCTATGTCGGAGGTGTTGTTGCCCTGATCGCCATGATTGCCCTGTTTCAGGCCACCGGGTCGGGCAAGACCATGATCGGGCTGCCGCCGCTCTTTGGACTGGACCCCGCCACCAAGGCCGACACCCGGATCGTCGGTCCGTTGACCGCAGTGTGGTTCATCGTCTTCATGATCCCGTTCTTCCTCTACATCCGCGATACACCCAATCCGGCCGCACAGAAATACCGCGTCGGCAAAGGTTTGACTGATCTGATGCAAACCCTGCGCGGGCTTCCGCGTCATCCGTCTCTGATGGCCTATCTTGGGTCATCCATGTTTTACCGTGATGCGCTGAACGGGATGTACACTTTTGGCGGTATCTACGCGCTGGGTGTGCTGAACTGGTCGATCATCGACATTGGCATCTTTGGCATTCTTGCGGCGATTTCCGGCGCGGTATTCTGTTGGATCGGTGGCCGGGTCGACCGCCGCATCGGCCCCATGCCGGTCATCGTATTTTGCTGCGTTGTCCTGATCCTGACTGCGGTCCTGATTATTTCCCTGACACCCACATCGGTTCTGTGGCTTGCCGTCGGCGAAGGATCGCCGTTGCCGGACATCACGTTCTATATTGCCGGGGCGCTCATTGGTGCCGCGGGCGGCGCGTTGCAGGCATCATCGCGCAACATGTTGACCCGTCAGGGCAATCCCGAACGCATGACAGAGGCCTTCGGCCTCTACGCCCTGTCGGGCAAGGCCACATCATTTCTGGCCCCTGCCCTGATCGCCATCGCAAGCGATGTCACCGGTAGCCAGCGTCTGGGCATCACGCCGGTTGTGGGGCTTTTCATCGTCGGTCTGATCCTGCTAGCATGGGTCAAGAAAGACGGAGATTTTGCGTCATGACCCTGACACGTGTGCTTGGTGCCGCTGCCCTTGGCCTTGTGCTTGCGTCCTGCGGCGGTTCCCGCGACATCAGCGGTGCGCCCGAAGTCATGCCGACAATCGGCTCGTCCGGCGGCGCGCTCAGCACAACCCAAGCGAAAAAGCTGTTTGGCGCCAAAAGCAACGCTTCATCGCAATCACCCGCCGCCTATGGGTCTTACGCCAAGGGATGCCTTGCCGGCGCACAACAACTGCCGGAAACCGGCCCGACATGGCAGGCAATGCGCCTGTCACGCAACCGCAACTGGGCGCATCCCGAAACCAATGATATGGTCAAGAAACTGTCCGCCTTTGCCGCAACCCAACCCGGTTGGCAGGGGCTCTATGTGGGTGACATGAGCCAGCCGCGAGGCGGACCAATGTTGACTGGACACCGCAGTCACCAGATCGGGCTGGATGCCGACATCTGGATGCTGCCGCCCAAATCTCTCGCGCTGACCCGCAAACAGCGCGAAGGCATATCCTCCATTTCCATGCGCCGGGCCAAAGGCGCCTATGTCAACAGTTCCTGGACCCGTGCCCATCACAATATTCTGCGCGCTGCGGCGAAGGATCCAAGGGTCGAACGGATCTTTGTCTTTCCCGGTGCCAAGGTCCAGATGTGTGCCGATGAAAATGGCGACCGCGCCTATCTTCGCAAAATCCGCCCCTGGTTTGGCCACCATTTCCATTTCCACGTGCGCCTGGCCTGTCCGGAAGGGCTGCGCGGATGCGTGAACCAGACCCCGCCGCCGCCTGGGGACGGCTGTGCAGACGCCCGCGAATGGCAGCGCAACATCCTCAATCCACCGCCCCCTGATCCAGATGCGCCCAGACGCAAACCACGTCGTGAATTGCTGCTGGCCGATTTGCCCGCCCAGTGCCAGGCGGTGTTGAAAAACTGACCCCCTTGCCCCTGCTCCTTGTGCTCTGGTTGCTTTGTGCCGCGTCAACTGCGCAGGCGGATCAAGCCCTGCGCCTCATCTCTGATACCCAATGGTCCCTGGACCGCACATGGTTTGGCGGTTTTTCTGGAATTGAGGTCACGTCCCAGGGCGCTCTGGCCACGCTGATAACGGACAAGGGCATGCTTGTTCGGGTCAATCTGCGCCGTCAGGACAACCGCCTTACCGGCATTGAACTGCGCGATCACCGCCGGCTGACACACAAGAACGGCAGACCCCTGTCCGGCCGATCCCATGATGCTGAAGGTCTCGCGCTGTCTTCCGACGGCACCACAGCCTATGTCTCCTTTGAGCATCGCCACCGTGTCGCCTCCCTGACCCTCGGCACAGGGCGCACCCGCCTGCTCGCCTCGTCTGACGCCTTCGACACCTTTGAATCCAATGCCGGGCTTGAGGCCCTGGCCCTTCATCCCGACGGCACCCTCTACACCTTGCCGGAACGATCAACGGGCCGCCACGCCCCCTTCGATCTCTACAAATTGACACCCGCCGGATGGCGCGTTGCCCACAAAATACCGCGCCGGGGCCCATTCCTGCCCGTTGGTGCGGATTTCGACGATCGGGGCCGGCTTTATCTACTGGAACGCGCGGTCACCCCCCTTGGTTTTCGCAGCCGCATCCGCCGCTTTGATCTGATCCGGGACGCGGCACCCGAAACCACCTTGCTGACCACCCCTGCAGGCCGTTTCGACAATCTCGAAGGCCTGAGCGTCTGGCAAGACAGCGCGGGACAAACACGCCTGACATTGATCTCCGACGACAACTTTCTGACCCTGCAAAAGACCCAGATCGTGGAATACGCCCTGACGGAATGACTTGCGCCTGCCCACACAACAGCTTATGGCCCGCCTGTCTGCGGATGCACCGCAGGCCAAGTCGCCGCACCCTTGTACAAAACGGTTCACATATGACACGCACATACCTCCCCGGCATCCTTGCCATGGCCGCAATTGTGGTCGCCTCGAATATTCTGGTCCAGTTCCTCTTTGGCCAATGGCTCACCTGGGGTGCCTTCACCTATCCCCTGGCCTTTCTGATCACTGACATCATGAACCGCGTCTATGGCACGGCTGCTGCCCGCCGGGTGGTGCTGGCGGGGTTCATCGTTGGCCTGATCTGCTCGCTGATCGGCACACAGATCATCGGCGAATTCGGCCCGCTTGTGACCCTGCGCATCGCTGTCGGCTCGGCGGCAGCATTCCTTGTGGCGCAACTGATCGACGTCTCGGTCTTCAGCGCCCTGCGCTCCGGTGCCTGGTGGCGCGCGCCCCTCGCCAGCACACTAATCGGCAGCACGCTGGACACCGCGATCTTCTTCTCCATCGCCTTTTCGGGCACGCTCACCTTGATTCACCCCGCAACCGATGTCTCATGGGCCGCCGATACGCTGCCAATCCTCGGCATCGGTCCTGTCGCTCCTTTGTGGGTGTCGCTCGCCCTGGCCGACTGGGCCGTAAAGCTGACCATCGCCCTGCTGGCCCTGATCCCTTTCCGCCTGATCACCGCACGGCTTGTCATCGCAACCTGACCCCGCGATCCCTTCATCTTTCAAAATAAACTCTGGGGGAGTTTGAGGGGGTAAAACCCCCTCATCAGCAAAATAGGGTCGCCTGCGGCGCAGCCGCCCCTGCTGAAAAAACACTTTGCGTTTCGCAAAATCTATGCGACGATTCAGGTGAGTTCAACAAATGAAAAGGA
Source organism: uncultured Sulfitobacter sp. (assembly GCA_963976125.1). Classification (GTDB taxonomy): domain Bacteria; phylum Pseudomonadota; class Alphaproteobacteria; order Rhodobacterales; family Rhodobacteraceae; genus Sulfitobacter. The sequence goes on along the minus strand of CAXBKL010000025.1, from coordinate 17,733 downwards.
GGTGATCCAGTGTCAAGAAAGGTATTGGAGCGAGGTGTCGGAACAGCTTGGGAGGTCTCCCGCTAAGGCAGCCCTTGGCGGTTTGAAATCACCTGAGTGGACAACGGTCTAACCGGCCCCCTCCTGCAAACCATTCGATTGGGCCGCTCCTACGGGGGTGGCCCTTTTCGCATCTTCACCCCGGCGCTCAGCAATGCGATGGTGCCTCCATGTTACGTATCACCGACGACATTGCAGTGCAGGATTGGGAACTCACAGAGAATTTCGTGCGCGCGTCCGGCCCGGGAGGGCAGAACGTCAACAAGGTGGCTACCGCAGTAGAATTGCGGTTTGAAGCCGCCACCTCCCCCTCCCTTTCGCCTGCGGTCAAGTCCCGGCTCAAACGCCTGGCCGGCCGCCGCTGGACCAACGACGGGGCGCTGATCCTGCAATGTGACGAGACCCGCAGTCAGGCCCGCAACCGCGACATTTCACGTGAACGGCTCGTGGCGCTGATCAAACAGGCCCTCACACCGCCCAAGCGCCGCATCGCCACCCGGCCCACACTGGGGTCAAAAAAGCGCCGCCTGAAAGCCAAAAAGGTGCGAGGCGAAGTCAAGGCAATGCGCGGCAAAGTCGATCCCGACACCTGACCCCGCCACCGCTCCGGACCCGATCTACCGCGCCGCGCCTAGTCCGCCGCTCTGCGTCTCAGGACATAAATATCCATGATCCATCCATGCGCCGACCGCGCCTCTGCCCGCATGGCGATGATCCTGTCGCAGACCTCATGCAATGGCCCTTCGCAGATGATCTGCTCTTTCATGCCCACATAACCGCCCCACCAGATGTGGAAATCCGCGCCCGCAAGCGTCTGAAAGGCGCAGCCGCCATCCAGCATTACCGCCACCGTCTCCACCCCCTCCGGCCAGCCGTGGTCGCGCAGCTGCCGTCCCGTTGTCACCAGATAGGGTGCGCCAATGTCATTGATGGGAATTGCATGGGCTGCTGTCAGCGCTTGCAGTGATGTGATGCCGGGGATCACCTCCAACTCCGGCACCGGGTCCAGCCGCGCCGCAATGCGCAGCGTGCTGTCATAAAGCGACGGATCCCCCCAGACCAGCAGCGCGACATTCTCAGCACCCGGTTGCGCCGCAATTGTCTGCGCCCAGACCTGCGCAATCGCATCGTGCCAGTCATCGACCCGCCGACGGTAATCCGCCGTCGCCTCATCGCGGACCGGCAGGTCAAATTCGGCAATCCGGGTATCAGTCGTGGTCAATACCTCGTCACAGATCGCGCGGCGCAGGTCCGCCAGATCGGCCTTTCCTTCGCCTTTGTGCGGGATCAGGATCAGATCCTGCGCATTGATGGCACGGATCGCCTGCAAGGTCAGATGGTCGGGATTGCCCGTGCCGATGCCAATCAAGGTCAGTTTCATAAGCTACCCCGGTATCCGCGCGATGGCCTTGGTGCGCAGATCGCCCAGAACCCGCGCATTTGCAAAAGTGCCGTCATCCGATGCCTGATAAAGCCGCGCGAAATTCCGCAGCTCCGGCAGGTCTGCCTCGGTGACGTCACCAAAGAGATAGGCCACCTTGCCCGGACTGCGGAACGCCACCGTCTGTGCGCGGGTACAGCCGGACATGCAGTCGATGCTCTCTACGTGATAGCCTCTCATTCCCTGCCGCAACACATCGACAAAATTACCATCAGGCGTGCAGGTGGCACAGACAAAAACCTTCACGCCTCAAGCTCCGCCAAGGGGCCGTAAAAGATCAGCGCAGGAGTGCTGCTTGTGCTGGTTTCCAGATGTGCGGCAAGGCTTTCGATCGTGAATCGCGTGATTTTTTCGGCAGGGGTCGACACCGCCTCGGCCAGCATCGCGGGGGTGGTACCTGGCATGCCATATTCCATCAACCGCACCACCAGACCCGGAAATGTGCGTTTGCCCATATAGACGACCGTCGTCGCCAGGGGGTCTGCAAGGGCGGCCATATTCACATCCGGCGGCAGATCACCGGTCACATCCGCACCTGTGATAAACTGCACCCGCCGCGCGGACAACCGGCGTGTCAAGGGCATCCCGGCCGTCGCGGCCGCTGCAGAGGCAGATGTCACACCCGGCACAATCTCGAACGGAATGCCCGCTTCGATCAGCGCCGTAATCTCTTCTTCCAGCCGCCCGAACATGCCGCTGTCGCCCGACTTCAGGCGGACGACCCGCAGGCCCGCCTGCGCATGATCCACCAGGACACGGCTCACGTGGTGCTGCTTGGGCGAGGCGCGTCCGGCCCGTTTGCCCACGCCAATAAGATCCGCATCCGGGTTGGCAAGGTCAAGGATCGGCCCGGCGCTCAGATCGTCGAACAGGACAACTTCGGCGGCTTTCAAATGCTCCGCTGCCTTGAGGGTCAGCAGGTCCGGGTCGCCCGGACCCGAAGAAACAAAAGAGACAAAGCCGCTCATGTGGCATCCGCAATCATGTGGAAAAACGTGCCTGTTGCGCGTCCGCCATCCGCGTAGCTGCGCACCGATCCGGTTTCCGGCACCTCCAGATCATTGCTGTCTGTGATCTGCGCAAGCGGTGCGTCCGGTTCTGCCAGAATGGTGGCATAGTGAAACTCATGCCCCCGCAGATCGGCCCCTGCGTCATGTCCCGGAATGGCGGCGTTCAGCCTGGCCTTGCGATAGCCAAGGTGGAATTTGCGTTTCTCGAAAGAGGTCTCAAGCCCCAGAAGACCGGTCATCTCGTGGCGCACACCGTCCTTGTCCACCAGACCCGCGCCCATCGCCATGTACCCACCGCATTCACCGTGAACTGGCTTTGTCATGGCAAAGCCTTGCAGGCCGGTCCGAAAGTTTTGCGCGGCAGAAAGTTTGCCTGCGTGCAATTCAGGGTATCCCCCCGGCAACCAGCATATGTCGGCACCCCGATCAGGGGCTTCATCCGCCAGCGGAGAAAAGGCCAACACCTCGGCCCCGGCAGCCCGCCATCCAGCCAGAAGATGCGGATAGACAAAGGCAAATGCGTCGTCCTTGGCCAGCGCAATCCGCTGTCCCGGCGGGGTCACATGGCGCGGTGCTGGCGCCTCCCTTAGCGTACCTGCCGCAGCCGCACGCAGGGCATCCATATCCACATGTTCGGAAACAAACGCCGCCGCCTCAGCCAGAATTTCAGGCAGGTTTTCCTGCTCTCCTGCCTGGACCAGGCCCAGATGCCGCTCTGGCATCTCGATCTCCTTGCGGCGTGGCAGCGACCCCAGAACCGTCACCCCAACCGCGTCCATACCGACGCGCACCAATGCCTCGTGGCGCGGCGAGGCAACGCGGTTCAGCACCACACCGGCCAGCGTCACTTCAGGACGCATCGTCTTGAACCCCAGCGCCGTTGCCGCGACCGATTGTGCGGCACCGGATACGTCCAGCACCAACACCACGGGCCAGCCCATATGTGCCGCGATGTCCGCGCTTGCCCCGTTGCCGCAGGCCCCCGGAATGGCAACGCCGTCAAAAAGCCCCATGGACCCTTCGGCCAGGATAAGGTCTGCGCCCATGGCATTGCCCACCAGCCCATCAATCCGATCCCGGCCCATCGACCAGCTATCGACGTTGAACGACGCACGCCCCGAGGCGGCGGTATGGAACGCGGGGTCAATGTAGTCAGGTCCGCTTTTGAATGGCTGCACATTGACGCCCTGCGCACGAAACGCTGCCAGGAGGCCCAGCATCAATGTTGTCTTTCCGGTGCCGGAGGAGGGCGCGGAAATCATCAGGCCGGGGGGGATCATTCGGCGGTCTCCGGGAAACGCGGGGCGGTGCCCACGGGGCGGAAACGGCGGTCGTAGTCACCGGCATAAAGACGGCTTTCGCCAAAATCTTCGGAGCCGATAGCATGGCCCACAAGGATCAGCGCAGTGCGCTCCATCTCCGCTCCGATGGCGGTCTGCAAGGTGTCCAGCGTCGCCTTGACCACCCGTTCATCGGGCCATGACGCGCGCCAGACAACAGCAACCGGACACCCGGCCCCATAATGCGGTGTCAATTCGGCCACGACCTTGTCCAGCACATGCACCGACAGATGAATGGCAAGCGTTGCTCCCGTGCGCGCGAAATTCTCCAGCGTCTCGCCCTCGGGCATCGCGGTGGCGCGGCCCGAGGTACGGGTCAGGATGACCGACTGTGCCACGCCGGGCAGGGTCAATTCCGTCGCCAGCGTCGCGGCGGCGGCGGCAAAGGATGGCACGCCCGGAGTGACGTCATAGGGGATGTCGAGCGCGCGTAGGCGGCGCAATTGCTCGCCCATCGCGGACCAGACCGACAGATCACCGGAATGCAGCCGCGCGACGTCATGGCCCGCCGCATGTGCAGCGCTGATCTCATCCATGATTTCATCCAGCGACATCCGCGCCGTGTTCACGATCCGCGCGCCGTCGGGGCAATGCGACAACAGCGCCTCAGGCACCAGCGACCCGGCATACAGGCACACAGGACACGCAGCGATCAGGTCGCGCCCGCGCAGCGTTATCAAGTCCGGCGCACCCGGCCCCGCGCCGATGAAATGAACAGTCATATGCTTTTCCTTTAACTTTCCGCAATGGCCGCAGTGGCCATACCATCGCCTGAGATCACCCGCTCCGCAACCAGCCTCGCGTCGGGGCCAGCGGCCGCCAGCGCGGCGGCCTCGGCCAGTGACCCGGTACCGAATTTGTCGATGATACGTTGCGACTGTGTTGGTGTAATCATCTGTTCCAGATCGGTTTGCGTGATGCCCAAGCCAGGCACGCCCATGACCTGCGCAAATTCCCGAAACAGTTTTTCGCGGGATTTTGCACTTTCGGTGACAACCACGTCGATCCCCCCGCCCGCCAGCAGCAGCACCTGTTGCAGCGCGTCTTGCAAGCTGGAAAGATCAGCCGCCGCGCGAAATCCGATGCCCAGAGCCCTCATAGTGTCGCGCTCCATTGCACGATGGGGCGCATCGGTTGCCAGCCACGCATCCGGCCCAGCGGCTCGGCCGCAGCCAGTTCGATGCGCATCAACGTGCCACCCATGGTCCCATGCAGTGTGGCCAGCAGGGTTTCGGTTTCCAGCGTCACACCATTGGCGACCAATCGGGTACCTGCTGGCAGTGCCTCAAAAAGCGCCTGAAACAGCGCGCGGTCGCCCCCACCGCCTACAAACACAGCGTCCGGGGGCGGCGCAGTGGCAATATGGTCCTGTGACGGCCCGTTCACCACCTGCATACGGGCCAACAGGCCAAAATTGGCGATGTTTCGGGTGATGTTGGCGGACCTGTCGGGGTTGATTTCAAACGCGGTGGCCCGCCCTCCGGCAAGGCACCATTCCACACTGATCGAACCTGACCCTGCTCCGAGATCCCACAGGTGTTCACCCGGTCGGGGGGCCAGCGCAGACAGGGTCAGCGCGCGCACAGGGCGCTTGGTGATCTGGCCGTCATGGGCAAAAGCATCATCCGGCAGACCGCAAGCGCGAGGCAGCCCCACACCAGCGGGCAGTTCAACCGCAACAGCAACGGGTGCCGCAATATCGGTCAGGTCGAAAGTTTCGGCGGTTGTCTGACGGACGCGCTGGTGCGGGCCACCCATGCGTTCACATATCCAGAGGCGGGCCACACCTGCGTTCTGCTCACGCAACCAGATCGCCAGAGCGCCCGGCGCATCACCGTCGCGGACAAGGCAGATGATCTTGCCACGCGGCGCCAACACCCTGCGCAATTGGGCGAAGGCAGCCGCGTGCAGGCCGTGGCATGTGATCTCTTCCATGCGCCATCCCAGATGTCCGGCAATCAGCGAAAAGGTGGATGGCGCAGGCAGGACACGCCATTCACCGGGGGTCAGATGCGCCGACAGGCTGCCGCCCGCACCGAACCAGAAGGGATCGCCGGACGCCAGCACCACAACGCGCGCCGGTTTCGCGGCCAGAACCGGGTCAATTGAAAAGGGCACGAGCCAAGGACGGCCCCGCGCCCCTGCCGCCACCAACTCCAGATGGCGGGGACCGCCGAAAATGACATCCGCCGCCGCAATCGCTTCACTGCTTGCAGGGGGCAAGGCGGCTGCGGTATCGTCCGGCATTCCGATGATCGTCAGCCAGGGATCACCCATCATGCGCATCCTTTTGTTGGGCGGCACAACCGAGGCCAGCCGCATGGCCGGGGCACTGGCCGGGGCCGGGATCAACGCGGTATTCTCCTATGCCGGCCGAACCTCTGCCCCGCTGGCGCAACCTCTGCCAACCCGAGTGGGTGGTTTCGGGGGCGTGGCCGGGTTGCACAGCTTTCTGGATCGCGAGGGCATCAGCCATGTCATTGACGCGACCCATCCCTTTGCCGCCGGGATGTCTCGAAACGCATTTGCCGCCTGCCGCGCGGCGGCAGTGCCGCTTGTCCGGCTGGAGCGGGCCGCCTGGGTGCCCGACGCACCGGATAACTGGATCCTGCTGCCCCGGTTGGAGGATATACCGGACGCATTGCCCGATGCGCCGTCGCGGGTTTTTCTTGCGATAGGAAAGCAGCATATCGACCTGTTCAGAGTCAAACCGCAGCATCACTATCTGTTGCGGCTGGTCGATCCGCCGCAGGCCGCGCTTCCCCTGCTCAATGCCACTGTTGTAATCGCACGTGGACCGTTTGATGTGGCCGGCGACAGCGCCTTGATGGCGGCACATGGCATCACCCATATCGTCGCCAAGAATAGCGGTGGCGCTGGCGCGCGGGCGAAGCTGGACGCGGCGCGGGCGCGCGGGCTGCCTGTCCTGATGGCAGAGCGGCCCGTGCTGCCCGGCGACAGCATCGCACAAGACGTGCCGCAGGTGATGCGCTGGCTGGGTCACGACGCGGACCGCGGGGTATAGACATAGCGACCAAGGCGGCGGGTGGCGGAATTGCCGACCAGCACCACGGTGCGCATATCGGCCATGTCCGGTGTCGCCTCGCCCAAGGTTACGGTATTGAGCATCTGCTGGGGCGTGCTGACCGCGCGGGCAAAGGTGATGAGTCGGTTCGGGCCACATTCCTCGCGCAGGATGTCGAGGGTTTGTTCAAACTGGTGCGGGCGGGATTTGGAGCGGGGGTTGTAAAAGGCCATCGCAAAATCACCCCGCGCCGCCATCCGCAGGCGGTTTTCCACATGTGCCCAAGGTTTGAGATTGTCACTGAGGTTGATGGCACAGAAATCATGACCCAGCGGTGCGCCTGCCGCGGCGGCAGCGGCCAGCATGGCGGTAATGCCGGGCAGGACGCGGATGTCGGTGTCAATGAATTCGGGGTGCTTTTCCACAGCTTCAAAAACAGCCGAAGCCATCGCAAAGACGCCGGGGTCACCGGATGACACGACAACCACACGCGCGCCACGGGACGCCAGTTGCAGTGCATGCAGCGCGCGGTCAAGTTCGACCCGGTTGTCACTTGGATGCAGGGTAAGACCGTCGCGGGGGGCAACGCGGGCGACATAGGGGATGTAACCGATCACGTCGGTGGCCAGTGTCAGGGTGTCCGTGACGTCCGGTGTAACCAAGGATGGTGCGCCCGGTCCCAGACCTGCGATGGCGATCCAGCCGGTCATTGCACACACCCGTTGTGGCCCAAGGGGGCGGGACCAATCACCACGCCCCGGACACGATCCGGGGCCGCATGGTCCTGAAACCGAACACCGCGCCTCATTCACCCGCCTCCGGCCGTCTGCCGTGACCGTGCACCAGTACAATCGCAAAATAGGGGCAATCATCCTCCGCCACTTCGGACAATCTGGCAATCCGCTGGCCCGGCATGGAACCCTTTTCCACAAGCCACGCGTCATCCAACCTGCCAGCAGCCTGCAAAGCCCGCTTGACCGTCGGCAGATTGCGCCCGGTTTTCATCACGACCAAGGCATCGGCGGCTGTCATATGACGCATCAGATCTGCTTCTGGCAAGGTACCCATCAGCACGGTCATCGCATCGTCGCCCCAGGTGAACGGCTCCCCGATTGCATTCCAGCAGCCGACCATGCCCGGAATCGCCGGCAATACTTCAATCTCGGCCCGCCCCTGCAATCGGGTGTGCAGATGCATAAAGGATCCGTAGAAAAACGGATCTCCCTCACAAAGCACGACAATGTCCCTGTCCTTGGCCAGGGCGGCCAGCTTTTCGGTCCATTCGGCATAGAAACCGACCATCATCTGGCGGTATGCATCACTGTCAAACCGCAATTCGGTGGTGACAGGATATTCCATCGGGTATTCGATCACATCATCGCGCAGCATGTCCTTGACGATGGTGCGCGCCTGCCCTGCGCGGCCCTTCTTGCGAAAAAATGCAACATGCCGGGCCGCGCGGATCACGCGGTCCGATTTCACGCTCATCAATTCCGGGTCGCCGGGTCCAAGACCCGCACAGATGATTTTGCCCATGCTCTACTCCACCCGGCTGGCAAGGGCGTTGACCGCCGCCACGGTAATGGCCGATCCGCCCAACCGCCCCTTAACGATCATCGAGGGCACTGGCAAATCCTGCATCAGGGCGTCTTTGCTTTCTGCAGCGCCGATAAACCCGACAGGACAACCGATGATGGCAGCGGGGCGCGGGCATTCAGGGTCTTCCAGCATGTTCAACAGGTGGAACAATGCGGTGGGCGCATTGCCGATTGCCACCACGGCCCCCGCCAGATGCGGCCGCCACAATTCAAGCGCCGCAGCAGAGCGGGTGTTTGCCATGGCGTTTGCCATGTCCGGCACCCGGCTGTCCCGCAGGGTGCAGATGACCTCATTTTCCCGCGGCAGACGTTTGCGGGTGATCCCCTCGCTGACCATATAGGCATCACACAGGATCGGCGCGCCATCTTCCAGCGCAGCCCGCGCCGCAATGGCCATGCCATCGGAGAAACGCACATGTTCTTCCAGCCCGACCATGCCGGCGGCGTGGATCATGCGTACCGTCACGATTTCCTCTTCCAGCGAAAAGCGGTCCAGCGCCGCTTCGGCGCGGATGGTGGCAAAAGACCGGCGGTATATCTCGGCGCCGTCAGTGATGTATGTATGGGGCATTCAGAGCGCCTTGATTAGGTCTTGGAGGGTCAGATCAACATGTTGGGGCAGATCACCTGCACACCCGTCCCGGATCAGGTTCAGGCCGGTTGACGTGGCCGTCACGGTCAGTGCGGCGGGGGTGGGGTGCGCACAGCCCTTGGCACAGCCAGAGACGTGCAGAACCGGAGTGCCTTGCAGATGGCTGACCAACTGTCGGGCAAGAGGGCGGGTTTGTGCAAGTCCCTGCGTACATCGCGGTGCACCGGTGCAGGCATGAACACGCAGCAACGGGTCGTCCTTGTCGGTGATAAGGTCGGGCAGATCGGGTTGGTCCCGCGCGCCCTCGATCAGGATCATCCGCCAGGGGGTCATCCGAAGCGGCCCGAGATCGGCAAGCCGGCTGAGCGTGTCGACGGTGAGTTGTCCAAAGGCCAGACCAACCAGCGCGCCATGTGGCGTCATGCCGGGTTTCGGCGTCTGGTGGCGCGGTTGTCGGGGAACGTCAAAGCCCTCTGGCAACGCCATGCCATCCCGCAACAACCTGGCCATCCGCGTCTGACCCTGCCGCGCCAACACGAACCACCGGGTCAGCGCCAGAACCTCATGCACAGCGGTTTCAAATGTCACGGCTTTGCCCCGTGGGCACCCATCCGCAACCAGGATCAGGTCACTTTTGGTGTCCCGTTCCAATCGAACATCCGCCGAGGCGGATTGCAGGACGCACGTCGTATCTGTGTCCACCGCAAAGCCGAACTTTCCCGGAATCTCCAACCCATTCTCGGATCGCAACGCATCGTTCAATGCGCTGACCAACGCATCTGTCTGAGAGCCTTCGTCCCAGAACGGCGTCACCATGATATTGCGGCGGCTTTCGCGTTCCACGTCCTCATCTATCAACGAGAGCTGGCTCAGCCCTTCTATCAGCGGTGCCATCTGTTCTTGCGTGACGCCGCGCAACTGGATGTTGCCGCGCGCCGACAGATCCATCAGGCCGTTGCCGTGACGTTGCGCCAATTGCGCAATCGTGCGTGCCTGTGAGGAGGTGAGCCGCCCGTGAAAGGGCCGGATGCGCACGACAAGCCCGTCACCTGACATCATCGGGCGCAGGGCACCGGGGCAATACCCCTTGATGATCGGTGCCACGGTCATTCCGCTGTTTCCATCTGGGCGTTGATCGAATTGCGGCGGGTGATCCACAGTCCCGCATCACGCAAGGCAACAAACCGGGCGCGCATTTCCGCAAGTGCCGCAGGGTTTTCGCGATCCATGAACGCAACCAGATCATCCCGTCCAAGTGTTGCATCGTAATAGAGATCAAAAAGGTGCGCAGGCACGTCGCGGGTCAGATGCGCAAAAGCCGCCAGATTGTCGAGGGTGGCCGCAATTTCCGCAGCACCTCGGAACGCGTGCCGCATCATCCCGCTGGCCCAATCGGGATTGGCGGCGCGGGCGCGGACAACACGGGCGATTTCTTCGACCATCGTTCGCGCACGGGGGGCGCCCACCTGCGTGCTGTCCACATGATACATCGCCGGCTTCGCGGCCCCCAGATGCGCCATCGCGGCGGCAAACCCGCCTTCGTGGCTGGCATAGTCGGATGCCAACAGCACATCCGATTCCATCAGATCCTGCACATGGGCAAAGCCGTCCGCCCGCTCCAGGCGATTCTCCAGGGCTTTGCGGTCCTGACGGGCCTCTCCCTTGACGTCGATGGCCCATTCGGACGCCTTGAGCCATGCCTCACCCGCCGCCGCGCGGCCCTGCTCAGAGTAATCCAGCAATGCCGCTTCCATGTTCATCCCGTAAAGACCGGGCTTGGGACCAAAAACGCGCGGCGTCCTGATCCTGTAGGGATTCATGTCGGCGGCTTCTTCGCGTTCGGAAAGGGAAATCGCACCCGCCTCGAATATCTGCGACAGGCCGGGGAAAACGTCACGAAATAGCCCGGAAATGCGTAACGTGACATCAATGCGCGGGCGGTTGAGCAACGTCAGGGGCAAGATGTCAAACCCCGACACGCGGTCAGAGCCGTCATCCCATTTGGGCGAAAGCCCGGCAAGATGCAGCGCCATCGCAACTTCTTCGCCTGCTGTGCGCATGGTGGCAGACCCCCAAAGGTCGACGACGAGGCCCTTGGGATAATCGCCTTCCTCCTGCAGGTGGCGGCGGATCAGTTCCTCGGCAAGCTTGACACCCTGCGCGTGGGCCGCGCGGCTGGGCACGCTGCGCGGATCAACGGCAAAAAGGTTACGCCCCGTCGGCAGGACATCCGTGCGGCCCCGATAGGGCGAACCGGACGGCCCGGACGCGACGCGCTGACCCGACAGGGCCGCAAGGAGGCCCTCGTTTTCGCCCGCCCCGGTCCCGTAGATGTGCAAACCGTCGCCGTATTGGCTTTCCTTGATGTCACAGACAAACCGGTCGATCCGGGTTATTGCTTCGGCGGCACTTGCGTCCTCATCAAGACCCAGATCGTTTTCGACACCGGAGGCCTGCGCCTCGGACCGGATCGTGTCGATCAGGCGATCCCGGCGCGCGGGGTCCAGACCATCAGCGGTAGAGTATTCATCCAGCAACCGCTCAAGCCTCAGCAGGCCGTCGGGCGTGGCACTTTCCTTCATCGGCGGTGGCAGATGGCCCAGCGTCACGGCCCCAATGCGGCGTTTGGCCTGAGCGGCCTCACCAGGATCGTTCACAATAAACGGATAGATCACCGGCAAATCCGCGGTCAGCACCTCGGGCCAGCACGCATCACCAAGCGCCACCGCTTTGCCCGGCAGCCATTCCAGCGTGCCATGCGCGCCGATGTGGACCAGCGCGTGATTGCCCTGCGCCCGCAGCCAGAGGTAAAAGGCGACATAAGAATGGCGCGGCACACGGGCCAGATCATGGTAATCGGTGTCGCGGGCTGCGATTGCCCCCCGTTCCGGCTGCAGCGCGACAAGGGCGTTGCCGCACCTTTGCGCGGAGAAATGGAACGCGCCGTCAGCTGCAAGAGGGTCGTCTTCCGGCGCGCCCCAAGCGGTTTCAAGGTCCGCTTTCAGGTCATCTGGCAGGGAGTCGAGTGCCCGCGCATAGGCCTCCAGCGGCCAGGGAATGCTATGTTGCGTCAGGGTCTTGCCGAAACCGATTTCTGGCGTAACGGCGTAACCAGCGGCGGCCAGTGACAGCAACATGTCTTCGCAGGATGCAAGGGCATCCAGGCCCACGGCATGAGCGATCTGATCTGCACGGCCCGGATATGTGGACAGAACAAGGGCCAGCTTGCGCGCAGTCGCCGGCGTCCGGGCAAGGCGGTGCCAGCCGGACACGCGGTCCACCACTGCCTTGATCCGGGCGGCGTTGGCGCGATGGGCAAAGCGTGCGAATTGCAGGTACGGGTCTTTCTTTTCCGGGGCCTTGAAACTCACCACTCCGGCAAAGATGCGACCATCTACCTCCGGCAGGACAACGTGCATGGCCAGGTCCGCCGGCGAAAGACCGCGTTCGCTTTGCGCCCATTCCTTCTCGCGCGCAGTTGACAGGGCGACCTGAAAAACCGGGCAGCCCGGCGCATCAAGCGGCGAGGTGCCGTCATGGCCGCGCCCGGAAAAAGCCGTGGCGTTGATGATCGCGCAAGGGGCCACTTCATCAAGCGCCTCCCGCAGGAACGCGCGCCCCGCTTCGGATTTGAGGGAAGGGACAAAGACACCGACCGCCGCAAATCCCCGTCCGCGCAATTCGGTGACCAGCGCATCAACAGCCCCGGTATCAGCGGCGGTCAGATAGCTGCGGTAGAAGGTGACAAGGATGGTCTTGTTGGCCACATCCCGCGCTTGACCCGAGACCGCATCGCGTGCAGCGAGAGGCCCCGGATCAGGTCCGGGGCTGGTGTTTGCGGCGTATTTCAGGACGACCCCCAGGTCGGGGTCATAAAACCCGCAGTCGGGAACCGTTTTTGCTCCGGTCACGGGGCCGGCATAAAACCCCGCCGCAAGGCTAAGTTGTGCCAGGGCCGCTTGCGCAGCGACGGCCCCGCCTGCATCACACAGATGCGAAAGACGGCGCAGGGTGGAAACAGGCAAGGTTGAGTGTTGATCAAGTGCCGGATCTTCGCGCCCATCGGCTGGCAGAATCGCAAGCGCGATGTCGTTGCGACGGGCAAAATCCTGCACCTGCATGATCCCATAGGGCCAATAATTCTCGCCCCCGATCAGACGGATCAGGATGCCTTTTGCCCCGCTCAGGGTCTGTTCGACATATGTGTCGACCGACGCCGGATGGCGCAGGGCAACAAGGTTGCACAACCGCAATGTCGGCAGCTTGCCCTGCGGCCCGCCGCCACGATGCCAGCCCGCCGCAAAAGCGCCAAGGTCACTGTCCGAAAACGAAAGCACCACCAGATCAGCGGGCGTTTGCCCCGGATCAAAGGGGGTTTCGTTATCCTCCAGCCCATGACTTTCGCGAAAGACGACGTGCATTTATCTAAGCACCCAATGTCGCGCGGATCGCGGCGGTGTCGATGTGGTCATGTTCGGCAATGACAACAAGATGCCCCTGCCGGGCGCCGGCACCCCAGGGTCGGTCGTATTGATGGCGTACACGTGCCCCCACCGCCTGCACCAGCATGCGCATGGGTTTGCCCGCAACGGCCACGTATCCCTTGACCCGCAGGATGTGTTGTTCGTTGGCCAGTCTTTCGATGGCCGACACCAGCGCATCCACGTCATCAATTTCAGGCATCGGCACTACGATGGTTTCAAAATCGTCGTGCTCGTGGTCATCATGCCCATCGTGGTGCGACGGGCGAGCGGCAAGATCGTCTTCGGCGGCAGCATTCAGGCCAAGGACCACATTGGTATCTATCACACCTTCGCTCATCGACAGGATCGGCACCACGCGGGGGCTTTCCGCCTCGATCACTTTGCGCGCAGCGGCAAGGCCGTCCTCGCCCGCCAGATCCGCTTTTGACATCAGAATGATGTCGGCACAACTGATCTGATCTTCAAACACTTCGGACAGCGGCGTTTCATGGTCGATGCTCTCGTCCGCCTTGCGTTGTTCATCGACGGCATGTTCGTCGGCCGCGAAACGACCCGCTGCCACGGCTTCGGCGTCGGCCAGTGCGATCACGCCGTCGACGGTAATTTTCGACCGGATTGCGGGCCAGTCAAACGCCTTGAGCAGCGGCTTTGGCAAGGCCAGCCCGGAGGTTTCGATCAGAATGTGATCGGGACGCGTCGGCAGGGCCATCAGTGCCTCGATCGTCGGGATGAAATCATCCGCCACGGTGCAGCAGATGCATCCGTTTGCCAGTTCCACGATGTTCTCCTCGGGGCAGTCGGGGATGGCGCAGCTTTTCAATATGTCTCCGTCCACGCCCACAGTGCCAAATTCGTTGACCAGCACGGCCAGGCGGCGACCGCCTGCGTTGGTCATCAGGTGTCGGATCAACGTGGTTTTACCCGACCCCAGAAAACCAGTGATGACGGTAACGGGTATTTTACTCAGGTCGTTCATGTGATGTGCTCCGGGGGCAGAATGAGAGGGGGGACGCGTGCAAGGCTTTGCTTGCGGAAAACGACGGGACGTTCACGCCACGGCACAAGGCCGTCTTGGGTGGCCGCATAGGCCGCTGCACCCGCAAGAATGTCAGGCGCATCCGATTGTGTCAGCCGACCATAGACATACGTCCATTTGCCAGGTTCTGACAGCGCAACGGCGGCTCCCTGCGAACAGGCCGAAAGGCATTCGACCCCGACTATTTCCACACCTTCCGGCGTGTCACTCTCGGTCAGCGCCTTGTGCAGCAGCGCGCCGGGGCGCGGCGCATCTTCTTCAAGGACTTCTCCGGCCCGGCAGGTGGTACAAACGTATAGCGTAGCAGTCATGCGCGCGCCCTCATTCAACGGTTATGGTTGCACTGGCGGCAATGGGAACACCATCAACTGCCAATGGACGATGATCGTTTGTATTCAACGCTACTTTGACTTCGGCATTGCCTTTGGGAAGACCATCAATATGCACCCACGGCCCGTAAAGCCGGCTGTGTTTCTTGCCGTTGATGTAAAGATGCGCGTGCCCTGTTCCCGTGACATTGGCAAGGCTTGCCTGTTCGGGGGCAAAGACAAAATTCTTGGTCATCACATGCACATTATAGCCCGTCATCGGATCAGGCATGACCTTGATCGAAACCTGCGGTGCGCTCAAGGCCGACAGGTCTATCTGGTCATCGTGCATCGCGGTGTGATCCATGGCGCCCTGGCCCATCACGCTGCTGTCATGTTGCGCCGGGTCAGCATGGTCATGGCTGTCAAAGCTCACTCCATTGCCCGCCGCAATGGCAAAGCCAAGGCCGCCGCCAAAAATCAGGCCGAGGACAAAAAGAGGAATGGACCGATCCATCTGGCGATACCTCCTAGACCTTGCGACCGGCATTTTCATGCCCGCCTTCCCGTCGCCAGAAATACCCCGCAAACGATCCCAGCAATACCCAAGCGACAAGACCGACACCAAAGGCCCGCGCAGCAAACAGGGCACCAATTTCCGTGGGGACAGGCCCGGAGAAAGCGTCGGGTTCCGGCGCGCCGATGATATGCGGGATCACTAGCAAAATGGCGGCAACGACCCACATCAGGCGGAACGTCCCAAAGGCAATCAGCCAAAGCGCCACGGCCGATACACCGACGGTCGCAAACCACCATAGTTGCCGCGCACCGACATCGGCGGCCGCGACACCGGGAACTTCGGGGGGGAGGCTGAAACCCGGCGCGAGGTGGAACACGACAAACCCGGCCACCCCCCACAAGATACCCCACCGGCCATCTATTGGCGCACCGCGCTCTTCGGCAAGGCTCATGACCGCGACCAGCAACAGCGCATATCCGGTGTAGGTCAGCATGGTGAAAATCAGGCTGAGAATGTCGCGCACCGCGTCAAAGCCGGGGAGATCGGGACGGGCGCTGACCGCCTCGGCACCAAAGTGCACCAGCTTACCGCTTTCATAAAGCTCAGCATGCAGCAGCACGGGTTGAACAAAAATAAGTTGCAGAATGCCGGCAATCAAACCGGCGCAGGCCCCTGCAAACAGGGCAGAGACAAGAATTCTGATGTACATGAGAGTGACCATTTCCCAAGAGAGCGCGCCAACACCCATGCGGTTTGGCGCAGTGAACAGGGCTTCTGTGCAAACGTGAAAAACTGCCGGAACCCGGCAGCAAACTAACACATTTCAACAGATATTGAGCACGCTGACGTCTGATTGGCCGCGGACCTGTCAGGCAGCACCGCCACCCAAGCCCGGATCAATC
Organism: uncultured Sulfitobacter sp.; assembly: GCA_963976125.1. Classification (GTDB taxonomy): domain Bacteria; phylum Pseudomonadota; class Alphaproteobacteria; order Rhodobacterales; family Rhodobacteraceae; genus Sulfitobacter. The sequence goes on along the minus strand of CAXBKL010000025.1, from coordinate 1,438 downwards.
AACACTCAGTGGCAGGGAAACCCTGTCGCGTGGCGCACATCATGAGCTGCATCATGCAGTGCCGAGGCCTGTACATGCCCGGCCAGCGAAATCACGCCGAGGCCCAGCAAAAGCGCAAAGGCAGCCGGAAAAATTCGGGCGCTGCTGCGTGTCTGTGTAAGTGTTGTCATCATTAGTCTCCATTACCGTCACACCCGACGGCGCATTACGTTTCCTTCGCCTGGCAGGTCTCCTGGCTCGCGGGTCGATGCCGTGCCCCGCCTTCCCTGTCTGATGACAAGTGGCACAATGGGTCAGGCTCACCGCTTACAGTCGCGGGGGCGGCTTCAGCTTCGGGCGTAACCCTGACTGAATTCCCTATTCGGTCCCACACAAACCCGTGCTTCTCGGGACACCAAGCACAGGGAATGTCGCACTTTGAATTATTGAAGGCAAGGCGGATTTGCGACATTCAAGGAGATGGAAACGCTTTGAAGATGGCGGTTTTGGGGGACTTGCCCCATAAACGGCGGACACCGGCACTTGCGACAGGTGATTCCCGGACCAGGCGCGGAGCACAGATGCCCATTCATCGCACCACCCTCGCGATCCTCTATTCGCTGCTTGCTATTGTGCTGTTTGATGCGATGGGATTGCTCATCAAACTTTTATCCACAGCCTATACCGCTGCGGAACTGTCGGCCTATCGCAATGTCCTTGGGTTGATCCCGGCGGCTTTAGTTCTGTGGGGATCTGCCGAATGGCATCGCAAGGGGCGTATTTGGAAGGTCCGGCAATGGCGTATGGCGTTGTTTCGCGGCGTTCTTCTTACGGGTGCGCAACTGTCATTCTATATGTCACTGGGCTTGCTCAGCTTTGCAACGGCCTCAACCATCACCTACGCAAACGCTCTGTTTCTGGTGGCGCTGGCCGTGCCGCTTTTGGGCGAAAGGGTCGGCGTGATGCGCTGGTGTGCGGTGGGGGTCGGATTTGTCGGCGTGGTGATGGTGGTCGGGCCGGGGCGGGATACGTTTTCAACGGCGGCCTTGCTGCCCCTGTTCGCGGCGTTTTGTTATGCATTGGTTGGCGTTTCCGCGCGGATGATGGATGACGATGTGCCGACGTCGCTCATCAATCTCTATTCGTCGGTGGTCGCGGCGGTTGGGGCGTTTGTGCTTGTCCCGCTGCTGGGCGGATTTTCACCGCTGCGCGCGACATCTGATCTGTTGTCGATTGCAGGCATGGGCTTTTTTGGCGGCACCGCTGTCTTGTTGATGATTACCGCCTACCGCATGGCCGATCAAAGCGATCTGGCCCCCTTCAGCTATTTCGGCATCCCCATCGCCTTTGTCATGGGGTGGGCTTTCTTTGGAGAAACCCCCTGGAGCGAACTCTTCCCCGGCGCGTTACTGATCGTCGCAAGCGGACTGTTGATTATCTGGCGGGAACGGCGGTTGCG
>CAXBKL010000024.1:0-36230 GCA_963976125.1 uncultured Sulfitobacter sp. | reverse complement strand
GAAGAACCCCTATGGATAGCCGCGCTTGATCCAAAAGAACGCGGGCTTGCCCGCGTATTACATTCTCGATTTGATCCCGGCTGCGGGGCTCACCGATTCAGAAACGAATGTCTGCCCCGCATCCGCCCTTGCCGTGTCCTTGCGTTGCAAGACGTGCCGCGGGCGTCAACATAAATAGCCGTATCCCCAAGGGGCCCCTCGGCGATTTATGTTGACGCCCGCGCCCCGCCTTACCCTGACAGGATCACGGCAAGGGCGGCTCCGAGACAGAAATTCGGGTCAGGTCAGGGGATGTCCTTGTAGCTGACTTCGCGTTTGTCGGTGCCGCCTTTTTCACGGCGCACCAGCAGGCGGTTCAAGGCGTGGATATAAGCGCGCACCGAGGCGACCACGGTATCGGTGTCTGCCGATTGGCCGGTGACAATGCGCCCGTCTTCTTCCATGCGCACCGAAACGGTGGCCTGCGCGTCTGTGCCTTCGGTGACGGCGTGAACCTGATAGAGTTGCAGCCGCGCGTCATGGGGGATCAGCGCCTTGACGCAGTTGTAGGATGCGTCCACCGGGCCATCGCCGGTTTGTTCGGTAGTGTGGCGCGCACCATCAACTTCAAGCGTCATGCGCGCCCGGTTTGGCCCCTCGGTGCCGCAGACGACATGCATGGAAATCAGTTTGATGCGGTCGTCTTCGGGATCGCCTGACGTCCGCATCAGCGCAATCAGGTCGTCTTCGTAGATTTCCTTTTTTCGGTCAGCCAGCTCTTTGAACCGCACAAAGACGTCCTTGAGCTGGTTGTCGCCAAGTTCGAACCCCAATTCCTCCAGCTTGGAGCGCAGGGCGGCGCGGCCGGAGTGTTTGCCCATCACGATGTTGGTTTCCGCGAGGCCAATGTCTTCGGGGCGCATGATCTCGAATGTTTCGGCGTTTTTCAGCATGCCGTCCTGGTGGATGCCGGATTCGTGGGCGAAGGCGTTCTTGCCCACAATGGCCTTGTTGAACTGCACCGCAAAGCCGGAAACCGAAGCGACCCGGCGAGAGATGTTCATGATTTTGGTTGAATCGATGCCTGTCTGATAGGGCATGATGTCGTTGCGCACCCTGAGGGCCATCACGACTTCTTCCAGCGCGGTGTTTCCTGCGCGTTCGCCCAGACCGTTGATGGTGCATTCGATCTGGCGTGCACCTGCTTCGACGGCTGCAAGGCTGTTGGCAGTCGCCATGCCCAGATCGTTGTGGCAATGGGTGGCAAAGATGATCTCGTCCGCGCCGGGCACGTTTTCGAGCAGCTTGCGGATCAGGTCGGCGCTTTCACGCGGGGCGGTGTAGCCAACGGTATCGGGAATGTTGATCGTGGTTGCACCGGCCTTGATGGCGATTCCAACAACCCGGTAGAGATAATCCATCTCGGTGCGGGTGGCGTCCATCGGCGACCATTGCACGTTATCGCACAGGTTGCGTGCATGGGTGACCGTATCGTGAATACGTTCAGCCATTTCGTCCATCGTCAGGTTGGGAATGGCCCGGTGCAATGGCGATGTGCCGATGAAGGTGTGGATGCGTGGCTGGGCGGCATGTTTCACCGCCTCCCAGCAGCGGTCAATGTCGCCCAACTGGGCGCGGGCAAGGCCGCAGATTACCGAGTTCTTCGAGTTTTTCGCAATCTCGGACACGGCGGCAAAGTCGCCCTCGGAGGCGATGGGAAACCCCGCTTCGATGATGTCGACGCCCATTTCGTCCAGAAGGCCCGCAATCTCGAGCTTTTCCGCGTGGGTCATGGTGGCACCGGGCGATTGTTCGCCGTCACGCAAGGTTGTGTCAAAGATCAACACGCGATCTTGTCTGGCTGTATCGGTCATTTTGGTATTCTCTTTTTTTGCTGTGAAATCCGATGGCGCGCGGCGATCCCTCTGAGCGGGCGCGCCGGATGGCACGCTCAGAGGCGGATTAGCAGCAGGGATGCACGCAGCGCGGACCGCTGGATCAGCGGCAAGGTCGGAATATGAGCGGCGTGTGTCATGGGCGTATTTATAGGCATGTGGTTTCAAATGGGAAGGGGGAGTTTCAACTTTGATGGGCGAGGCGTTTTCGGGCTGTTCCGCTGAAGACAGGTTCGACGCCGATCGGTCTGGTGGCGCGAAAAGAACGGGGTTCCCGGACTGCCCGCGCCCCGACCTAATCGGTTCTTTCGGACCAGTCTCAATCACATTTTTGGAAAAACAGGCGCGGCGCTCTGCCGCTTCAACCTGCTGTCTTGGAAATTCTTGAACCAGCTTGAGGCAGGCGAAAGGTTGTGAGGAGGGGGAGGATCAGAAATCCACCGCAATACCTTTCTTTTCCCAATCGCCATAGCGTACCGGCTCTGGCCCGTCGCGGCCGCCCAATTCAGGTGGCAATTCCAATGCGTCGGCCTTCTTGCGGCGCTCTGCGGCTTCGGCCAATGCGCGCCGGGCGGCGGGTGGAAGGTTCTGGGACAGGGGTGCGGCGGTATCGTCTGTCATGGCATCCTCTTGAGGCAGTGCTGTCATTGATATACGGCGGGCATTGAACTGAACAAGAGCTGCGGGAACAGATGATGTCGAATACAGGCGTGCAGGCGCGACGTGCAGCGGTCAATATGCTGGATCAAATCCTTGGGGATGAGCCGCGGCTGATGTCCGAACTTCTGGCCGGGGGGATCCTGGACAAACTGCCACCTGATGATCGCGCCCGTGCGCAACGGCTTGCAACAGAGACCCTGCGCGGTATGGAGCGGGCGGATCGGCTGCTGCAAAAGCATCTGAATAAATACCCGCCGTTGACCATTCATAATGTCCTGCGCGTCGGCACGGTCGAGCTGTGTCAGGGTGGTGCCGCGCATGGTGTGGTCAACGCGATGGTCAATCTGGTGTCACAACACCGCACATTGAGCCATCTCAAGGGGCTGACCAACGCGGTGCTGCGCAAGATCGCAGCGGAGGGGCCAGAGGCATGGGGGGCACTTCGCGCACCCCGTCTGCCCAAATGGCTGCGCGGGCCATTGGTTGAGGCATGGGGCGCGGATGCGATGGCGGCGATGGAACAGGCGCACTTCAGCGGTGCGCCGCTTGATCTGACGGCCAAGGGCGATCCGGCGGCCGTTGCCGAGGCCGTTGGCGGCGTGGTGTTGCCCACTGGATCGGTGCGTGTCGCGGATGCAGGGCAGGTGTCGGCAATGCCAGGCTTTGCGACAGGGGATTGGTGGGTACAGGATGCAGCGGCGGCCTTGCCGGTGCAGATACTAAAGCCTGAGCCGGGTGAAAAGGTGATTGATCTTTGTGCCGCGCCGGGGGGCAAGACCATGCAGCTTGCGGCGTTTGGGGCGGATGTCACGGCGGTGGACGATTCAATGCCGCGCATGGTTCGGGTCAAGGAGAACCTTGCCCGCGTTGGTCTGACGGCGAAAACCGTCACCAAGGACGCGCGCGCCGTGAAAGGCAGTTATGACGCGATCCTGCTGGACGCACCCTGTTCGGCAACCGGCACAATCCGGCGGCACGCCGATCTGCCCTTTGCCAAGGATGGATCAGACTTCGGGGCGCTGATCGGATTGCAGGAAGAGTTGATCGACCACGCCTGGACGCTTCTCAAACCCGGCGGGCGGATGGTTTTTTGCACCTGCAGCCTATTGCCCGATGAGGGTGAGGTGCAGGTGGACGAAGCGTTGGAACGGCATCCGGATATGACGACCGATGCACAGGCATTGAATGTTGCGGGTATTGATCCGGCATGGACCACAACCGAAGGCGGTTTGCGGTTGCGCCCGGATTACTGGGCGGACAAGGGCGGCATGGACGGTTTCTACATTGCTTGCCTTCACAAGGCGGGTTGACCCGCCGACTCGACGTGCGGCCAATTCCAGGCCGGTCATCGTACGATTGCGCCGATACCGGATGGGCGTAGGCAACATCACCAAAACGACCCTGCGGACCATGGCGAGGGCGTGAATTGGGTGTCGGCATTTGCAGGAAAAATGCGAACATTCCCGCCGAAGTAAGCAGCACACCTGAAAAGGCGGTGACTTGGCCCCTTGCCCGGTCTATGCTGCGCCGAAACGCCAGCAGAGCGTCAAGGGCAGTAGCTTATGTTCAACGTCTCCCGACTGAAGGCGCGTCAATCGCGGTTTCTGGATATGTGGCATGCACGCATGGCCACGCGCACCCGTGTGCAGGTCAAAGGGTTTGTCTCTTCGCCGGAACCCCGCACCATCGGATCGTTTGCGCGGGGACGGCAGTTGGTGGCGGGAAACTATCTTTTTGCGGGCACGTTGATACATGCCCCGGACCTCAGCATCTGGGCGATCAAGCCGCCAGATGCCAACTATGCCTCCGACCTGCATGGATTTGCCTGGCTGGATGATCTGGCGGCGGTTGGCGATGTTGCCGCGCGGGAGGCTGCCCAGATGTGGCTTTGGGGGTGGATCGGTCAGTATGGCAAGGGACGGGGGCCGGGATGGTCGCCGGACCTGACGGGCCGGCGGCTGATCCGGTGGATCAACCATGCACTTTTCCTGCTGCGTGGGCAGGAATCGGATGAAAGCAGAGCATTCTATCGGTCGCTGGAGCAGCAAACCCAATTCCTGTCGCGCCGCTGGCGCGGTGCCGCCCCCGGCTTGCCGCGCTTCGAGGCGCTGACCGGGTTGATTTATGCGGGTTTGGCATTGGAGGGGCAGGAAGCCCTTGCTGATCCGGCCGTCAAAGCGTTGTCGCGGGAATGTGCAACCCAGATCAATGAACAGGGTGGTCTGCCGACCCGAAATCCCGAGGAACTGTTGGCGGTATTTACCTTGCTGACATGGGCCGCCGCGGCGCTCAGCGATGCTGGCAGAGGGACACCAAAGGATCATCTGGCCGCGATCGAACGGATTGCCCCGACGCTGCGCAGCCTGCGCCATTCGGATGGTGGATTGGCGCGTTTTCACGGCGGCGGACGCGGGATCGAAGGTTGGCTTGATCATGCGCTCGCTGCAAGTCACGTGAAAACCGCGCAACCCGATGGGTTGGCCATGGGATTTGCGCGCCTGTCTGCTGGACGGACCAGTGTTGTTGTCGATGCCGAAAAACCGCCCGTAGGCGCGGCCTCGATCAACGCCCATGCCTCGACGCTTGCGTTTGAACTGACATCCGGGCGCAGGCCGCTGATCGTGAACTGCGGGTCCGGGGTGTCCTTTGGCATCGAATGGCGGCGTGCGGGGCGGGCCACGCCGTCGCATTCCGCTCTGTGTCTTGGCGGGTTTTCCAGTGCGCGGTTGGCCGAACCGGACCGGCATACCGGGCAAGAGATGCTGATCGACGGGCCAACCCATGTTCCGGTCGAGATCAGCCAGGCTCCGGATGGTCTGCGGTTTCAGGGCGGGCATGACGGATATGTGCGCAGTCACGGGCTGACCCATGCCCGCACTCTCGAGCTGACACATGATGGCCGGGGTCTGGCCGGAGAAGACATGCTGCTGGCGCTTCAGGACAGCGAAAAAAAGCGGTTCGATGCGGCGCTTGACGCCGGCTCGCTCAAAGGGTTGCGGTTTGACATACGCTTTCATTTGCACCCGGACGTAGATGCGACAATTGATCTCGGTGGGGCGGCGGTTTCAATGGCGCTCAAGAGCGGAGAGATTTGGGTGTTCCGGCATGATGGCACCCATAATCTGACTTTGGAACCGGGGGTTTACCTTGAAACGACGCGGCTGAAGCCGCGCGCGGCGCAGCAAATCGTCCTGTCTGGCATGGCTTTTACCTACGCCACCCGTGTCCGCTGGTCCTTGTCGAAGGCGCAGGAAACTGCGATTGGCGTGCGTGACTTGTCCATGGACGAGCCGTATCTGCAAGAAGACTGACCAAAGGACTGCCCCATGCCCGATCTCGCCCCCGTAAAACGTGCCCTTCTTTCCGTCTCGGACAAGACCGGATTGGTCGATTTGGGCCGCGCGCTTGCTGCCCACGGGGTTGAATTGCTAAGCACCGGAGGCACCGCCCGGGCGCTGCGTGAGGCCGGGCTGGAGGTACGGGATGTGGCGGATGTCACAGGCTTTCCCGAGATGATGGACGGACGGGTCAAAACACTGCATCCGGTGGTGCATGGTGGCTTGCTGGCCTTGCGTGACAACCCGGATCATGTGGCGGCGATGGACGCGCATGACATTGGCGGTATCGACCTTGTGGTGGTCAATCTTTACCCGTTTGAGGCAACCGTCGCAAAAGGTGCGGATTATGCGGAAGTTATTGAAAACATAGATATTGGTGGCCCTGCGATGATCCGGTCCGCAGCCAAGAACCACGGGTTTGTCACCGTGGTTGTTGATACCCAGGACTACGACGCCGTGATTGCCGAACTGGCCGGAAACGGGGGGCAGACAACATATGAATTGCGTCAGCGTCTTGCTCAGACCGCCTATGCGCGCACCGCCGCCTATGACACCGCCGTCAGCACATGGATGGCGGGACAAGTGGCTGGCACGCCGCGCCGTCGGACCTTTGGTGGACAATTGGCACAGACGCTGCGCTATGGCGAAAACCCGCATCAGGGGGCGGCGTTTTACACTGATGGCAGTGACCGGCCCGGCGTCGCCACGGCGACCCAGCATCAGGGCAAGGAACTGAGCTACAACAACATCAATGACACAGATGCGGCGTTTGAGCTGGTCAGCGAATTTGCCCCGGAAAACGGTCCGGCCTGCGCGATTATCAAACATGCCAACCCCTGTGGTGTGGCCACGGGCGGCACCATGGTCGAGGCCTATGCCCGCGCGTTCGATTGTGACCGCACCTCCGCTTTTGGTGGCATCATCGCGTTGAACCAACCTTTGGATGGACCCACCGCAGAGGCGATCAGCGGCATCTTTACCGAAGTGGTGATTGCGCCGGGGGCTGATGCGGATGCGGTTGAAGTGTTCTCGAAGAAGAAGAACCTGCGTTTGCTGACCACCGATGGTCTGGCGGACCCGACAGTTGCAAAATTGGCCGTTCGGCAGGTGTCAGGCGGGTATCTGGTTCAGGACAAGGACGTAGGCCGGATCAGCCGCGACGCGCTGAAAGTCGTGACCCGGCGTGCACCATCGGATCAGGAACTGACTGATCTGCTGTTTGCGTGGACGGTGGCGAAACACGTGAAGTCAAATGCGATCATCTACGTCAAGGACGGCGCAACCGTGGGCGTGGGCGCAGGCCAGATGAGCCGCGTGGACAGCACCCGCATCGCGGCGCGCAAGGCTCAGGACATGGCCGAAGCGATGGGCCTGCCTGCCCCGCTGACCCAAGGGTCAGTGGTCGCGTCGGATGCTTTCTTTCCTTTCGCGGACGGTCTGATTACGGCCGCCGAAGCGGGAGCGACGGCCCTGATTCAACCCGGCGGGTCGATGCGGGATGACGAGGTGATTGCAGCGGCCGATGAATTGGGTCTGGCGATGGTGTTTACCAATATGCGCCATTTCCGGCACTAGGAGGCAGGGGCATGCGGAGCTTCATCTGGGCTGGATTTGCAGCCTTTCTGATGGATCAGGTTAGTAAATACGTGGTCATACACATGATGGACCTGTGGCGTATACGCTCCATTGACGTGCTGCCACCGTTCCTGAACTTTCGGTATGGTGAAAACCGGGGGGTCAACTTTGGTCTGTTCTCAGGCGATTCCGAGGCAAGTCGCTGGTTCCTGATCGCGCTGGCGCTGGTGATTTGCGTGGCTGTATCCGCCTGGGTGTTGCGCACCCCGATGCGCCCGGCGGCACGGATCAGCGCCGGTTTGCTGGTGGGGGGCGCGCTGGGCAATGTGATTGACCGCCTCATTCATGGCTATGTGCTCGACTTCCTCAACAACTCGTGCTGCGGGTACAACAACCCCTTCGTCTACAACACTGCGGACCTTTTCATTTTTGCGGGTGCCATCGGCCTGATCTTCTTTGCCGACGACAAAAAGAAGCCGAAACAAAAACGGCAGTGACAACACCTGCCTGCCTGAGATATTGAAGGGCAATCCCAAAGGAGACGACCCATGCGCCGTATCGCTTTCATTGCCTTGATCCCGCTGGTCCTCACGGCTTGCGCCAATCAGGGATTGCGGGATTTGCGCACCAACGCGGGCGGCCCGGATGAATTCATGGTGCAGCCGGTGAAACCGTTGGAAGCACCGGATAACTACAGCAACCTGCCTGCGCCAACACCGGGTCAGGCCAATTTGACCGATCGGTCTGCGCTGAACGAAGGTGTGACCGCTTTTGGCGGACGTCCACAGGCCGACGGTGGTGGCATTCCGTCGAGCGATGGCGCGCTGGTGCGCCATGCCAGCCGGAATGGCGTTGATCCCGGCATTCGGGAAGACCTCGCGGAGGCTGACGCGAAGTTCCGCAAGCGCAAAGCGCGGTTTACACAGTTCCGCCTTGTGCCGGTGGATCGGTATAATCAGGCGTACCGCCGCGAGGCATTGGATCAGCAAGCCGAAGCACGCCGTTGGCGTCGTGCCGGTGCGCGTACACCTTCGTCGCCGCCTGCATCCCGGTAACTTTCTGCCTCACGTTTCTGCGGGGTCACTTGATTGTGCGACCCCGGAATTTACCTATGGCGTGTCGAAGCCTGACCAAAGGACGAATTATGAGCAGAGTGCCGATCATCGCAGCGGTTGTTGCCTGGGTGATGCCGTTTGCCGCAGCCGCGAATGAAGACGAACCCGTCACCTCCTTTACGCTTGAGAACGGAATGGAAGTGGTGGTTGTCGAGGATCACCGCGCGCCGGCAGTACAACATATGGTGTGGTACCGCGCCGGGTCGGCGGATGAACCCAAAGGCGCATCAGGCATTGCGCATTTTCTGGAACACCTGTTGTTCAAGGCGACGGACAAGATGGAGGCCGGAGAGTTTTCTGCAACCGTCGCGGCCAATGGCGGACGCGACAACGCCTTTACCAGCTATGATTACACAGCCTATTTCCAGCGCGTCGCTGCGGACAGGCTTGAGTTGATGATGTCGATGGAAAGCGACCGGATGAAGAATATCCGGTTGACCGAAGAGGATATCCTGACCGAGCGCGATGTGATCCTAGAAGAACGCAACCAGCGCACGGAAAACAACCCCGGCGCATTGTTCAATGAGCAATTGAACGCCGCGCAATACCTCAACCATCGCTACGGCGTCCCCATCATCGGCTGGAAGCACGAGGTACAGGGGCTTGACCTGCAAGACGCGCTGTCGTTCTACGAAACCTATTATTCACCCAACAATGCGATCCTGGTCGTGTCCGGCGATGTGGAGCCGCAGGAGGTCAGGCGGCTGGCTGAGACCTACTATGGCGCTATCCCCGCCAACCCCGATCTGCCGGAACGTCTGCGCACCCAGGAGCCGCCGCAGACAGCGGAACGCCGTTTGCTGTTCCGGGATGCACGGGTTGCACAACCCTATGTCAGCCGGTCCTACCTTGCCCCCGAACGGGATCCCGGTGCGCAGGAAGGGGCTGCTGCCTTGACCTTGTTGGCGGAGATACTTGGCGGTGGCACCACGTCATATTTCACCGAAAAACTGCAATTTGATACACAGGTGGCGACCTATACGGGGGCCTTTTATCGGGGTGGATCTCTGGATGATACGACCTTTGACGTGGTGATTGTCCCAGCCGCAGAGGTCAGCCTGCAAGAGGCGGAGGACGCGATGGATGCCGCGATCAAGAGTTTCATGGAGACCGGTGTAGACGCGGCCCAGCTTGAGCGGATCAAATACCAGATCCGCGCCAATCAGATCTATGCGCGCGACGATGCCGACAGCGTTGCGCGCCGCTATGGCAGGGCGTTGGCAACCGGTCTTTCGGTCGAGGACGTGCAGGACTGGCCTGATGTGCTCAAGAAGGTCACAGCGGAGGACATCATGCAGGCCGCTGAAAAAATATTTGATCGACGCAGGTCCGTGACCGGATGGTTGATGAAAGAGGAGGCCGGACAATGAGACTGATCTATGCCTTGATCCTGACAGTTGTCGCGAGCCTGCCTGTTCGTGCCGAAGTCGCTATACAATCCGTGACAAGCCCCGGCGGTCTTACGGCCTGGTTGGTCGAGGAACCGTCGATCCCCTTTGTCGCCCTGGAGATACGATTTCGGGGGGGGGCGTCGCTGGATGTGCCGGACAAGCGCGGGGCCATCAACCTGATGACCGGTTTGATAGAAGAGGGTGCGGGCGACATGGACGCACGTGCCTTCACCAAGGAGGCCGAAGCGCTTGCCACCAGTTTCGACTTCGACGTATCGCGCGATTCCGTCTCCATTTCGGCACGTTTTCTGACTGAAAACCGGGATGCTTCGATGGCGTTGTTGCGCGCCGCGCTACAGGAACCGCGCTTTGACGAGGCCGCGATTGAGCGGGTGCGCGGGCAGGTGCTGTCGATCATTCAATCCGATCAGAAAGACCCCGATGACATCGCCGCCGAGACATTTGGTCGGATCATCTACGGCGATCACCCCTATGCCTATCCGGTGAATGGCACCCTTGAGACGGTGCAGGCGTTGACCCGCGAGGATATTGTGGAAGCGCACCGTGCAGTGATGGCGCGGGATCGTGTCTATATCGGAGCGGTGGGTGACATTACGCCGGAACAGCTGGGCTTGCTGATTGACGATCTGCTCGGGGGGGTGCCGCAAACCGGTGCGCCGATGCCACAGCGCGCCGATGTCGTGATCCCGCCCGGTATCACAGTGGTGGATTTCGCGACGCCGCAATCGGTTGCCCTGTTTGGCCAAAAAGGGATCAAACAAAGCGACCCTGATTTCTTTGCTGCGACGATCCTGAACCATGTGATCGGGGGAGGATCCTTCGAAAGCCGCCTGATGAACGAGGTGCGCGAAAAACGCGGTCTGACCTATGGGGTCTATTCCTATCTGGTCTCGCGCGATCTGGCAGAGGTCTACATGGGTTCTGTGAGTTCAGCCAATGACCGGATTGGCCTGGCGATTGATGTGATCCGCGATGAATGGCGTAAAGCGGCAGAAGAAGGGGTCACGCCTGAAGAACTGGCGGCGGCCAAGACTTATATCACCGGGGCTTATCCATTGCGGTTCGACGGCAATGGTCCGATTTCCAACATACTGGTGGGCATGCAGATGATCGGCCTGCCGATTGATTACATTGCAACGCGGAATGACAAGGTCGAGGCGGTGACGATGGATGACATTCAGCGGGTTGCACAGGAGCTGCTCGATCCCGAAGGGCTGCATTTTGTGGTCGTAGGTCAGCCGGTTGGATTGGCCACGACCGCTGGTAATTGAAGCTGCTGTTGCATTGAGGCGCCAAGGCGCCACGCGATTTATGGTTCTGGCCAAGGGCCAGAACGTAGTTTGAGTTTATTTGGAAAGATGAAGGGGATCAGGTTATTCGCCGTAGGGTACCCAGATGTTCTTGATCTCCGTTGCGGCCTGAAGAAAGGCGTGCCCTTCGCCTGCGGCACCTGTCCAGTCCCGTGCCTTGCCGTTTGCCACCCAGGTGCGTTTGAGATTGCTGGCGGAGGATTTTTCGATCGTCAGATCGTGGGCAGGATCGCTGAAGGACCAGACCGCATCAACATCCATATGTCCGGCCAACGGTTGTGCAAGATCGGCGTGGGGCCCTGTCAGGATGTTGACCACGCCATCGGGCACATCTGATGTTTCCAGCACCTGGATGAAATCCGTGGCGGCCAGCGGAAAGGGTTCGGATGCCGCTAGGATCACCCGATTGCCCATTGCGATGGCCGGTGCCATGCAGGAGATGAGCCCCAGAAGCGGTGCGTCAGCGGGACACAGGGCACCGATAACACCAACCGGTTCCTTCATCGCCATGGCGACCGCGCGCATGGGAACCCCGTGGACCTGTCCATCGTATTTGTCGGCCCAGGCGGCATAGGTAAACAGCCGTCTGACAGCAGCGTCGACTTCCTTGTGGCCGGATCTGCCACCGCGCATTGCGTCCAGTCGGGCCGCAAATGCCTCTGTCCGGGCTGCAAGGTTTTCTGCGATGTAGTAGATGATCTGTGCCCGCAGATGCCCGGTGGTTTTTGACCAACCCTTTGCGGCCTGCGCGGCCTCAACCGCGTTGCGCATATCCTTGCGGTTGGCAAGGCTGGTGTGTCCCAGCAACGCCCCCGATTTGCCCCAGACAGGTGCGGAATAACCCCCGTCGGGGCGGGTCTGCTTGCCGCCGATATAGAGCTTGGCGGTGCGGTCAATGGTGTCCGTGGGGCCACCTTCGCCGGTAAAAGGCTCTATGGTCTTGAGCGGCTTTGCGGAGGCCCTGGGCCGTGTATAGGCCATCAGCCCTTCCCAGCCGCCTTCCCGGCCAAACCCGCTTTCGCGGACACCGCCAAAACCGGCCGCGGCGTCCATCAGATTGGTGCCATTGATCCAGACAATGCCTGCCGCCAGCTTTGGCGCAATATCAAGCGCAAGGTTCACGTTTTCCGACCAGACCGTCGCGGCCAGACCGTAGCGGGTGTTGTTGGCCAGCTGTACCGCTTCGGCCGGGGTGCGGAAGGTGGTCGAGACAAGGACAGGGCCAAATATTTCTTGCTGCATCAGGGTGTCGGCGGGGTTGAGCCCGGTGATCAGTGTGGGGGGATAGAAGCATCCGATTTCCGGGACCGGGGTCTGAGCGACAAAGTGGTTCCCGGCAGTGTTGTCGGCCACAAGTTGTGAGACCGTGCGCAATTGCACATCATCAACCAGTGCGCCGATGTCGATGCTTTTGTCCAACGGATTGCCAATGCGCAGCTTGGACATGCGGGCGCGCAGCTTGGCGTAAAAGAGGTCGGCGATGGGTTCATGGACCAGAAGCCGCGAGCCAGCGCAGCAGACCTGACCCTGATTGAACCATATGGCATCAACAAGCCCCTCGACGGCGGACTCCAGATCGGCGTCGTCAAACACGATGTAGGGCGATTTTCCGCCCAGCTCCAATGTCAGCGCCTTGCCGGACCCTGCTGTTGCCTCGCGGATGCCCCGTCCGACGGTGGTTGAGCCGGTAAAGGCTATCTTGTCCACGTCGGCATTGACGATCATTTCGCCAACTGTGCCGTCTCCGGTCACGATGTTGACAACTCCGGCGGGCAACCCGGCCTGACGACAGATGTCGGCAAAAAGAAGCGCCGTAAGCGTGGTATATTCCGCTGGCTTCAGAACAACCGTATTGCCCATGGCCAGCGCCGGCGCGACCTTCCACGCCAGCATCAGCAGCGGGAAATTCCAGGGAATGATCTGACCGCAGACGCCAAGTGCCGCCGCATCGGGCAGTTCGCTTTCCATCAACTGGGCCATGCCCGCGTGATAGTAGAAATGCCGCTGTGCCAATGGCAGGTCGATGTCGCGGGCCTCGCGGATCGGTTTGCCGTTGTCGAGTACTTCGAGCACCGCAAACAGGCGGCTGTGCTTTTGCAGGAGCCGCGCCAGAGCATACAGATAGCGCGCGCGCTGATGGCCGCCCAGCTTTTCCCACTTTGGCTGCGCCTTGCGGGCCGCTTTGACGGCGGCGTCGACATCCCCCTGGCTGGCCTGGCTGATGGTGGCCAGCACCTCACCCGTGGCGGGGTTCCTGCTTTCAAAGCCGTCGCCGGGGGCGGTAAAGGCACCGTCGATGAAGTGACCAAACCGATCGCCCTGATCCACCAGCCAGGCCAGAGCCTCGGCGGCTGATTCAGGGGCCGTGCCATAGTCCATGGTGTCGAAGATGTCCGCCACGCTCATGTTGTTATCCTTCTTGTTTGCCTGCCAATTGTCTTAACTTGTGGCATGGCGGTAGCCTGCGGAATAATATCCTGTGACATGGTGTTCCAACTGCCGCTCAATGTCATTGAGCAAGGACGAAGCGCCGAAGCGAAAGAGGTCAGGCTGCAACCAGCGGTCCCCCAACTCTTCTTTGATTAGCGCCAGATAGGTGATGGCATCCTTGGCCTTGGAGATGCCCCCGGCAGGCTTGTAGCCGATGCGGATGCCGGTCCTGTCGTAATAGTCGCGGATTGCGCGGATCATCACCAGGCTGACCGGCAACGTCGCATTCACGCTTTCCTTGCCTGTGGAGGTCTTGATGAAATCGGCACCCGCCATCATGCAGACCAGCGACGCGCGGGCCACGTTGCGCAAAGACCCCAGTTCGCCAGTGGCAAGGATCGCCTTGACGTGTGCGTCGCCACAGGCCGCCCGAAAGGCCTGCATCTCATCATAGAGGGCCTGCCAGTTGCCGGACAGCACATGCCGTCGCGAAATAACGATGTCGATTTCAGCGGCCCCTGCGGCCACGCTCATTTCGATTTCCCGGATGCGCAATTCAAGCGGTGAAAGTCCGGCGGGAAAACCAGTCGATACGGCGGCAATCGGAATGCCCGTCCCTTGCAATGCCGCACGCGCCGCCGGGATCATCTCGTGATAGACACAAACCGCCCCGGTGGTCAGCGGCCCCACGCCAAGTGCGGCCAAAAGCGATGGGGCTACCGGCTGACGGGCTTTGGCACAGAGCCGTTCGACCCGGCGGGCGGTATCGTCGCCTGACAGTGTCGTCAGATCAATGCAGGTGATCGCCCGCAACAGCCATGCCGCCTGATGCGCTTTCTTGACGGATCGCCGGGCCGATAATGTCGCCGCGCGCCGTTCGATGGCCGAGGTGTTTGCCTGGGCGTTCAATACCCAGTTCAGGTCCAGCGGCAGCCCCGGATTGCGGGGTTCGGTCACCTGGGGCAGGTGGCGCGCCGATGTTGGCGGTGCGGTGTCGGTCGTGTGTGGCAAGGGGGCGGACATAGAGGTGTCTCCGGCTGGGGTCAGAGACGCAAACTGCCATGTCTATAGCCCATTTGGCAAGGCTGGTCGGAGCCTGTCGAGATGCGCAAAAACTGCACGACAGCCCGTGATCTAATGCAATTGGCATCCCTAGAAATGGCAGATGAGCAGCGCAAAAAAGGGGCGAAAAATGAAAACCTATCTGATCCGGGGTGTACCGATGCAGATGCAACAAGACGGGTGGTGGATGGACGGGGCCGCATCAAGGTACCAGAACCGGGCACAGCACAGGAAGGAACCGCCCATACCGACGCGGGTGTTGCTGTTGTTTGTGTTGATTGTGCTGGGTGATGTTCTGGTTTGGCAGATCGTGCCGGGCGTGTCGCTCGCGGTCTTTGGCGGGGTCTTGTTGGCCGCAGCCCTGTGCCGTTTAGCCAAGTGGCGCGGGCAACGGCACTTGTTTGCCGTCACGGCGGGCGGCGTGCTTGCGTTCTTGCCGTTGGTGGAGCTTGTGCAACCCTTGTCGGTGGTCATTGCAGTGGCGGGTTTGTCGGTGCTGCTGGCGGTATTGGCAGACGCCAACATCGGTCAGATCGCACGCGCGGCCCTGCGGCTGTGGCCGTTGGGAATCTTTCAGGGTCTTGTTGAAGTCCGTCAGATCCGGCGCGGCGGCGGCCCGGTCGCAATGTCCGCGCTGCTCCGGCATCTGGTGATGAGGTGGCTTGTCCCGGTCGCGTTTGGATTGGTGTTTGTTCTGCTGTTGATTGCCGCCAATCCGGTGGCGGATCGCTGGATCACCCAATTGGCGCAGGTGGAGATTGGACTGCCCGGTTGGCCGCGCAGCTTGTTCTGGCTTGCCCTGGTGCCGGTTGCCTGGACCGTCGTCAGCCTCGACAAGCTGAGCGAACGCCTGCGGGCAGAGCCGCGTTCCGGGAAATTTGGCCCCAGGCCTCAGGGGATTGTGAACCCCGCGTCGACCACACGTGCGCTCTTTCTGTTTAACGGCGTCTTTGCGCTGCAAACGCTGATGGACCTGGTCTATCTTTATGCAGGCGTGGGCTTGCCCGATGGCATTACCTACGCGGAATATGCCCATCGCGGTGCCTATCCCCTGTTGGCAACGGCCCTGCTTGCTGGTGGCTTTGCCCTTTTTACTCAGCATTGGATGCGCACAAACAGAATGCTGAGGATATTGATGCTGGTCTGGATTTCCCAGAATGTTGCCCTCGTGACAAGCTCGCTTGTGCGTCTTGATCTGTATGTTGATGTGTTCGGCCTGACCCACCTACGGATTGCGGCGGGCATCTGGATGGTGCTTGTCGCCTGTGGGCTGGTGTTGATCTTGTGGCAGGTCTGGCGCGGGCGCAGCAATCAGTGGCTGTTGCTTCGCATTGGTGCGATGGGGGCGGGGGTTCTTTATCTCAGCGCCTTTGTGAGCTTTGACGCGATGATTGCGCGGCATAATTTGCAGCGCGCCGAGGGATGGGACCAGGCCTACGTTTGTCAATTGGGCGATGCGGCCCAGCCGGTGATCGTGGCACAGGAGGTGGCTCTGAGCCGCCCGCTTTGCCGTCGGCGTCATCAGATCACGGCGCCACGGGACTGGCGCGAATGGGGCTTTCGGAATTGGCGCGCGCGCAATAGCCTGTCGGCATTGCAAGCCGAGGGCACCCTGTGAGCACCCGTATCCTGATTGTAGATGATGATCCGCATATCCGAAACGTGCTATGTATTGCGCTGCGTCAGGCCGGTATGGATGTCGAAGAGGCCGGTGATGGCGCGGAAGGATTGTCCAAGGGCGGGAAGGATCGGTTCGATCTGATTGTCCTTGATATTGGGCTTCCTGAAATGGACGGGCTTGAGGTGTGTCGAAAGCTGCGCGCGGTATCGCAAACGCCGATTTTGTTCCTGACCGCGCGCGACGAAGAAATCGACCGGATATTGGGCTTTGAATTGGGCGGCGATGATTATGTCACCAAACCGTTTTCGCCGCGCGAATTGGTGGCACGGATCAAGGCAATCCTGAAGCGGTCGCAGGGCACGCGCCAAGACGTCATCAAACTGAGCCACGGGGCGCTTGTTCTTGATCCTTCGCGGCATGTCTGTGAGGTCGCAGGCCAGACCGTGACCCTGACCGCGCGCGAGATGGGTATCCTGTCGCACCTGATGGTGCGCCCCGATCAGGTGATCGCAAGGCCCGCGTTGACTGATGCGGTCTATGGCACCAACATTCACATATCTGACCGGACACTCGACAGCCATCTGCGCAATTTACGCGCCAAGCTGGCCCGCGCCGGTTGCGATGACGCAATTGAAACGGTGCATGGTGTTGGCGTGCGGATGGGTCCATGCCGCAGCGCGTAACGCGGAAATGGCGACCGCCGCTTGCATTGGTGGTTGGCGGAACGCTGGCCGGGGTTCTGGGTGTACCGCTTATCGGGATTGGTTATTTTCGGGTTGCGGGCAACGTGCTGGGCTGGGCTGAAACGGCCTGGCTGATCGCTTGGATGGCCATCATTTCCACCGCGATCCTCGGTTTCCTTCTCTGGCGTCTGGTTCTGCGCCCGGTCTATGCGTTGACGGCACATGCCCGCGCCGTCAAGAATGGACATGTTGATGTCCCCTTGCCGTCCCAGTTCGGGACACCCGAATTCAGTGATCTGGGTCAAAGCGTGATCGACATGGGGGAAACCCTGAACAATCGCGCGGCTGGCTTGCGGGCCTATGCGGGCCACGTCACCCATGAATTGAAATCCCCGCTGACGGCCATTTCGGGTGCCGCCGAGTTGCTGCAAGACGCGACCGACGACGCTGACCATGCGGCGTTGATTTCTACAATCAAACAAGCCGCAGACCGGATGGCGATCCTGCTGGAAGACATGCGCCAGCATGCGGCGGCTGGATTGGCGAAAGGTGGCGGTCACTGCGATCTGGCGGGGGTTGCCGCATCTCTGATCGGCCTTGAGATCGAGGTTGTACAGGGCGGCACCGTCCCTTTGCCGCAAGAAGACCTGCAGGCAATTCTCACGCAGCTTGTGCAAAACGCGCGCGTGCAGGGGGCCAACCGGATTGATCTGCGCTGGACCGATGGGGTGTTGCAGGTTCACGACGACGGAACCGGCGTGGCGGCGGGCAATCAGGCCCGTTTGTTCGACCCTTTCTTTACGACAACCCGTGCGAATGGGGGGACGGGCATGGGGTTGAATATCGTTCAGGCCCTTGCTGGTGCACATGGTGCACAGGTCAGATTTGTACCCACGGATGCGGGCGCACGATTTGACCTCGTTTTCTGAGAACCCCATGGCCGCCGATATGGGACAGACGCGCGGCCAGTTGTCGCGCAATATCGCCAGAACATTCGGATTCTGCCCGAAAATGGCGCCAGTCAGAGCAGAAACGAATCACCCTCGGCCTGATTCGCGTTTTTTCGGTACCCGATTCGTTTTTGCTTTGACCTGCGAATCAGTCTTTGCCTATATAGGCAAAGCAACAAGAGGGTGTGTGGCCTGCCAGCCCAGCACACCATATCGAGTAGGGCGTCTGGGGGGACGATCAAGTGTCAAGGTGGACCGCGCCGACCGCAGCGATTTTTTGCCTAACGGCGGCAATGGCGACTGCACAGGACTATATTACCGAAGCAAAAGCCTCGTTTATCTTCAACGGTGAGCGGGTCAAGATCAGCCGGGACAATGCGAATGTCTCGCGTTTCACCGCCCGCTTTGCAGCGGCGGGCGATGGATGTGGAGCGCCTTGCATAGCGCCGATGCAGGTTGCCGAGGGCGTCGCGACGCTGGATGAAACGCAGGTTCTGGCATTTCTTGTCCAGGAGGTCGCGGGCAACAAGGGGTTGATGGTCGATGCCCGGATGCCCGACGACCGCGCCGCCGGGTTTATTCCGGGTACAGTAAGTTTGCCGCACACCACATTGGACCCTGAAAACAGTTTTAAAAATGACATTCTGCGCGCGCTTGGTGCCCGTGAGTTCGACGGCGTCTTCAACTTCACCGACGCGCGCGAGCTGTTGATCTACGACAACGGTCCCAGCACCGATGATGCAGGCAAGCTGGTGCGCAATTTGATCGCATTGGGCTATCCAGCCGACATGATCCGCTATTACCGCGGTGGCATGCAGGTCTGGTCGGTATTGGGCTTTAGTATAGAAGAGGGCACATCATGAGCGCAGACAATCCAACGGACCCGGTCACGCCACGCCTGACCTTTGACAGCTATGTTATCCCCGAAACAGTCCAGCAAGCCCCTGTTCCCCCGGCTCAGGGGTTTCGTCCGAATACAATGCTTATGGCCGTCGGCGTGATCGTGGTCCTGACCTTTCTGCTGGGCATCATGACCACGTTGCAGTTTGTCGGGCCACGACAGGTTGTTGTGACCAGTGCCGCAGGTGTGGTCACTCCGTCACCTCAGGCGCTGGACCAGTTTGTATCGGCCAGCCTCGAGCAGGGTGTCACGCGGCAGGAAACGGCGGATCTTCTGACCACGACGGCCGCACCTGTACGCGCAGAGCCTGTTGTCCCGGATTTGCAATCTGCCGTGCTTGCCGGTCTGCAACCCAAGCGCACCGTTGGCAACCTGACCCAGGATGAGATGTCGAAAAAGGCGCAGGAAGCCATCGCAATCATCAGCCGCAACAAGATGCGGATGCTGCGCGAAGGTGTGCTGGCCAACCTCTACACAATCAAAAGCAGCAACGAGAATGGCAAGAAACGGATCGTCTTGCGGACCGTCAATGCGGACCTGACCCAGAAATCCATGGAAAACCTGCTCCTGGATGCCGCCGACAAGGGGCTGATCGAGATCCCGCAGTCCCTGAATACTGCCGACGGCAAGGTCGACATGGAAACGCTTCTGTTCAATCTGGTTCAGACCTCCCTTGCCAATGACGGCACCGCAGAAGGCGCCGCCGCCGCCCGCGAAATGAGCCGCCGCGCCTTTGCCGCCTCCAGCGCCAAGACACGTGATGTCAAAGGCGAGCGGGTCTATATCGTCGAACCGGGCGACAGCCTTGCCTATATCTCGCTCCAATTCTACGGCAAACCCAGCGATTACCACCGCATCTTTGATGCGAACCGGACCGTGCTGGAGTCGCCGGACCGCATTCAGATTGGCCAGCGCCTAATAATCCCAGGATAACAAAAAACACAGTCGCAGCAGTCAATCTGGCAGCGGGCCGCTCATTGAGTGGCCCGTTTGCTTGCCCGCCATGCCGGAACGGCAAAGGGGTAAGATTGAAGTGGATAAGACCGCGATCCCGGTGGCAGAATCGCGTCCGGACATGCTAGGTTTAGCGGCATGGCAACATTGAACCCCAACATTGGCGACAAGCGCCCGGTCATCCGCCAGCTGGACGATGCCGCGATCAACCGCATTGCGGCGGGCGAAGTTGTTGAACGACCTGCCTCGGCGGTCAAGGAGTTGGTGGAAAATGCCATTGATGCCGGGGCGCGGCGCATCTCCGTCGAATATGCCGATGGTGGTAAGACACTGATCCGGGTTGTGGACGATGGATGCGGCATTGCACCGGGTGATTTACCCTTGGCACTTTCGCGTCACGCGACCTCCAAGATTGACGGTTCGGACCTGCTCGATATTCACACGTTTGGCTTTCGCGGCGAAGCCTTGCCATCGCTGGGCGCGGTAGGACGGTTGACCATCGCGAGCCGCGCACCGGGCGAGGACGGCGCGGAAATTGTCGTGAAGGGCGGACAGGTGGGTGCCGTGCGGCCCACCGCACTGAACGGTGGCACCGTGGTCACGCTGCGTGATCTCTTTCATGCGACCCCTGCGCGGCTCAAGTTTCTGCGCACCGACCGGGCAGAGGCACAGGCCATCGCTGACGTCTTGAAGCGGCTTGCGATGGCTGAACCTTTTGTACAATTCACCCTGCGGGATGTGTCCGGCGACGGGAACGGGCGCGATGTTTTCCGGGTCGGCGCGGAGCAAGGTGACCTGTTCGATGCGCTGCATGGGCGGCTGGCGCAGGTGCTGGGCCGTGAATTTGCGGCAAACGCGCTTTCCATCGACGCAACCCGCGAGGGGCTTCACCTGACGGGATTTGCGGCATTGCCCACCTATTCGCGTGGCTCCGCCGTTGCTCAGTTCCTGTTTGTGAACGGCCGCCCGGTCAAGGACAAACTGCTGGTAGGGGCGCTGCGTGGGGCCTATTTCGATTTTCTCAGCCGCGACAGGCATCCTGCGGCGGCACTCTATATTGACTGCGATCCGACCCTTGTGGACGTAAATGTGCATCCCGCAAAATCCGAAGTCCGGTTTCGCGATCCCGGCGTCGCGCGGGGGCTGATCGTATCGGCCCTGCGCCATGCGCTGGCCGAGGCGGGCCATCGGGCGTCGACAACGGTGGCGGATGCAACCCTGGGCGCGATGCAGCCGGAACGCCCTGGCGCGCGTATCTACCAGATGGACAGGCCCAGCGCAGGGGCGCTGGCTACTGCCTATCAGGCTCAGGCACCGGGATTTGCTGAAACCCAGGGCGTTTGGGGTCGGGTCGAAAGCGCCGAGGAGCCGCTGGGCCAGCACGCTGACACCGCCGCGGCGCAGGATTATCCTCTGGGCACGGCGCGGGGTCAGGTGCACGAAAACTACATCATCGCACAGACCGCCACGGGCATGGTCATCGTTGATCAACATGCCGCGCATGAACGGCTGGTCTACGAAAAGCTCAAGCATCAGATGGCGGAAAAGGGCGTTGCGGCGCAGGCTCTGCTGATCCCGGAAATTGTTGAACTGTCCGCAGGCGATTGCGCCCGGTTGCTGGAACATGCGGCGGAGCTGTCGGCCTTTGGTCTTGGCATCGAGGAATTCGGCGGGAACGCCATTGCTGTTCGCGAAACCCCGGCGGTTTTGGGCGAGGTCAACGCGCGGGCCATGCTGCTTGATATTCTGGATGAATTGTCGGACCAGAACACCAGCAACCTTGTACAGGCCAAAATCGAGGCCATCCTGAGCCGGGTTGCCTGTCACGGGTCCATCCGGTCGGGACGCAGGATGCGCGCCGAAGAGATGAACGCCCTGCTGCGCGAAATGGAGGCGACCCCCCATTCGGGTCAATGCAACCACGGCCGACCGACCTACGTTGAACTCAAACTCGCCGACATCGAGCGGCTTTTTGGACGCACATGATCCAGATTGGTGAACAGATATATTCGCTGGACGACCCCGTGGTTCTTGCTGCCCTGATCGGGGCAGGGGCGGTTTTCCTGATTCTGGTGCTTTTGCTCGTGGCGATCCGGGCCGCAGGGCGATCTGCCCAAATGGCGGCACCGCTGTCCCGGCAACTTCAGGCGCTGGGCGGGCATGTACAGCAATTGGGGGCCAGTCAGGAACGCCTGACCGGGAGCGTGCAAACCGTTTCTGAGACCCAGGTCAACGGTCAGGCGCAGATGATCCAAAGCATGGAAGTGCGGCTTGCGACGGTGCAGCAGCAGATGCAGGACCGACTGGCCGACAATGCCGCCCGCTCTGCGCGCAGCCTGGCCGAAATGCAGGAACGGATGAACCAGACACTGCACGGGTCGGCCAAGCAGACAACAACAAGCCTGACGCAATTGCAGGAACGGCTGGCGGCGATCGACAAGGCACAGGACAACATTACCAAGCTGTCCGGCGATGTGCTGAGCCTTCAGGATATTCTGAGCAACAAACAGACGCGCGGCGCGTTTGGCGAGATTCAGCTGACGGACATTGTGTCCAAGGCGCTGCCCCCGGACAGTTATGGCTTGCAGGCCACGCTGTCGAATGGCAAACGCGCCGATTGTCTGATCCATCTGCCGAACCCGCCCGGCCCGATTGTCATCGACAGCAAGTTCCCGTTGGAAGCCTACGAAGCGCTGCGCAACGCCGATACGGATCAGGCGCTCAAGGAGGCCGTGGCCAAGATGAAAGTCTCGGTCAAGGCACATATCAGGGCCATTTCCGAAAAGTATATCCTTGAGGGAGAAACCGCAGACGGCGCGTTGATGTTCCTTCCCTCCGAAGCGGTTTATGCCGAATTGCACGCCAATTTCCCTGAACTGATCCGCGAAGGATTTGCGGCGCGGGTATGGATCGTTTCTCCGACCACCTGCATGGCGACGCTAAACACCATGCGCGCCATTTTGAAAGATGCGCGCATGCGGGAACAGGCCGGGGCCATTCGCAAGGAGTTGGGTGCCTTGCACGCCGATGTCGAGCGGCTGGTGACGCGGGTGGGCAACCTCGACCGGCACTTTGGCCAGGCGCGCAAGGACGTCGATGAAATTCTGATAAGCAGCGAAAAAGCGGCCAAGCGCTCGGGCCGGTTGCACAATTTCGACTTTGAGGAACTGTCTGATGGGGGGGCGGAAACCAACGTCGTGCCCCTTGGAAAACCAGACACCCCCTAACAACTGTATGTCTCAAGCTGCCTGGGCAGCCCACTTTTTGGGTGATTCGCTCGGAGCGGTCCCGGCATTCCCGGAAACGACATTTGATGTCCTTGCCCGCCCGGAACAAGGGCAACCTTTTCCTAATGAAGCGGTTTCGGGCCCCCATAAAGTGCCACGAACAGACGTTGATACCGCCTCCCAAGGGGCAGGTGCGCACGACTGCTCCGTTGGCTTCTCATAGGTCAAATTTTTTTCATGTCCAACCTCGTGTTTTTATTATTGGCGCTACATAGCAATCAAATCGAAGAGGAATTGACTGTCTATGCCATTTAAAGAAGCTGCCCCGCAGCGCACCCTCCGGAGTGGTATCCCAGGTCGGATCGCCGTGATTGGGGCGGGCATTTCAGGAATGGGTGCGGCCTATCGTCTGGCGGATACCAATCAGGTGACGCTGTTTGAAGCAGGGGATCGCATTGGGGGGCACGCACGAACCATCATCGCCGGAAAGCGCCGGGATCAGCCCGTCGATACCGGGTTCATTGTGTTCAACCATGCCAATTATCCGCATCTTGCGGCCCTTTTTGCGGAACTGGACGTGCCGGTTGTCAAATCAAGCATGAGCTTTGGCGCGTCGATAGATGGCGGACGTCTGGAATACGCGCTCACCAGCGCCAATGCCTTTTTTGCGCAGCGCCGCAATGCGCTGAACCCACGTTTCCTTGCCATGCTGCGTGACATATTCAGGTTCAACAGGAACGCAACACGAATTGCACAGGACAAATCGCTCACCATCGGCGAGTTTCTCGCGGTGCTGGGAACCGGGCGGTATTTCCGTGACTATTATTTGTCGCCACTGTCGGGCGCGATCTGGTCGACGCCAACCGAACGGATCATGGATTTTCCGGCCCACGCCATGGTCCGCTTTTTCGAGAACCATGCCCTGCTGAACTATTCTGGTCAGCATCAGTGGTACACCGTTGATGGCGGGTCGATTTCCTATGTCAGCCGACTTGATGCGGCGCTACGCAGGAAAAGCGCTGATATACGGCTGAACGCGGCAGTTCAAGGTGTTCGCCGGAACCCTTTGGGGGTTGAGGTCAAGACATGGGGAGGAGAGTGGGAACGCTATGATGAAGTAATTTTTGCGACCCATTCCGATGACACGCTTGCGATGCTCACCGATTCCGATGCCCAGGAACAGGCGGCCCTTGGTGCAATCCGCTATCAGCCCAACGACATCACCCTGCACGCGGATACAAAAATAATGCCGAAGCGGCGATCCACATGGGCATCTTGGGTCTATACCGAGGAAAAGGGCGCCAGGGCGGACCGTATTGATCTGACCTACTGGATGAATTCGCTTCAGCCCATTCCAATGGACGACATGCACTTTGTGACGCTGAACACCAAACGCACCATCCGTCAGGAACTGATCTACGATCAGGTCACAATGCGCCATCCGGTCTACGATCTGGCGGCACTTGCGGCACAAAAGGACGTGGTGAATTTCAATGGAAACCGGAAAACGTGGTTCTGCGGCGCGTGGATGGGTCACGGATTTCATGAAGATGGCCTTGCGTCAGCCATGGACGTGGTACGCGCCATAAAGGGCATGTCGGCAGTGCCACTGGCCGCCGAATGACCGCAACCGTCGATCATATCGCGGGTCGGACATTTCATGGCCGCAAGGGGGCGGTTGAAAATGCCTTCACCTATGCCATCGACTACGTGATCTGTGATGCCGAGGCGGCGGTTGAAACGCCGTTTCTGTTTGGCCGGAATAGGCGCGGGGTCACATCCCTGCAAGACCGGGATAATGGCGGCGCACCGGGCGCAGGCGAAGGTGCTGCATGGGTGCGCAAGGTTCTGATCGAACATCACATTGATGGTGTCGAACGCATCGAATTGCTCGCGCAGCCAAGGGTATTGGGGCATGTGTTCAACCCGGTCAGTTTCTGGCTATGTCGTAACGTGGATGGCGACCTGATTACTGTGATCTCCGAAGTAACCAATACCTATGGTGATCGTCATTGCTATTTATGTTTCCATGACGATCTGCGGGTGATCCGGCCCGATGACCGGTTGGCCGCCACCAAGGTTTTCCATGTATCGCCCTTTCAACCCACCGAAGGTGGTTATGTATTCCGTTTCGATGTCCGCGCAGACCGGATCGGCATCTGGATCGACTATACGGCAGGCAACGGCGGCCTGATCGCTACGCTTACGGGGAAACGTGTGCCGCTGAGCAATTGGGGCATCCTGCAGGCGATGGTGCGCAGGCCGCTGGGTGCGCGGCGTGTTCTGGCCCTGATCCATTGGCAGGCGGTCAAACTCTGGTGGAAAGGGGCGCAATTCCGCTCGCGGCCCGCGCCGCCCGACAAGGAAGTCACCCGTTGATGGCTGCTGCGGCGCAGCGGCTGACCTCATATGCGCTGTTCGCGGCTTTGTTGTCGGCGGCCGGCTTGCCGATCTATATTCACGCGCCGAAATTCTATGTGGATCACTATGGTGTTTCGCTGGCTGCTTTGGGTGCGGTGCTGTTTGGCTTGCGTTTGCTTGACACGGTGCAGGATCCACTTTTGGGTCGCCTGTCGGAACGGCTGCGCCACCAACGGCGGGCGGCAGTTGGCGTCGCGACGGCTATCATGGCGCTAGCGATGGTCGGGCTGTTTGCGGTTGCGCCACCGGTCAACCCGCTGATCTGGTTCGCGGCGATGCTGGCGCTGGTGTTCTCCGGCTTCAGCTTTCTGACCATCTGTTTTTACGCACAGGGCGTGGCCAAGGCGAATGGGATGGCGGGTGGGGGGCATCTTGGTCTGGCCCGCTGGCGCGAAACAGGGGCGTTGTTGGGTATTTGCCTGGCTTCCGTGGCTCCGTTGGCGTTTGCGGCGTTCATGGGCGCGCCTTTTTCAGGTTTTGCGGTTGGATTTGTTATTCTGGCGATCGGGGCCAGTATTGCGATGCGGGGCGAATGGGCGGTCGCCGATGTGCCGCCCTCCGCCGGATTTGGCCCGATCCTGCGCGATCCGGTGGCTCGTAAACTACTTGTCGTTGCCCTGCTGAACGCGGCTCCCGTCGCCGTTAGCTCGACGTTGTTTCTGTTCTATGTGGAGATCAACCTGCAGGCATCTGGTTGGGAAGGGCCATTATTGTTACTGTTTTTTCTGTCTGCCGCTGTTGCCGCGCCGGTTTGGGGATTGTTGGCAGAAAGGTTCGGCCCAAGGCGCGTGCTGCTTGGTGCAATGTGCCTTGGCATTGTGGCCTTCGGGGGCGCGCTTTTCCTGGGCCCGGGGGATGTCGCCGTCTTTGCGGTCATCTGCATCGGCTCCGGTTCGGTCCTTGGCGCGGACCTTACCCTGTTGCCTGCCATGTTCGCTGCGCGGCTGGCGCAAATCGCGCCCTCGGCTGCCGAAGGGTTCGGTCTTTGGGCATTCGTTTCAAAGTTAACGTTGGCTTTGGCCGCAGTTGCCCTACTTCCCATGCTAGAGAAGGCAGGATTGCAGACCGGTGGTGCCAAAAACCCGCCGCAGGCGGTGCAGTTGCTGGTCCTGTTTTATGCCGGAGTGCCTTGTGTGCTCAAGATGTTGGCCATAACCGTGCTAAGTCGTTTGAATGAGATAGAGACCTTTTGATGGAAACCTTGTTTTTTATTCTGCTGGGTGTTGTTCTGACCTGCGTCGTCGTGGTGGCACGGCGGCGGTATGCGGCGTTTTATGGCCAGACACCCGAAGACTATGACGAGAGTTTTCCGATTCTGGACATCAAGGAAAAACTCAACGGGCAGATGGTATGCGAGGGTGTCATTTTTGGCCCTCTGGGACGTGTGACCAGTTCGTTTGTCGCTGATTTCAACATCACCTGGGAAGGCGACAAAGGTGTTATGGCAGAGCGGTTCCGCTACAATGACGGCAGCATTCAGGACCGTGAATGGCGCATCGCGCTTGGTCGGAACGGGCAGTTCACAGCCGATGCGGATGATGTGCCCGGCACCGGCAACGGCACCGTTGCAGGATCATGCGCGCAGATGCTCTACAAGATCAGGTTGCCGGATGAATCGGGGGGCCATGTCCTGAATACGGTTGATTGGATGTATCTGACGCCGGACGGCACCATCGTGAACCGCAGCCAGTTTCGCAAATATGGGTTCAAGGTTGCGGAGTTGGTCGCAACGATCAGGGCCAGAGACTAACTGTGAGAGAATTTCGGGGCAAGAAATACTGGCTCATTGGTGCTGGCGATGGACTTGGTGCTGCGTTGGCGCATAAATTGAGCGCAGTGGGTGCGCAGGTGATTGTCTCCGCGCGGTCCGAAAGCAAACTCAGATCACTGGTTTCAGAGTTGCCCGGAAGTGCCGGATACCAGACTGTCAACGTCGCAGATAACAACAGCGTTATTGCGGCGGCTAAGGCTGTGGGTGACGTTGATGGTGTCGTTTTCCTTGCGGGTGTCTACTGGCCCTTTGACGCCGCGAACTGGAATGCCGATCAGGCCATCGCGATGGCAGACATAAACTTTACAGGCTTGATTCGGGTCATGGGACAGGTGGTGCCGGCCATGGTTGCGCGCGATCAGGGCCATATCGTGATTACCTCCAGCCTCACGGGTTTTCGCGGTCTGCCGGGGTCCATCGGCTATACCGCGTCCAAGGCCGGGGCCACATCGCTTGCCGAATGTATGTATGCCGACCTGCGCAAGACGGGCGTGGACGTTCAGGTTGTGAACCCCGGTTTCATAAGAACCCAACTTACCGACAAGAATGATTTTAACATGCCGTTCATCATGGCCCCGGATACCGCGGCGCAGAGGATGCTTGAGCACATGGGCACCAACCATTTCAAGAAGAGCTTTCCGTGGCTCTTCTCTTTGGTGTTCCGAGGCAGTCAGTTTTTACCGGATTGGCTGTATTTCCGGCTCTTTGCCTGAGGGTGCCGGGGCTATTTTTGCGCGTCGAACGTCGCGGTTACGCGCGTCCATACTCCGTTGGGATCACCGGCAAGGCCGCGCAGTGTCGGCAACAATTGCGATGCGTAGTCCTGAGAGCTTTCCAGCGGCAGCATCGAAGGCAGGTTGTCTATCGCCATGACATCCAGCGGCGGCGCGTCATGGACCCGAAGGGCTGGCTCCGACCAGGTGGTTGCCCGGTCATAGACCTGAACGGGATTGTAATCCCCGTCGGGATCACAGGCGATGTCTCCGATCACGGTGAGATTTCGCACCGCTTCTGGCGCATCTGGGCGAACAAAGGCGGGCGTGTCTGCCCCCGCCAGAATGCAGTTCAGAAAAAGGTCATGTTGCAGGATTTCCGGGAAGGGCCCGCCATGTGCGGTCTCGGCCATGTCCCATCCGGTGACGGTCACGCCCATCGCCTCGCTAAGATCACGCGCGCCGGTTCCAACCCGGCCCAAGGCGCCGATGATCAAGGCGGATGGGCGCAGGTCGCTGACAGCGTTGAGTTCGGTCAGCAATTCGGTCTTCATCACATCGGCGTTCTCATAGGGGCTGACGGGGCCGCAGATTTCGCCCCGCTGTTGCGCCGCCCAGCATTTCAGGGACACCGCCGCCCCGGCAAACCCGGCCCAATAACCAAAGGCGGCAACCCGCCGTCTGGCATCATCCACCAGATATTCCAGATCAAGTAATGTGCCTCCTCCGGCGACAAAACGATCCAGCAGGATACGTCCCGCCGATTGCCCCTTGTAGGCGTGGCCAAACATAATGTGGCGATGACGCAGCGGGCTGCCATCTTCCGGAAGTTCCTTCAATCCGAAGATGATCGCATTGTCAGGGGCATCCACCCAGGACGCCATCGGGGCAATCTTGCACCCCGCCTCAGCGTAGGGAGCGATCGGGACGACGCGGTTTTCCGACATTTCAACGGTTACGGTAAACCCGTCTTTCACAAGCTGCGCGGCACCCTCCGGCATCAACCCTACACGTGCCTCGTTGTCGCGTTGTTCGGCGCGGACCCAAAGATGCGGGCTGGTCATAACATGCCCTTCGCGCGGACGGTCCTGACGCTGTCGCGGATTTCCATCCGGTTCATGAAACCACAGATACGTGGAAAATCCGAAACCGCGACAGCGTCGCCTTCCAGCCAGGTGCACACAATGAACAGGTAAGGGTCCGCGATGCTGAATCCCGCGCCGGCAACGAAATCACCCCGCAATGCGTTCTCTTCGACATAAGCGGCACAGGCGCGCATGGTTTCGGGGACTTTGGCGGTCATGTCCTCAAAGCTGGAGGTTTGATCGGCCCAGCGGCTGCCGCGCATCTTGTGGGCGTGGGCCACATGCATGGTGGAGGCCAGATAATACATCACGCCGCGCATATGAGCCGCCAGTTCCGCTTGATCCGGGATCAACCCGGCGTCAGGCGCAAGTGCGGCGACATAGTCCAGCAAGGCGCCGGTTTCGGTCAGAACCGCGCCGGTATCGCTGATTAGGGTGGGCACCCGGCCCTTGGGGTTCAGCGCAAGATACGCAGCTTTGGTTTGCTCGGCTGTGGCAAAATCCACCTTGATGGGGTCATAGGCCAACCCGGCCTCTTCCAGCGTGAGTGCCACGGCAATGGAGATCGTTCCGGGGGTGTAATACAGTTTCATCGCGATGGTCCCTGTCAGATGTGTGTTTGCGCGGTCCGGCGGTCCGGCGTTTCAAGGTGTGGTACGGCGTTGAAAAGAACAGGCGACCAGTGCCCGCCAATCGGAAAAAGCCGGTGCATCGACGTGTGCATGATCGCCAGCGCCACGCGGGCTTGCGCAGGAATGCCAAGTCCCATCGCCTGTGCCATGACCATTGCAATCAACCCGCCCGATGTCACCACCAAGGCAGGCCCTTTGCCATCGGCCATCTCTCGCAGTGCATCTTCGATCCGTGTGTGAAAACTGTCCCAGGTTTCCGGCGCGCCTTCGATCTTGCCGTCCTTCCAGTATTGAAAGACCGTGGGCAGATGGTGGGTGAATTGCCCCTGTTCGTGGGGAAAGCTGATGTTGTGTTGCTCCTCAAGCAAGGAAGCGAGCGTGAAATATTCCAACTCGTTCAGTCGGGCATCGCGGATCGGATCGATTTCGGTGTTCATGCCGCTGGCGGTTTCGACATGACGCCGGAGCGTACCTGTATAGAGCCGCGTGTGGTGGATTGCGGTGTCCCGCAGATACCCGCCCAGCCACGACGCCTGTTGATGCCCCAGGTCGCTGAGCTTGTCATAGCTTGCCTCATCCGTGGCGGTTGAGTTCGCCTGGCCGTGGCGGATAAGGGTGATGTGGGACATGTAGGGCTCCTGCTTTGTCGCTTTGATAGGCTGTTCAGGCGGCAGTTGAAAGAGTGTGGCCGGGGGCGGATCGCGCGGTCGCCAATCGGAAACTCCCTTTGGCGTAAAACCGGGGCAGGGTGTCGGGAATAGGACTCCTGTCGATGACCGCATTTGAGTATAAACGCCGCAAGACAGTTCAGGAGGTCTCGATGTCGGACAAGATCACATTCACGCTTGATGGGCAGCAAGTTGAGGCCGATGCAGGCATGACGATCTGGGAAGTGGCGAATGGGCGCGGCTTGGTCATTCCGCATCTGTGCCATAAACCGGCCCCCGGCTATCGCCCCGATGGCAACTGTCGCGCCTGCATGGTCGAGATCGAGGGCGAACGGACGCTGGCCGCCTCCTGTATCCGGGAACCGAGCGACGGCATGGTTGTGACGACCGACAACGCGCGGTCCCGGAATGCGCGCAAAATGGTGGTTGAGCTGCTGATGGCGGATCAGCCGGAGCAGGACGTTGCCCATGACAAGTCCAGTCACCTGTTGGATATGATGGACGCCAATGGCGTGACGGAAAGCCGCTTTCCCAAGCTCGAAGAGGGGCGCATTCCGCTGCTGGACGACAGCCATGTGGCAATGAGCGTCAATCTGGATGCCTGTATCTCCTGCGGTCTATGTGTGCGCGCCTGCCGCGAGGTGCAGGTCAACGATGTGATCGGCATGTCAGGGCGTGGCCACGATAGTTATCCCACCTTTGACATGGCCGACCCCATGGGGGCCTCCACCTGCGTAGCCTGCGGGGAATGTGTGCAAGCCTGCCCGACAGGGGCGTTGATGCCCGCCGCCGTTGTCGATGAAAATCAGGTCGGCGACAGCGCCGATTTCGATAGCGAAGTGGACAGCATCTGTCCGTTCTGCGGGGTTGGCTGCCAGATCTCGCTGAAGGTCAAGGATAACAAGATCAAATACGTCGAGGGCATTAACGGCCCGGCAAACGAGGGGCGGCTCTGCGTCAAGGGGCGCTTTGGTTTTGACTATATCCACCATGACCACCGCCTGACAAAACCGCTGATCCGCCGTGAGGATGCGCCGGCGAAGGGGCTGAACGTCGACCCCGGCAACTGGCAGGAGTTCTTCCGCGAGGCGGAATGGGACGAGGCGCTGGATTTTGCAGCCAAGGGTCTGAAGGATATTGGCGGTACGGGTGTTGCGGGCTTTGGATCGGCCAAATGCACCAATGAGGAAGCCTATCTGTTCCAGAAGATGATCCGGCAGGGCTTTGGTCACAACAATGTCGATCACTGCACGCGCCTGTGTCACGCCTCATCTGTTGCGGCGTTGCTGGAGAATGTCGGATCCGGTGCCGTGAGCGCGACCTTCAACGAAATTGAAAACGCGGATGTGGCAATTGCCATCGGGTGTAATCCGATCGAAAACCATCCCGTGGCTGCAACCTACTTCAAGCAGTTTACCAAACGTGGTGGCAAGCTGATCGTGATGGACCCGCGCGGCGTGGGTCTGCGCCGCTTTGCCAGTCATATGTTGCAGTTCCGCCCCGGCACCGACGTGGCAATGCTGAACGCGATCATGCATGTGATTGTCGAAGAGGGTCTGTATGACCAGCAATATATCGAGGCTTACACCGAGAATTGGGAGGCTGAGAAAGAACACCTGCGAGATTTCACGCCGGAGAAGATGGCAGAAGTCTGCGGCATCGACGCGGAAACCCTGCGCGACGTGGCGCGGACCTTTGCGGGCGCAAAAGCGGGTATGATTTTCTGGGGGATGGGTGTGTCGCAGCACATTCACGGGACTGACAATTCGCGCTGCCTGATTTCTCTGGCGCTGATGACGGGCCAGGTGGGTCGCCCCGGCGCCGGGCTGCATCCGCTGCGTGGTCAGAACAATGTGCAAGGCGCGTCGGATGCCGGGCTGATACCGATGTTCCTGCCGGATTATCAGTCTGTGATGGATGATGGTGTGCGCTCGGCCTTTACGGATGTGTGGAAATCGGAGGATTTTTCTGCGCAGAAGGGTCTCACCGTGACCGAGATCATGGATGCGGTACATGACGGCGATATTCGCGGCATGTATGTGTTGGGCGAAAACCCGGCGATGTCGGACCCCGACGTTGAGCATGCCCGCGATGCACTGGCCAAGCTGGACCATCTGGTGGTGCAGGATATTTTCATCACCGAAACGGCGAATTATGCGGATGTGATCCTGCCTGCGTCGGCGTTTGCGGAAAAGTCGGGTACTGTGACCAATACCAACCGTCAGGTACAGATGGGTCGTGTGGCGGTACCGCCGCCCGGTGAGGCCCGTGAAGATTGGTGGATTGAGGTCGAACTGGCCAAACGGCTGGGGCTGGACTGGACTTACCGGTCCCCTGCGGATGTGTTTGCCGAGATGAAGCTGAACATGAAGTCGCTGAACAACATCACCTGGGATCGGCTGGAAGCCGAGAACGCGGTGACCTATCCGTCGTTGTCGCCGACCGACCCCGGTCAGGCGATTGTCTTTTCCGATGGGTTCCCGCGCCCGGATGGGCGCGCGCGGTTCACACCTGCCTCGATCATCGCGCCGGATGATGTGCCGGATGCCGAGTACCCGATGATCCTGACCACCGGACGTCAGTTGGAGCACTGGCATACCGGGTCGATGACCCGGCGGGCAACTGTGCTGGATGGGTTGGAGCCGGAGGCGAATTGTTCGCTGCACCCATCGACGTTGCGCAAGCTGGGCGTAGCACCGGGGGAGCATGTGCGCCTGACCACCAAGCGCGGGTCCATCGAGATCATGGCGCGCGAGGACCGCGCGGTATCGCCGGATATGGTGTTTTTGCCCTTTGCCTATGTCGAGGCGGCGGCAAACATACTGACCAACCCGGCGGTGGACCCCTACGGCAAGATCCCCGAGTTCAAGTTTTCGGCGGTGAAGGTTGAAGCGGCAACTGCGGCGATTGCCGCAGAGTGATCCACAGGTGCGCTGACGCGCATTTGAGTTTATTCTGGTGATGAGGGGGCTTTGCCCCCTCAAACTCCCCCAGAGTTTATCTGGAAAAGTGAAGAGGCAAAGTTGGTGTGCAGATAGATGTGGAGCGGTTCCTGTCTGATCTGCATGAGCTGCGCAGCTTTGGCGCGTCGGGTGTTGGCAAGGGTGTCGTGCGGCCCGCATTCTCACAGGCGGATATTGCGGCACGGCGCTGGTTGGCCGGGCGTTTTGCGCAGGCCGGGCTTGGGGTGGACATGGACCCGATGGGCAACCTCTTTGGTCTGGCGGACGGTCGCTCCATGTTGATGGGCTCGCATTCGGACAGCCAGCCCGAGGGAGGGTGGCTGGATGGAGCGCTGGGCGTGATTGCGGCGCTTGAGGTGGCGCGGGCCAGTCGCGAAGCCGGTGGGCCTGCGGTTTCGGTGGTGTCGTTTCAGGATGAAGAGGGGCGGTTTGGCGGGTTGACCGGATCGTCGGTCTGGAGCGGGCATTCTGATCTGGCCGAGGTTGATCGGGTGACCGATTATGGCGGATTGGCGTTGAAGGATGCGCGCGGGGCAATCGCAAATTTGGTGACAGGACAGGTCGATCCGGCGCGGTTCAGCGGCTTTATCGAGTTGCACATCGAGCAGGGGCAGACGCTGGAGGCTGCGGGGGAGCAGATCGGCGTGGTCACGGAAATTGTCGGTACCCGCGAAATCCCCATCACCTTTGAAGGGCAACAGAACCACGCGGGCACCACGCAGATGCATTTGCGCCGCGATGCGTTTCAGGCCTTGTCAGCTTTCAACACCTTGTTGAACGATCGGTTGCGCAATGTGGTGTCCCCCACGACGGTCTGGACCATCGGGCATGTGTCGGTGCATCCCAATGCCTCGTCCATCGTGCCGGGCAAGGTGGCGTTTTCGATGCAGTGGCGAGACGGGGACGCGGATCGGCTGGTGCGGATGGAAAAGATCGTGCGCGATGCCGCGCAGGAGGTGGCGGCGGGCGGCAGCCTGACGGTGCGGTTCGGGTCGATGTGGGCCTTGCAGCCGGTGGCCATGGACACAAGGTTGCGGGTTGCTCTTGAACAGGGGGCGCAGGAAGTGGCTCCGGGAAAGTGGCGGCAGATGCCGTCGGGGGCCTTGCATGATGCCACCAATGTAGCGCGGGTAATGCCCGTGGCGATGCTTTTTGTTCCCTCGATTGGCGGCATCAGCCATGCTTTTGAAGAGGATACGGATGAGGCTGATCTGGTTGCCGGGGTTGAGGTTCTGGCCCGCGCGGTGTTGGCGTTGGAGGCAGCAGATCCTTGTTGAAAAGCCTCAGGCCAGTCGTTTGCGGAAGCGGATTGAGGTCGGGCGCGGAAATCCGGGGTGCGCCGTCCGGGCGGTTTCCTCAAAGCCCAGGGATGCAAAGACAGTGTGGTTGCGGGTCAGCTCAACACGCGATTGCAGGTCGAGCGCGGGCAGATGAAGGGCCTTGGCCCGTTTTTCTGCAAGACCGACAAGCCGTCTGGCGTGACCGCGCCCCTGCTGATCGGGGCTGACGGCCAGTTTGCCGATATGAAGCGCATCAGGTTCCGGTTTCAAAAGCACGCAGGCGGCGAGGGGCGGGCCCAGTGACCAAAGCTCATCGTGGGCGCAATGCCTGCGCAGATCCGCCAGGGTCAGGTGGTGCACGGATGATGGTGGATCAATGACACCGTCCATATAGGCAAATGCGGTTCGGATCAGCGTCAGAACTTCCGCCAGATCGGCATCGTTCCGGGTGTGCCGCCGGGCCGTCAGTGCCACGTGACATCACCCAGAAAGATATAGCCAGCGCCATAGATCGTTTTAATCAGTTGAGGGTTCTTTGGATCTTCGCGCAGTTTGGTGCGCAGGCGCGAAATTCGTACATCCATGGCCCGATCAAAACTTTCAGAGGCGGCCCCGCCCAGGTTCTCCTGCATCTGGGCGCGGCTTATCAGACGTTTGGGATTATCCAGAAACAGACGCAGCACTTCGCCTTCGGCATGGCTGAACGGGGTTTCGGCCCCGTCACCGTCCATCAGGACATAGCGATCGAAATGAGCGGCCCAGCCGTTGAACCGGGCGGTGCTTCCTGCCTGCTGGGTCGGTTTGGTGCTGCGCAGGCGGGCGCGGATGCGTGCGACGACCTCGGCCGGATCAAAGGGTTTGATGATATAGTCATCTGCCCCCAGTTCCAGTCCGGTCACCCGGTCCTGAACCTGTGCGCGGCCTGAAATGATGATAACAATCGCGCCCAGTTCCAGGGCCAGGCGATGCACAAGGGTCAGACCATCGGTATCCGGCAGGCTCAGGTCCACAAGGCAGACATCCGGCGTGTGGCGGGCCAGCGCGGCCTCGAAACTTCGGGCGCGGCCAAAGCTCATTGTGTCGAAGCCGGCTTCTTCCAGCACATCGGACAGCATGGCGCGGATTTCGGGTTCGTCGTCCAGAATTGTGACAAGGGGGCGTTTCATTGGGCGGCTGTCTCATGTGGGTGGATAAGTTTGGTCAAATCGTCCTGCTCAAACGGTTTTTTCAGAACTGGGGCCACCGCAAGGGCAGCCCTGAACAGGGGGTGGTCCGGCGGCAGGGATGTCATCAATACAAAAGGCATTTTGCTGTCCAGCCGGGAGGCAAGATCGAGGCCTGTAGCCTCACCTTCGAGTTGAATGTCGGAGAGGACGAGAACAATATCGGCAAGATCAGCAAGCAGGGCGGTGGCTTCGTCTGCGCTGGTGGCCTCGATGACGGAATGGCCAAGGTCCATCAGCATGTCGCGCAGGGTTGCGCGGATGCTGTCCTCGTCCTCGACCAGCAGGACCAGGCCCGTGGTTGCCGGCATTGCCGCCCGGTAGGGCAGCCGCAGCGTCACCCGCGCCCCGCCCTGCGGGCC
>CAXBKL010000023.1:0-36930 GCA_963976125.1 uncultured Sulfitobacter sp. | reverse complement strand
ATGGGCAAGCGGCGGCGGAAGGGCATGGGTTTCAGGCCCATACCGGGCCGATGCGGTCAAAGTCGCGGGGGCGGGTGTCGTTGCGGTCCGCCGATCCGCAGGCGGACCCGGTCATCCGGTTCAACTATATGTCCCATCCCGAAGATTGGGAGGATTTCCGCACCTGTATCCGTCTGACGCGGGAAATCTTTGCGCAAGAGGCGTTTAGGCCCTTCGTCAAACATGAAATCCAACCCGGTGACGCGCTGCAAACCGATGCGCAGCTTGACGATGCGATCCGCGAACATGCCGAGAGCGCCTATCACCCCTGCGGGACCTGTCGCATGGGCGCTGCGGAGGATCGCAATGCCGTGGTTGACCCGCAGGCGCGGGTGATCGGTGTGGACGGGTTGCGCGTGGCCGACAGCTCGATTTTCCCGCGCATCACAAACGGCAATCTGAACGGGCCGTCGATCATGGTCGGCGAGAAAGTCTCTGACCTGTTGCTGGGACTTGACCCGCTGGCGCGGGCCAATGATCTGCCCTGGGTGCATCCCGATTGGGAGACGTCTCAGCGGTAGGTTTTGTTAACCTTTCTTAACAAATTGCGTTGAATGCGCCGCTGCGGCGGCTCATATTAACCAAATGTTAAGGATTTGTTCACGGTTTGCGCTCATTTCCACGCTTTTGCTTGGTTCTGGTGTCTGGGCGTCGGAGTTTGAAGGCAGGGTGCGTGTCATTGATGGCGATACCCTTGATGTTGGTGCGATCCGCGTCCGGCTGTATGGCATTGATGCCCCCGAAAGGGATCAGCCCTGCACCACATTGGCCGGGCAGAACTGGTCTTGCGGCGACTGGGTGACCCGGCAGCTGCGCGACCGTATTTCGGGGCGGACCGCAAGATGCACGGTGGTGGACCGAGACCGTTATGGGCGCACGGTTGCGCGGTGCTTCGTGGACGGTCGGGACGTAGCGCGGGATCTGGTGCAGGAGGGCATTGCCTATGCTTACCGGAAATATTCGGATGACTATGTCGCGGACGAAGAAAGCGCGGCCAGGGCCGAACGCGGCATTCACGGATTTGTCCTGCAATCGCCTGCCCGGTATCGGCTGACCCGGATCAACGGCCGCATCGCGCCGGACCCGGCATGCAGCATCAAGGGGAACATCGGCCACAACCAGCAGCGTATCTACCATCTGCCCGGGCAGGCGTTCTATGACCAGACCGGCATCCGGCCAGAGCGGGGCGAGCGGTGGTTTTGCTCCGAAGCACAGGCGCGTGCATCGGGATGGCGGGCGGCGCGGCGCTGATCACCCTACCCTGTAGGGCAGGACATCGCGGTGGTTGGGATCGACGATCAGATTGCGTTCCAGCGGCGGTACCGCGCGCTGATGGCATCCTTTTCGCTCGCAGATCCGGCAGGAAATCCCGATGGGTTCAAAGGCATTGTCACGGGTCAGGTCCAGCCCATCCGCATAGACCAGCGCCTTGGCATGGCGCATCTCGCATCCCAATGCGATGGCGTAGCGGCGCACCGGCGCGCCATAGCGGCCCGCGGGCTTGGATATATCGCGCGCAAGGCTGATATAGCGGACCCCATCGGGGGTTTCGGCAAGCTGTCGCAGGAAACGACCGGGGGTTTCAAATGCGCGGTGGACATTCCAAAGCGGACAGGCACCGCCAAAGCGGGCAAATTGCAGGCGGGTGGCGGAATGGCGTTTGGTGATGGTACCGGCCTGATCCACGCGCACAAAGAAAAACGGGATGCCTTTAGCGCCGGGACGCTGAAGGGTTGAGAGCCGATGCGCGACCTGTTCGATCGATGCGCCAAAATGCCCCGACAGCAATTCAAGATCGTGGCGGCAGGTCTGGGCCTTTTCCTGAAAGGCACCATAGGGCATCAGGGCAGCGCCGGCAAAATAGTTTGCCAGACCGATCTTTGCGATGTCGCGGGCGCTGTCGCTTTGAAACCGCGCCAGATCAAGTGTCGCCTCAAGCAGCGCGTTCTGCTGCGCAAGGGCCACCTGCAACAGCAATTGAAAGGTCTGGGTTTCAGGCGCGGCGCGGGATGAAAGGCGCAGCGTGCCGCTTTCGGGATCGAATTGACGCAGGGTGTCGCTGTCATCAAGATCAACCGCAATCCCGGCACTGGAAAGGCTGGAAATGGCCGCGGCCCGCATGTCGCGATGATTGCCGTCTTTGGTGGCGAAATGCTCTGCGGCGCGGTCGACGGCGTCGATATAATTGTCGCAATAGTGGAAAAAGTCGCGCACCTCTTCCCAGGGCGACGGCGCGGCACGGGTGTCCTCGCGGCCCAGGGCCTCGTCCAGTGAGGCAAGCCGCTCGTGGGTCTGGCGATAGGTCTGGTGCAATTCCAGCAACGCATGGGCCAGGGCCGGGGCATTGGACGCCGTCAGCCGAAGGT
Source organism: uncultured Sulfitobacter sp. (assembly GCA_963976125.1). Lineage (GTDB taxonomy): Bacteria > Pseudomonadota > Alphaproteobacteria > Rhodobacterales > Rhodobacteraceae > Sulfitobacter. Next base: position 34,525 of record CAXBKL010000023.1, on the reverse strand, counting down.
CTGCCAGTGGCGGCATCTTGCCGGCAAACACCGGATCGGACAGAGCTTCGCGCAGGTCGCTGACCAACCGCTCGCCATCCCCTGTGTTCAACTCGGTGACATCCATGCCGAATTCTGAGGCAAGCGCCAGCAGCACCGTTGTGCTGACCGGGCGGTTGTTGTTTTCCATTTGATTGAGATAGGGCAGTGACACACCAAGCTGGGCTGCAAAATCCTTTTGAGTCAGCCCGATCCGCGTGCGCAATTCGCGCAGCTTCGCCCCGGCGTAGAGCTTACTTGTGGCCATCCGTGCCCCTTTGCAGATTTGCAGGTTTATCAAGCATAACTTTGCAAATGAGGTCGGGCAAGGCCCCAGACGCGCCGAAGCAGAGCTCTAGCTCAAGCGCAGGGCCAGCGTTTTTTCCCTGCGGATCACCACAAGGATGGAACCCACACCGGCGATGGCGGTGCCCAGCATCAGCAACAACAGCGGATAGGCGCCGGTCTGTGGTGTCAGCAGTACTCCCGCAAGAACGGCAAGCCCGGACCCGCCGCCGATCATGATGGCGCCGCCCAGGCCGGATGCGGTGCCCGCCAGATGAGGGCGGACCGACAGCATCCCGGCGGTCGCGTTGGGTATGCACAGCCCATTGCCCAATCCCACCAATGTCATCATGCCAAAAAACGACAGCGCAGTGCCGTAGCCGGACAAGAAGATCAGCAGCGACAGCGAGCTGCCCAAAGCATTGGCCAGGCAACCCCACATGACCATCGAGTTGATGCCGAACCGTGTGGCAAAGCGCCCGGTCAGAAAGTTGCCAAGGAAATACCCCACCGCCGGTGCGCCAAAGTAGAGCCCCAGCCAGAACGGATCGAGCCCAAAGACAACGCTGCCGACAAAGGGGGCGCCGCCCAGATAGGCAAAAAACGCGCCCGAGCAGAACGCCGCTGCCATCGCATATCCCCAAAAGCGCGGCGACCGCAGCAAATCGGGGTATTCCTGAAACTGACCCAGAATGGACTTGTTCGATTTTTCCGCTGTTTCGCCCATGTCGATGAGGACCATCCCAAGGGTCGCAGCGCCAACGCCGAACATCACCCAGAAGGTCGCCTGCCACCCGAATACCTGTTCCAGAGCACCGCCAATGGCCGGTGCAATCATCGGCACCAAGGCCATGCCCATGGTAACATAACCGATCATGGAGGCGGACTGGTCCTGGGTATAGAGATCACGGATCACCGCGCGGCTCAGCACCATGGCCACCGCGACGATGGCCTGTGCAATCCGGAAGAACAGGAACACCGTCGCGTTTGGGGCAAAGATACACCCCAGCGTCGCAATCAAAAACAATGCCAGACCGGCAATCATCACCTTGCGGCGGCCCAGATTGTCCGAGATCGGTCCGATAAAAAGCTGCAGGATCGCGCTGCACAACAGGTAGAGCGGCACGGACAGCTGCATGACCGCATACTCCGTGTCGAAATAGGCCGCCATGTCCGGCAGGCTGGGTAGAAAGATATTCATGACCATGGCCGACAACCCGGCAAGCACGATCAGTGTTGACAGGTGCGGCGGCGTGGTGCGGTCCAGGTATCTGATGGTTGGCAACTTGCCGGAAGACTCATTCATGCAAATGCATTTATTGAGTGCATCTGGGGATGTCCATCAGGTCCAGCATGATTTGCAACTATGCAATTTGCATCCATAATGCTGAATAGTATTTGCAAATATGCAAGAATAGCCTTCCTTCCAGGGTATGCTTTTCGATACGATGGCTCAAATCTTTACCAGGGGAAGATCATGAAAGATATTCTTGAACAGTTGGAAGACCGTCGTGAAACCGCACGTATGGGCGGCGGGCAGGGCCGCATTGACGCCCAGCACGGGCGGGGCAAGCTGACCGCGCGTGAACGGGTCGATCTGTTGCTTGACGAGGGCAGCTTTGAGGAATTCGACATGTTCGTTGCCCACCGATGCACCGATTTTGGCATGGAAAAACAACGCCCTGCAGGGGACGGTGTGGTCACCGGCTGGGGTACGATCAATGGCCGGCTGGTCTATGTGTTCTCGCAGGATTTCACCGTTCTGGGCGGATCCGTATCGGAAACCCACGCCAAGAAGATCTGCAAGATCATGGATATGGCGATGCAAAACGGAGCGCCGGTGATCGGCATCAACGATTCCGGCGGTGCGCGCATTCAGGAAGGTGTCGACAGCCTTGCCGGATATGGCGAGGTGTTCCAGCGCAACATCGAAGCCTCCGGCGTGATCCCGCAGATCAGTGTGATCATGGGGCCCTGTGCCGGTGGCGCGGTTTATTCCCCGGCGATGACCGATTTCATCTTTATGGTCAAAGACAGCTCCTACATGTTCGTGACCGGCCCTGACGTTGTCAAAACCGTGACCAACGAACAGGTAACGGCAGAGGAATTGGGCGGCGCATCCACCCATACCCGCAAATCTTCCGTCGCCGATGGCGCCTTTGAAAATGATGTGGAAGCCCTGGCCGAGGTGCGTCGCCTTGTCGATCTTTTGCCCTCCAACAACCGTCAGGCCCCTCCGGTGCGCCCGTTCTTTGATGATCCCGAACGGATCGAACCTTCGCTGGACACGCTGGTGCCGGCCAATGCCAACACGCCCTACGACATGAAGGAACTGATCCTGAAACTGGCCGATGAGGGCGATTTTTACGAAATTCAGGAAGATTTTGCCAAGAACATCATCACCGGCTTCATCCGCATCGAAGGCCGCACCGTGGGTGTCGTGGCCAACCAGCCGATGGTGCTGGCCGGGGTGCTGGACATCGACAGCAGCCGCAAGGCCGCGCGCTTTGTGCGGTTCTGCGATGCGTTCGAGATCCCGATCCTGACGCTGGTCGACGTGCCCGGTTTCCTGCCCGGCACGTCACAGGAATACGGCGGCGTGATCAAGCACGGTGCGAAACTGTTGTTTGCTTACGGCGAGGCGACCGTGCCACTGGTCACGGTCATCACCCGCAAGGCTTATGGCGGGGCCTATGACGTGATGGCGTCCAAACATCTGGAATCCGATTTCAACTATGCCTGGCCCACGGCCGAGGTTGCCGTGATGGGGGCCAAGGGGGCGACGGAGATCATCCACCGCGCCGACCTGAAAGACCCTGACAAGATCGCCCAGCATGCCGCAGACTACGAGGCACGTTTTGCCAACCCGTTTGTTGCCGCCGAACGCGGGTTCATCGACGAGGTGATCCAGCCCCGCACCACGCGCAAACGCATCGCACGGGCCTTTGCGTCGCTGCGCAACAAGAAAAAGAGCATGCCTTGGAAGAAGCATAACAACATTCCGTTGTGAGGTCTCTCATGCAGGGTCTCGGATTGATGGTACCGCACGGGGCATGCCCCGGGCAGCGCCCTCCCTCCCCCAGGAGGGTGCTTTTGCGGCCCATCGCCCCTCGGCACAGTTTCAATTGGTGGGACCGCATCCCTTCTTCACCGGTTGTGATGCACCCCCCAGGGAGGGCGCTGCCCTCATCCGCAAGCCGCAACCGTTGAAAGGACTGGAATTCATGACGCTCTTCAAAAACCAATCCTTCACCATTGCCCATGCCGATGACGGCAAATTCGAGGGCGCGGGCTTGCGTCCGTTTTTTGAATACCGCGACCTTGGCATCAAGGAGGCGACCAGGGGCGGCTATGGCGCGCATGTGATCCGGGCGGTACCGGGCATGGAAAGTCCCGGCACATGGCATTCCCATGATCTCGACTTTCAGATGGTTTATGTCACCAAGGGCTGGGTGGTCTTTGAATACGAAGGGCAGGGGGAACATCTGTTGCGGGCCGGGTCGTGTGTGCTGCAGCCCGCCGGTATCAAACACCGCGAACTGCGCCATTCCGACGATATGGAACTGATCGAAGTGATCTCTCCGGCCGATTTCACAACACAGGGTGAAACAGCGCCATGAAGCCCATGATCCTGGCTCTTATGCTCGCGGCGTCCCCGGCGCTGGCCTCCGATCTGCCCTCCGGGCAGGCGGTGACGTTGCAAGAGGTGCTGGTGGATCAATTGGGCGAGGAAACATGGCTCCGGTTCCGTTTCATCGCCCCCGACATCAGCCGCGATGGCGGTACAATTGACTATGAAACGGCAGCCGATGACATGGCCTTTCTGTGTGAACAAACCGCGCTGCCCTATATGGCCGAATATGCGTTGCAGGGGGACATCATTGTGGTCTCGCTTGCCGACAGGGCCACCGAGTTTGGGCAGCCAGACCCCGACGCGACCCAGTTTTTCGAAGCCTACCGCCCTGTTGATAACGCCTGCATCTGGGAGCCTTTGTGATGGAACCACAATATGTTGCGATCCTCTGTTCATCCTGTGGGCAAAATGATGCAAGGACGTCACAGACTGCCCGTTTCAAAGGGCGGCAGTATCAAATGAACCGCATTTCGCTTATGGTCCGGGCGAGGAATACCCAAGTATCCCTTACCTCAGAACCGGGGTTTGCGAGGCATGAAGCAGTGCCAGACCCCTTTGAAACAAACAGGAGACATAGATGTCAAAGAGCATCAAATTCTTGGCAGCCATCGGTTTCGTCGCCGTACTTGGCGCATGTACAAGCGGGCAGTCAGACGAGGAATATGTGGTGGTCGAGCCAGAGCCCATCTCGGTTGAGCCAACCTACACCGGCAAGTACAAGTAAACTTGTCCCGGAACAGGCGTATGCAGATGCGCCTGTTCCGACCCGCAGTGCCCTCCGCAACAGGGGGGGTATCTGATGCCGGCCTATATGCTGAAACATCGCGGGTTCCCCGGCCGTCTGCCGGGCACTGATTTTCAATTCACCATCCGTCGACCCAACCCCAAGGGGGTCACGCCGATCACCCGGCGCGAACGCAGGCCCGACCGCCGCCCGCCCGACAGACGCGCGGACGCGGCCTTCATGAAGGCCCTGTGGGAACAGTTTGGCGATGTGCCTTTTGAACGCGGCAATCTGGATGCGGGACGTTTGTCGTGGCTTTTTGGCCGCGAAGTCCTGCCCGCCACCGATCCTTTCGATCCTGCCGATTATGAATCCATGCTGGTGATTGACGAAAGAGCCGCGCGCGCCGCCTTCCCCGAAGCCTTTGACGAAGGGTCGGCATGATGTTGCCTGCACTGGCGCAAAATCAGCGGCACATGGCCGATGGTCGCTCCGGGGGCACTATCGGCTTGGCGGGGCGGCGATCCTTCGGCATCGTCAGGGCTGCAACGGTGTCGCGCTGCCCTGTGCGGACCGCTGCGTACCATACCCCTTCCCCTCCGGGGCAGCTGGACACTGCTTCGTCCATGCTGCCCCGTTTTTCCAAGTCTGGCAGTCGGGGGGGCAAGGGACAGACAAGCGACACCAACGCGGGACATGTCCCTCCGTTCCGCGTTGGTCTTGCGCGCAAGAGCAGCGAAGGAAGGCAAATATGCCCATTGGTAAAATCACACTCTCCTTATGTGTCTGCGGCGGCCTTGCGGCCTGCGGTGACACTTTGGGGGAACAGGCCCTTGGCGGGGCCGCGATCGGCGCAGGTGCCGCCGCCATCACCAGCGGCAGTCTGGCACGGGGTGCCGCCATCGGTGCGGCAGGCAATGTCGCCTACTGTCAGCTCAACCCCGACAAATGTAACTGACCTCACGTCTCAGGCGCGCCCCACAGCGGCGCGTCCGACCCGAACTCACAGCCCCGCGCAGCCCCTGCTGCGGCGGGGTTTCTCTGTTTATCCAACCCTCAAGAGGATACCCCATGTTCAATAAAATACTGATCGCCAACCGTGGCGAAATCGCCTGCCGGGTCATCAAGACCGCCCGCAAGATGGGGATCACCACCGTGGCGATCTATTCCGACGCTGACGCGCAGGCGCTGCATGTGCAGATGGCGGATGAGGCGGTGCACATCGGCCCGCCTCCTGCCAATCAATCCTATATCGTCATCGACAAGGTGATGGCCGCGATCAAGGAAAGCGGCGCACAGGCGGTGCATCCGGGTTACGGGTTCCTGTCCGAAAACTCAAAATTTGCAGAGGCGCTGGATGCCGTTGGCGTGGCCTTTGTCGGCCCCCCTGTCGGGGCAATCGAAAAGATGGGGGACAAGATCACCTCCAAGAAGATTGCGCGGGAAGCGGGCGTCAGCACGGTGCCCGGCTACATGGGCCTGATCGAGGACGCCGACGAGGCGGTCAAGATTTCCAATGATGTCGGCTATCCGGTGATGCTCAAGGCCTCGGCGGGCGGCGGCGGCAAGGGCATGCGGATTGCCTGGAACGATGAAGAGGCCCGCGAGGGGTTCCAGTCCTCCAAGAACGAGGCGGCCAACAGCTTTGGCGACGACCGGATTTTCATCGAGAAATTTGTCACCCAGCCACGCCACATCGAAATTCAGGTGCTCTGCGATGCCCATGGCAACGGCATTTATCTGGGCGAGCGTGAATGTTCGATCCAGCGCCGCAACCAGAAGGTCGTCGAAGAGGCACCCAGCCCGTTTCTGGATGACGCAACCCGCAAGGCGATGGGCGAGCAGGCTGTCGCATTGGCCCAGGCGGTGGGCTATACCAGCGCCGGTACTGTCGAATTCATTGTCGATGGCGACAAGAATTTCTACTTCCTGGAGATGAACACGCGCCTTCAGGTGGAACACCCCGTGACCGAGCTGATTACCGGGGTGGACCTTGTCGAACAGATGATCCGCGTCGCCAATGGTGAAAAGCTGACGATCAGCCAGGATGACGTGAAACTGACCGGATGGTCGATCGAAAATCGTCTCTATGCCGAAGACCCCTATCGCGGCTTCCTGCCGTCGATTGGCCGTTTGACCCGCTACCGCCCGCCTGCGGAAATCGCGGCCGGACCGCTGTTGCAAAATGGCAAATGGCAGGACGATGCACCGGCCGGCGACATGGCCGTGCGCAACGATACCGGCGTCTATGAGGGTGGCGAGATCAGCATGTATTACGATCCGATGATTGCCAAGCTGTGTACATGGGCGCCGACACGGGCCCAGGCGATTGAACGGATGCGCGTGGCATTGGACAGCTTTGAGGTCGAGGGCATCGGGCATAACCTGCCGTTCCTGTCGGCGGTGATGGACCACCCGATCTTTATCGAGGGCACCATGACGACCGCCTTTATCGAAGAACAATATCCCGATGGGTTTGAGGGGGTAACGCTGGGCGAAGACGCGCTGCGCCGCATTGCCGCTGCAACCGCTGCGATGCACCGGGTTGCTGAAATCCGCCGGGCGCGGGTATCGGGCCGCATGGACAACCACGAACGCAAGGTGGGCACCGATTGGAATGTCGCCGTGCAGGGACACTCCTATGACGTGGTGATCGAGGCCGACCACAGCGGGGCCACTGTCCGCTTTGACGACGGCAGCGACCTGCGGGTGTCGGGCGCCTGGACGCCGGGCGATCAGCTGGCCGAAATGACCGTGAACGACGCGCCTCTGGTGATGAAGGTTGGCAAGATTTCGGGCGGCTTCCGCATTCGCACCAGAGGGGCAGATCTGCGCGTGCATGTGCGCACCCCACGTCAGGCCGAACTGGCCCGTCTGATGCCCGAAAAGGTGGCTCCCGATACGTCGAAAATGCTGCTTTGCCCGATGCCGGGTCTTGTGGTGAAGCTGGACGTGGCCGTGGGCGACGAGGTTCAGGAGGGGCAGGCGCTGTGCACAATCGAGGCGATGAAGATGGAAAACATCCTGCGCGCCGAGAAAAAGGGTGTGGTGGCCAAGATCAACGCAGAGGCCGGTGACAGCCTGGCGGTGGATGATGTGATCATCGAGTTTGAATGAGCATCACGCGCGCGATATTCAGGTCTGAACACGCCGATGGGTGGACAGGATCGGCCTTTGTCATGGGCGGTGCCGCATGTGCGGCGCCGGCTTCAGGGATCGGCTTGGGCGCATTGACCCGTCCGTTGCAGTCGCGCGTCAAATCCGTCCCTTTACCGGGAACAGGGAAACCGCCTGGGGGTCATTCCCCGGTCTCGGTCTCTTTGGCTTCTCGTATCTCGCGCTGGCGCAGGGGCATTTTGTCGATGCTGCGGGTGATCTCGCGCACGTCCCAGGGGAAAGGTTTGCGCAGTTTGATCCTGCCGTCCTTGCCCACCAATACCAACATGAACCCGCGCGGCCGCATTTTGAGCCGCAGCGCGCTGCGCGCCGCCGGGTCGGTGTCGGTCAACACAACCACATCGCGTTCCACCAGCTCCTCGGCGCGCTTTTCCAGCAACTCGATCTGTTCAATGTATCTGGGGTCGTCCACGCTGTCGGCAAAGACGACGACGGGGCGTTTTTTCCAGTGGAATTCACTCAAATTCGAGGTAACGCCGGATATGAACAGGGGATCATCGGCGCTTTCCTGTGCGGACTGCGCAGCAGCCGCTGTGGCCATCAATCCAGCAAAAACAAATGAGATCAGACGCTTCATGGGGTCTCCTTCTGGCCTAGATATAGGCGTATTCCGGCAAAAAGCGATGCACATTATGTGCGATTTTAACATTAAGCCAATGACAAGAGGTTTGCGCGCATGACGGGGGCAATCCCCGCATTTCTGCCGAACGGGGCGGCCTTGCTGTGCCATTGGGGGCGCGCGCTGATGGATGTCATACTGCACGTGGGCGCACACCGCACCGCCACCACCTCGTTTCAACACTATATGCGCGGCCAGCGGGACCGCCTTGACCCTTGCGGCGTTGCCTTTTGGGGGCCTGCACGGACCCGCAAGACGGTGTTTCCGGGCCTGTTCCGGACTGTTGCGGTGGACCGCCGGCACCGCACCGCCCGCAAGGCCGAAGGGCGGGTCCGCATGATGACCTCCCGGTTGCAGGATGCGGGGTACCGGCATCTGTTGATTAGCGACGAAAACCTGATCGGCACCTCGTCCCAGAATTTCCGCAGGGCCGCGCTTTATCCTGCGATTGGCGAACGGATGGCCCGTGTCATGGCCGCGTTGGACGGGCAGGTCACCCGCATCGTGATTACCATCCGCGCCCAGGACCAGTGGTGGGCGTCCTGTGCGGCACTGATCGTGGCGCGGGGACATCCGGTGCCCACGGCCCGCAAATGCGCGGCCATCGCCGCGCACCCGCGCGGATGGCGCGATGTGATAACCGATCTGGCCTGCGCGGCACCAGAAGCCGAAATTCTCGTCCTGCCGTTCGAGGAAGCCGCCGGACACCCCGATGCCCTGCTGCGGGCCGCGCTGCCAACGGCCGCCCCTGGCGACAGGGCTGCGCGCTGGCTGAATCGGTCGGCATCCCTGACCGACCTGCGCGCCGTGCTGCGCCGCGAGGGGGCGGACCCGGCCTTGCTGCCTGACGGCACAGGCCGCTGGCAGCCCTTTGACGCACCCCAATGCGCAACCCTGAGCGAACAATATGCGGACGATCTGCACTGGCTTGCCGCCGGTGCGGAGGGTCTCGCCCATCTGACACGGAACCCTTCCCGTTCAAGAGCAGCACAAGACCTGCCGGCGGGACAACTGACAAAAGGACAAGACAATGCCATCGGACAAGGACACCTGGCGTAGCATCGCCGAAAAGGAACTGCGCGGCCGCCCCGTCGAAGACCTGACCTGGAATACGCTGGAAGGGATCGAGGTCCAGCCGCTCTATACGGCGCAGGACATGGACGGTGTGGACCATCTTGGCTCCATCCCCGGAGAAGCCCCCTATACACGCGGCGTCAAGGCGACGATGTATGCCGGCCGCCCCTGGACTATCCGCCAATACGCAGGGTTTTCCACGGCGGAGGAATCCAACGCCTTTTACCGCCGCAACCTCGCGGCGGGTCAGCAGGGCGTTTCGGTCGCCTTCGATCTGGCGACCCACCGCGGCTACGACAGCGACCATCCCCGCGTCGAAGGGGATGTGGGCAAGGCAGGTGTGGCAATTGATTCCGTCGAGGACATGAAGATCCTCTTTGACGGCATTCCCCTGGACAAGGTGTCGGTGTCGATGACGATGAACGGCGCGGTCATTCCGATCCTCGCCAGTTTCATTGTCGCAGGCGAGGAACAGGGTCACGACCGCGCGGTGCTGTCGGGCACCATTCAGAATGATATTCTCAAGGAATTCATGGTCCGCAACACCTATATCTATCCGCCCGAACCCTCGATGCGGATCATTGCGGACATCATCGAATACACGTCAAACGAGATGCCGAAATTCAATTCCATCTCGATCTCCGGCTATCACATGCAGGAGGCCGGCGCGAACCTGGTGCAGGAACTTGCCTTTACCCTGGCGGACGGTCGGGAATATGTCCGCGCCGCGATTGAGCGGGGCATGGACGTGGACAAGTTTGCCGGGCGATTGTCTTTCTTCTTTGCCATCGGCATGAACTTTTTCATGGAGGCGGCCAAGCTGCGCGCCGCCCGCCTGCTCTGGCATCGCATCATGTCGGAATTTGAGCCCAAGAACCCGAAATCCTCCATGTTGCGGACCCATTGCCAGACCTCCGGCGTGTCCTTGCAGGAACAGGATCCCTACAACAACGTCATTCGCACCGCCTATGAGGCGATGTCGGCGGTGCTGGGCGGGACGCAATCGCTGCACACCAACGCGCTGGATGAGGCAATTGCGCTGCCGACCGAGAATTCCGCCCGAATTGCGCGCAATACTCAGTTGATTTTGCAGGAAGAAACCGGCGTCACCAATGTCGTCGATCCCCTGGCAGGCAGCTACTATGTGGAAAAGCTGACCCATGATCTGGCCGAGCAAGCCTGGAAACTGATCGAGGAGGTTGAAGAATTGGGCGGCATGACCAAGGCGGTGGCCTCTGGCATGCCCAAGCTGCGCATCGAAGAGGCCGCCGCGACCCGCCAGGCACTGATTGACCGGGGCACCGAAGTGATCGTGGGCGTCAACAAATACCGCCGCGACAGCGAAGACCCCATCGACATTCTGGACGTGGACAATGTCGCTGTCCGCGAAAGTCAGATCGCGCGGCTGGAGCAGATCCGCAGCAACCGCGATGACGGCGCCTGCACCGCCGCGCTGGAAGAGCTGTCCCGCCGGACCGTCGAAGGCGGAAATCTGTTGGAAGGGGCGGTTGAGGCTGCCCGCGCGCGCGCCACCGTAGGAGAGATTAGTATGGCCATGGAAAAACAATTCGGCCGTCACCGCGCCGAGGTCAAAACCCTCGCAGGGGTCTATGGCGCGGCCTATGAGGGCGATGCGGGCTTTGCCGCGATCCAGAAATCGGTGGAGGATTTTGCCGAAGAGGAAGGGCGCAGGCCGCGGATGCTGGTGGTCAAGATGGGCCAGGACGGGCATGATCGCGGTGCCAAGGTCATTGCCACGGCATTTGCTGACATCGGGTTTGACGTGGATGTCGGCCCCTTGTTCCAGACACCCGCCGAAGCGGCCCAGGACGCCGTGGACAACGATGTGCATGTGATCGGTATTTCCTCCCAGGCGGCAGGTCACAAGACCCTGGCACCACAGCTTGTGCAGGCGCTCAAGGACGCGGGTGCAGAGGATATTCTGGTGATCTGCGGCGGCGTCATTCCGCAGCAGGATTATCAGTTCCTTTACGATGCAGGGGTGAAGGCGATTTTTGGCCCCGGCACGAATATTCCGGCGGCGGCCGAAGATATTCTCAAGCTGATCCGCGAGGCGCGCGGATAACCGGGCGCCGGGTCGTCTCCGGGCGACCCGGCGCTAGGGCGCGGTGCGCGGCTTGATGATCTTGACCTCGACCGCCGCGCCCAGGGACCCGGCCAGTGATGCCAGCCGTGCTTCGGCAACCTCGCCCATCAGCGGCTGCACGCCGGAGGTCATGCGAAACTGCAACAGTTTCTTTTGGGGAAACCAGCGCAACTCGCAGTGATCGGTATCGCTGTTGACCCATAACATCGCGCCAAAACGCATCGCCTTGCCGAGGATCTCCGCATCCGAACGGTCTTTTTCGCCAATCATCTGATAAAGATCCGCAAACCGCGTGTTCTCGCGTTTGTTGGAATACCGGTGCAGCAGAGCAAGGCCCAGAAAGATCCGTTCCGAGTGTTTCAATCCGCCCAGATTGGCACGGGTGGCGTTGTCAAAGCAGACTTCGGCGCGGTAATCGGGATGGGCGCGCCAGCTGACATCATGCAGCAGGCAGGCGGCCTTTATCAGCCGTTTGCGCGGACCGGGCGCGGATTTGTACAGGGGCAGGATGAAATTGTTCAGCGTCTTGCCGAACCCCGGCATGCGGGCGTCCTTGGCTTCGGCAAACCGGCAGGCTTCGATCAGGGGGTCACGGTCGCGCAGGCGTTGTGGCATTTGCTCGTAAAGCATGCCTTCGCGGATGCCGTAGCTGGACAAAGCGATGTCCTTGGGCCGGAACGATTTGACCAGACGGCTCAGCACTTCGGCGGCATAGGGCACCAGCGCCATGCGGGTCGAGGATACGCCGCAGGTCGCGCGCAGGGCATCAAGATCGGCGTTCCTGATGAATTTCACCGTGGCGCGCACGTCGCGCGGCGTCATTCGGTATTCGTGCAGCACATGCAATGGATAGCCGCGCCGGAACATGTCGATCCGGGCAATGGCGCGCCACGAACCGCCTACCAGAAACAACCGGTCGCGTTGCAGACCCATGCGGGTGTTCAGCCCTTGCATGACCTCTTTTATATGGGCGTCCCGCCCCTTGCGACCTCCCTTGAGATCGCGGAGCTTCAATGGCCCCAGTTGGGAGGTCACGCGCCGTCCGACACGGCCCCCCGATATTTCGGCCAACTCCATCGAAGACCCGCCAATGTCACAGACCAGCCCATAGGCACCGGGCCATCCCAGCAACACGCCCTGCGCGGAAAGCCGGGCCTCCTCTTTGCCGTCGATGACCCAGATGCGCAATCCGGTGTCGCGGCGCACCTCGTCACAGAAATCCCGCCCATCACTGGCGTCCCGTACCGCCGCGGTGGCCACCACTGTCAGTTCGGTCAGCCCCATGCCATCTGCCAGTTTCTTGAACCTGCGCATGGCCGACAACGCGCGCCGCCGCCCCTGCGGCGACAGATGCCCGGTTTCCGCCATGCCCGCCCCCAGCGCACACATGATCTTTTCGTTATAAAAATACGCCGGTGACCGGGCGGCACCGTCAAACACCACCAACCGGACAGAGTTTGACCCCACGTCCACCACCCCAACCCGCGCCAATGCCCGCGCGCGGGGGTCTTCGAACAACGGCTTGCCAAAAAGACCCAGCTCGGCAACGCCGGTTTCAGGGACCGGTTGGCTGCGGTGTTCTATCGCCTGATTTGCCATGAGGTCTCCGATAGCTGCGCCGTCTGCCGCAAAATGGGTCAGCGTGCCAGTCAGGTCAACAGGCCCCTTGGCACTTTCGGAAAAACCTGAACCTCTTGCCCCGGCCTGAAATCAGGGATTTCAGCACGGGACGCGATGGCCTATGCGCCAGGTTTTCCTGTTCCAGGTTGTCTAGTCCTCGGTATGGGTCAATTTCGGCACATCGGACGCCCCGGCGGACCCCCGGCCCGACAGCGAGGGGTTTTCCATGAAAAAACGATGCGTGTTGAAGGCGAACTGGCCTTCGGGGATCGGAGGGCGGGTGAATTTTCCGTCGGGCGCCATCACCCAGGTCTGCGCCACATCGGCAAGGTTCGCGGCCATGATCTGGCTTGTGATCTGCGCCTTGACGGTGGCGTTTTCGATCTCCACCAGCGTTTCGACACGGCGGTTGAGGTTGCGCCCCATCCAGTCAGCCGATGAGATAAACACCCGCGCCTTCCGGTGTGGCAATCCATAGCCGTTGCCAAAGCACACGATGCGGGAATGCTCCAAGAACCGGCCCACGATGGACTTCACCCGGATGTTGTCGCTCAATCCTTTGACGCCGGGCCGTAGCCCGCAAATCCCGCGCACCACCAGACTTATTCTCACCCCGGCCTGGCTGGCTGCATACAGCGCGTCGATCACTTCTGAATCGATAAGCGAATTCATCTTGGCCCAGATTTCGGCGGGTTTTCCGGCGGCGGCATGGTCCGCTTCGGCCTTTATCATGGCGATCAGGCTGGATTTCAGGGTCGTGGGGGAAATGGCCAGATTGTCCAGATGGTGCGGCGGCGCATAGCCCGACAGATAGTTGAACACCTTGGTCGCATCCCGGCCCAGTTTCTGATCGCAGGTGAACAGGGACAGGTCCGTGTAAACCCGCGCGGTGATGGGGTGGTAATTGCCGGTACCGTAATGTGTATAGGTCACAAGCTGGGTGCCCTCGCGCCGCACCACCGTCGAAATTTTGGCGTGCGTCTTGAGGTCCAGGAACCCATAGACCACATGGGCGCCGGCACGTTCCAACCGGCGCGACTGTCGAATGTTGGCCGCCTCGTCAAACCGCGCCTTCAACTCCACCAGCGCGGTGACGGATTTGCCATCTTCCGCTGCCTCACAGAGCGCCTCCACAATCGGGCTATCGCGGGAGGTCCGGTACAGGGTCTGCTTGATCGCCACCACATTGGGGTCACGCGCCGCCTGGGTCAGGAAGCGGACCACCATGTCAAAGGTTTCATAAGGATGGTGCAGAAGCATGTCCTTTTGGCGGATCGCCTCAAACATGTCGCCATCGTGGTCAGAGACGCGCTCGGGCACGCGCGGTGTGAATTGCGGCCACAGTAGATCGGGCCGCGCGTCAGTGACCAATTCGCTCAGGTCATCGACGCCGATCATGCCGTCGATTTCGATCACATCGCGTTCGTGCACGTCCAGTTCACTCATAATCAGGGATTTGAGTTTTTCCGGCGCGCCTGCGGAATGGGTCAGGCGCACAACCTCGCCCCGGCGACGACGCTTGAGGGCCACTTCAAATTCGCGCACCAGATCTTCGGCTTCGTCCTCCACTTCGATGTCGCTGTCGCGCAGGACGCGGAATTCAAAATGGGATTTGAGCCTGTAGCCCGGAAACAGGCTGGGAATATGGATCACCAACAGGTCTTCGAGCGGCAGATACCGCAGGGTTCCTTCGGGGGCGGGCAGGGCGACAAACCGGTCGATCTTGGCCGGAATCGGCAACAGCGCCTGCAAGGGTCGCTTGTCTTGCCCTCGTTCCAATTGCAGGGCCAGGACGTAGCCGGTGTTGGGGATGAACGGAAAAGGATGCGCAGGATCCACCGCCAACGGTGACAAAACCGCAAACACCTGGTTGAGAAAGACCTCTTCGAGATAGGTCAGATCATCAGCCGTCAGGTCTTCGGCGCGTTCCAGCATGATGTTCTGGCTGTCCATTTCCGTCATCAGATCGACCAGCACCCGTTGCTGGGTCGTCATCAGGCGGCGCGCATCCTGGTTTATCAGGACAAGCTGCTCGGCCGGGGTCAACCCGTCCGCCGCCGGCGTGTTGTTGCCTGCCTGCGCCAATTCACGCAGGCCAGCCACGCGCACAGTATAGAATTCATCCAGATTGTTTGCCGAAATCGACAGAAACCGGAGCCGTTCCAGCAAAGGCACACGGGGATTCTCCGCTTCTTCCAGCACCCGCCAGTTGAACCCCAGCCAACTGAGTTCCCGGTTGAAAAAGCGCCCCGGCCCGGAGGTATCCAGATCCGGCAAGGAGATTGCGGGTTCGAAAGGCGCTTTGAGGAAATCAGCTTGGGGCATGAAGGGGTTTGGCTCGTTTCTTGTCGGCTGCGTAACGCAACGAAGTTGTTTGGTGCAGTATCACGTGTCGGGTTGGGGCTTGTCCAGCACCTGCGCCGCAAGATGCCGCGTTACCGGACGTTTGAGCGCGATGCTTGCGGCGTCCAGTTGGTCAATGACGTTCATTGCGGCCGAAAATGATCTATCCATCCGGCTGAGCAGATAGGGGATCAGATCGGGTTTGGGGGTCAGTTGCCGGTCCGCCAGCAACTTCACCAGCACCGCCGACAACAAGGCGTCATCGGGCGGCTCAAGCGCGATGGAAGTTGTGCCCTGAATGCGGCTCTTGAGATCGGGCAGGGTCATTGGCCACTGTGCGGCCGCGCCCGCACCGGTCAGCAACAACGCATGGCCCTCGGCCAGCAGCAGATTATGCAGGTGAAAGAGCGCAGTTTGCGCAGTGATGTCCCCGGCAATGTCCGGCACGTCCTCCACGGCCACCGGGGCGGTGGCAAGGGATGGCACGTCCATTAAACCAAGGGATGCGGCGGCCACGATCCGGGCCCCGGACAATTCGGCCCAGACATGCGCCAGATGCGTCTTGCCCGCGCCATCCGGCCCGGTCAGGACCAGCTTGCCGCTTGCCCAGTTCCGCCAGCCCTCGATCAGGGCCAGCGCCATCCGGTTGCTGGGGGAAACAAAGAAATCATCGCGCCCGCGCGCGGTGCGGCCGGGCAGGTTCAGACCAAGTTGCTGGGCCATTCAATCCTCGCGGGGGCCGTCATCGACGTGCTGTCCGGTCCCCTTGTACAATAGGCTGTTGCGGTATTGTTCGACCCCGAAGCGGGTCAGGACGCCAATGGCTGCGGCCAGCGGCACAGCAACCAGCATGCCCACAAAACCGAACAACATCCCAAAAACAGACAACGACAGGATCAGCCATACCGGATGCAGCCCGACCGAACTGCCCACCAGTTTCGGGGTCAACACATTGCCTTCCATGACCTGTCCCAGACCAAAGATTCCCGCAACAAGCCCAATGGACAGCCAGTCGCCCCAAAACTGAAACAGCGCCAGACCAATGGCCAGCGCACCACCCAGAAGGGCACCGAGGTAGGGAATAAAGGTAACCAGCCCGGCGATGAACCCGACCACCAGCCCGAATTGCAACCCAACCAACATCAGGGCGATGGCGTAATAGGTACCCAGAATGAGACAAACCGTCCCCATCCCGCGCACAAAGGACGCCAGCGTCGTGTCGATCTCTTTGGCCAGCTTGCGGATAGTGGGGGCATGATCGCGCGGCAACAGACCGTCAATGGCATGGATCATCCGGTCCCAATCCAGCAACAGATACACCGCCACCACCGGCACGATGACAAACAGGATGATAAGATTGACGATCGAGGCAAAGGAGGCCACCGCAGTTTCCAACAGTTGTCCGCCACGTTCCTGAACGGTTGCCCCGATTGAGGTGATCGACGTGCGCAGGGTCGAGTTTTCATCGAGCAGCGCCGGAAAGCGCTCGGTGAGGAAATTGGTCAGGTCGCGGGTCAGTTGCGGCGCAGTTTCAAACAGGCTGATTGACTGGTTGACCAGGGTCGGTATGACCAGCAGTGCCATGATGACAAAAATCATGACCGCAAAGACGGTGATGACCGCGGTTGCCACGGCGCGGCTCATGCCCATTTTTTCCATGCGGTCGGCAACCGGGTCGAGGAAATAGGCAATTGCGCCCCCCAGGATAAAGGGCAGCAACACATCCCCGATGACCCACAGCAGCCCCAGCAGCGCCACGGCTGCAATGCCCCAGTATTTGAATTGATCGCGGGTCGGCAGGGCCATTGTGTTCTCCGGGTTGCGCTCCCTTCCACATTGCGCACCCGGTGGCAGGTTTCAAGGTTTGGCAGTGAAATTGATTGTGCCCCGACACAAGAGAAAGACTTCTGCGGGGCAGGAGGGTGTT
Source organism: uncultured Sulfitobacter sp. (assembly GCA_963976125.1). Lineage (GTDB taxonomy): Bacteria > Pseudomonadota > Alphaproteobacteria > Rhodobacterales > Rhodobacteraceae > Sulfitobacter. The sequence goes on along the minus strand of CAXBKL010000023.1, from coordinate 16,997 downwards.
GTCGGTGCCTTGACTTGACGCGCAATTCGCGGCCTCACTCCGGGCAAACAAGGGAGAGCCTTCATGCGCACCGAATTTGATGCCGAACTCGAAGAACGGTTGCTGCGATATGCGGCAATTGACAGCCAAAGCGATGCGACCTCGCCCACGTCGCCCAGCAGCGACATCCAGCTTGAGATGTCGCGGCTGCTGGTTTCGGAATTGCAGCAGATGGGGGCGGCGGATGTACAATTGACCGATTACGGTGTGGTTCTGGCCACCATACCCGGCACCGCAGCCGGCCCGACAATGGGCTGGCTTGCCCATGTCGACACCGCGCCGCAATTCAACGCAACAGGCGTCAAACCGGTTGTGCACCGGGGCTACAACGGCGGCGACATTACCTTTGCCGATGCGCCAGAGCTGAAACTTTCACCGGAAAACGCGCCCTATCTGGGCGAAAAGCAGGGCGAGGACATCATCACGGCCAGCGGCACCACGCTTCTGGGCGGGGACGACAAGGCGGGGGTCGCCATCGCCATGACCGCCGCGCGACACCTGTTGAACAACCTCGGCATCGCGCGCCCCGCCATCAGGCTTGCCTTTACCCCGGACGAGGAAATCGGGCGCGGGGTGGATGCCCGTCTGCCTGCCGATCTGGGCGCGGATTTTGCCTATACCTTTGATGGCGGCAAACCGGGCGAGATCGAATTTGAGACCTTTTCCGCAGATGGCGCGGTGGTCAAGGTCACCGGGGTGTCGGCGCATCCCGGCTTTGCCAAAGGCAAGATGGTCAACGCCCTGCATCTGGTATCCCGGATCGTGATGATGTTGCCCCAGGCCACCATGACGCCGGAAACCACCGATGGGGAGGATGGGTTTATTCATGTGTTGGGCATCGCGGGCGGATCAACCCAGGCCGAGATGACGTTTATTATCCGCGACTTTGAACTGGACGGGCTGGCGGCCAAGGGCGATCTGCTCAGGCAGGTCTGCGACGTGGTCGCAGCGGCCGAACCGCGCGCCCAGATCAGCTGCGAGATCACGCCGCAGTACCGGAACATGCGGTATTGGCTGGAAAAGGACATGACCCCGGTGGAACTGGTCCGCGCGGCCGTGGCGGATGTGGGGCTGACCCCGGTGTCGGTCCCGATCAGGGGAGGCACTGACGGGTCGCGGCTGACCGAAATGGGCGTGCCCTGTCCCAATATCTTTACCGGCATGCAGGAAATTCACGGACCTTTGGAATGGATTTCGGTGCAGGATATGGCGCTGGCGACCAGGGTGGCCCTTGCGCTGGCAAAACGTGCGGCGACCTGATCGGGCGGGCTGGCCCCCGTACCACCAAAGTATTTGCGGCCAAATAGAGAGATCATTGTATCGCGCGTGGGTTTGAATTAGGCAACGCGCAACACCTATTGAGCCCCAAGGAGCGCCGCCATGCGTCTGAGCCGTTATTTTCTGCCTGTGCTGAAGGAAAACCCCAGTGAGGCGCAGATTGTCAGCCATCGGCTGATGCTGCGTGCGGGCATGATTAAGCAATCCAGTGCGGGGATATATTCATGGTTGCCGCTGGGCTTCAAAGTGCTGCGCAAACTGGAAAACATCGTGCACGAGGAACAGGCGCGCGCCGGCCATCTGGCGATGCTGATGCCGACAATTCAGTCTGCGGATCTTTGGCATGAAAGCGGGCGGTATGACGCGTTCGGCGAGGAGATGCTCAGGATCAAGGACCGGGGCGGGCGCGAAATGTTGTTCACACCCACGGCGGAAGAGTTGATCACCGATATTTTCCGGGCGCATGTGAGCAGTTACAAAGACCTGCCACTGACCATGTATCAGATCCAGTGGAAATTCCGCGATGAGATCCGCCCGCGTTTCGGCGTGATGCGGGGGCGCGAGTTCCTGATGAAGGACGGCTACAACTTTGACCTGACCAAAGAGGACGCGCTGCACAGCTACAACCGCCACCTGGTCAGCTATCTGCGCACCTATGAGCGGATGGGGCTTCAGGCGATCCCGATGCGTGCCGACAGTGGCGCGATGGGCGGCGACAACACGCATGAATTTCTGGTTCTGGCGGAAACGGGTGAATCGGAAGTGTTTTATGACAGCGCCGTCACCGATCTGCGCTTCGGGGACCGTGAGATCGACTATGACAGCCATACAGCATGTGCGGACATCATGGAGGAATTCACCTCCAGGTATGCGCGCACCGACGAAACCCATGACGAGGCCCTGTTCAACGCCATTCCCGAAGACCGCCGCCGCACCGCGCGCGGCATCGAAGTGGGACAGATTTTCTATTTCGGTACCAAGTATTCCGAGGCCTTGGGGGCCACCGTTCAGGGTGCCGATGGCAAACCGATGCCCGTGCACATGGGCAGCCACGGGATTGGCGTCAGCCGCCTGTTGGGCGCGATCATCGAGGCCAGCCATGATGACAACGGGATCATCTGGCCCGAAGGGGTCACGCCGTTTCATGCCGGTATCGTCAACCTCAAGCAGGGGGACGCCGAGGCCGACGCTGCCTGTGACGCGCTTTATGCGTCCCTGACGGCCCTTGGGCTGGACCCGCTTTATGACGATCGCAAGGAACGCGCGGGCGGCAAGTTTGCCACTATGGACCTGATCGGTCTGCCCTGGCGCATTACGGTTGGGCCGCGCGGATTGAAGAACGGGGTTGTCGAACTGACCTGCCGCCGCACCGGCGAAAGCGAAGAGATGCCCCCCGAAGCCGCCGTTGCGCGTCTGGCCCAGATTTACGACGGGATTGCCTGACCCTCGTTCATCGGGCCACAGACACACCTCCGGTTGATCCTTGCCGCCGCTCTGGCCTGCCGGGCTGCCCCGGTCGGGGCGCAGACGGTGCCAGCCGGGTCTTTTGGGGGGGATCCGGCCCATGACATTTGCCCAAGCCGATCCGACATGGCAAAAAGGGATCAGGTGCGGGTAGAGGCGGTATTTCAATGATCTTGCGAACACTGACTTTGGCAGGGGGGCTGGCGGGGGCGGCCGCAACCTCGCAATTTCCAGAATTTTCACAGCAATACATGCAGCGTCTGGGCGGCGCGGTTGATGCGCTGTCAGGGGTGGTGGCTGATTTTGATGCCTCGGCACAGGCCGTTGGTCTGGACCGGGAGGCGGCACTGGCCCAGTTGACCGGGACGGCGTTTCTGGACCGTCGCCGCGTCGACATGACACAGACCATTGCCCGCCACACAAGACTGCAATCCGATCTGGCAGTGTTGCAAGGGCAGGGACCGTTCATGCGTGCCTATCACCTTCCCCGGCGTACCGACCCGCAGATTGTCCAGGCCGCCTGGGACGTCTATCAACCTGCGGTTCCGCTGAACATGGCGGGCGGGATTTTTGCCGCGCTTGGCTTTGTGGTGGGTGGCGGCGTGATCGGGTTTGTGTTGCACATGTTGCGGCTGCCGTTTCGACGCCGGTCCGCCGGAAACCCTGCTTGACCATCCCGGCCCAACAGACCACGTTGCGCGCGACCGAACCGGAGCCAAGATGATGGCCACATCCAACCGCACATCCCCCTTTGCGCCCTTTGAATGGATGATTGCCTGGCGGTATCTGCGCGCGCGCCGCGCCGAAGGCGGGGTCAGCGTGATGACCTGGATCAGCTTGCTGGGCATCACGCTGGCGGTGTTTGCCTTGATTGCGACGCTGTCGGTGCGGTCCGGGTTCAGGGCCGAGTTTGTCGATACGATCCTTGGGGCGAACGCCCATGTGACCGTCTACAAGTTTGGCGATGTTGCCGCCAATGGACAGATTGACCGCACCATCCCGGACTACGAGGGGCTTGCTGCACGGGTTGCCGCCGTGCCGGGTGTGACGCGGGTGGCCCCGCTTGTGCGCCAGCAGGTGATGGCCAACAACGGGCAGTCCAACGCCGGTGTCGAAGTGTTTGGTATCGCCCCCGATGACCTCAAGACCATCCCGCGCATTGCCCATTCAGATCAGGCCATCGGCGACATCGACCGGTTCGATCAAGGCATTGCGCTGGGCATCGGGGTGGCGCGCACACTGGGGGTCGGGATCGGCGACCGGATCAAACTGATCTCGCCCAATGGGGTCAAGACCGCCTTTGGCACCAGCCCGCGCGTCAATGCCTATGAGGTGGTCTATATTTTTGCTGCCGGGCGTTATGACATTGACCGGACTCGCGCCTACCTTCCTATATCAGATGCCCAAAAATTCTTTAACCGTGAAGGCTTGGCGGACGAACTTGAAGTGATGGTTGAAGATCCTGAAGCAGTGAACCAAATGGCAAATGCGCTGCTTCGGGCCGCAGGTGACAACACGCAGATATGGACCTGGCGCGACGCCTCCGGAGCCTTCCTGAGCGCGCTGGACATCGAAGACCGGGTGATGTTCGTGATCTTGTCGGTGCTGGTCCTGATTGCCGCGATGAACATCGTGTCGGGCCTTATCATGCTGGTCAAGAACAAGGGGCGGGACATCGGCATCCTGCGCACGATGGGGCTGAGCGAGGGGTCGGTGCTGCGCATCTTTTTCATTTGCGGCGCCTTCACGGGGATCATCGGTACCGCGTTGGGCGTGCTGCTGGGCTGTCTCTTTGCGATCTATGTGGATCAGATATTTGGCGTTGTGAATTACCTGTCGGGCGGCGATGCCTGGGACGCGTCGATCCGGGGCATCTATTTCCTGCCTGCAAAGCTGCAACTGGCGGATGTGCTGTCTGCGGTTGCGCTGTCGTTGGGGCTTTCGTTCATTGTCACCATTTTTCCCGCCCGCCGCGCCGCGCGGATGAACCCGGTCGAGGCGCTGCGTTATGAATGATGTGGCACTGGAACTGCGGGGCATTACCAAGGCCTATAATCTGGGGGCGGTCAACGAAGTGACAGTCTTGCGCGGCATTGATCTGACCCTGAAGGGGGGTGAGGTTGTTGCCCTTGTCGCCCCGTCGGGCGCGGGCAAATCGACGCTTTTGCACATTGCGGGGCTGCTTGATACGCCGGATGCCGGTCAGGTGCATATCGGCGGTGTTGACATGACGGGTCAATCAGACCGCCGCCGGACCGCTACCCGGCGGGGCGAAGTGGGGTTCATCTATCAGTTTCACCACCTGCTGCCGGAATTTACGGCGCTGGAAAACATTGTGCTGCCGCAGCTGGCCAACAATATCCCGCGCGCACTGGCACAGAATCACGCGATCGCCCTGCTGGACAAGGTCGGCATCGCGGAACGGTCCGATCACCGTCCGGCGGCGCTGTCGGGGGGCGAACAACAGCGCGTTGCCTTTTGCCGTGCACTCGCCAATCAGCCGCGCGTGCTGCTGGCTGATGAACCGACAGGCAATCTTGATCCTGGCACCTCGGATCAGGTCTTTGCGGCCCTTCTGGATCTGGTCCGCGACACCGGGCTGTCGGCTTTGATCGCGACCCATAATCTTGACCTTGCCGCCCGCATGGACCGGCAAATCAGACTTGAGACAGGGCAGATCGTCCCCGCTTGAGGCCCCGCCCGGTTAATGATTGCTTGACGGGATGCCCTTGCTCTGACCACAGTAAGCGTCGGTCCCAAGGCTTTGGGAAGATAGAGAAAGGCATATGAATGGTTCAGGTTTCGCTAAAACAGATTGAGACAACTACCCAGGACGCATTGCTTGCCCATGGGGCGGATGCCTTTCCTGCGGCCGAAGTCGCCCGTGCCGTTGCCGCTGCGGAATCGGTCGGCAACCGGATTTGCGGCCTCTATTACGTCGAAAGCTATTGCCTGCAATTGAAATCCGGGCGCGTCAAGGGGGACGCTGTCCCCGTTGTCAGCACACCTCGCCCGGCGGTGGTGCATGTCGATGCGGGGTATGGCTTTGCGCAACCGGCCTTTGCCTATGGCCTGACCGTCGCTCTTGATGCTGCCCGCCAATCGGGCATTGCGACACTGGCCGTGGGGCACGCCCATACCTGCACGTCGCTGGGGTATTTCACCGAACAGATTGCCCGCGCCGGCCTGATCGGCGTCGGCTTTACCAATGCGTCCCCCATCGTTGCCGCGCCGGGCGGCAAGACCCGCGTGATCGGCACCAACCCCATTGCGTTCTCCGTGCCTGACGGGGTTGGTGGCATTGCCTTGCAGTTTGATCAATCCACGACCACCGTGGCACTGGGCAAGATTACCATGGCCAAGGCAGCAGGTGAAACCATTCCCGAAGGCTGGGCGGTGGATGCCGATGGCGATCCGACAACGGACCCCGGCGCTGCCCTGCAGGGGTCGCTGGTGTCGATGGGCGGCTACAAGGGCTGGGGCTTTGGGCTGATGGCTGAAATTCTGGCCGCCGGGATGACTGGCGGGATGTTGTCTAAAGACGTCAAACCGCTCAAGGCCCCCGAAGGACCGCCGCACGATCTGGGCCAGTATTACATCATCATCGACCCGTCCGCCTCGCCCGACTTTGTCAGCCGCCTCTCGGCGCTTTCCGATGCGGCGGCTCAGGACGCAGGCGCGCGTATGCCGGGGCAAAACAAATCCCCCGCCGATCCTGTCGAAGTGGGCGATGACACCTGGGCGCAGATCACCGCCCTTGCTACACCTGCTGGGTAAGCCAGACCCCCGCAGCCATCAGCGCAATGCCACCCGCCCGCGCCAGCCCAAGCGGTGAAACCTGCGCGCCGAACAATCCGAAATGGTCGATTGCAGCGGCGGAAACCAGCTGTCCCAACAGCACAAAGAACACCGCATTTCCGACCCCGAACGTGGGCGCGATATAGGTCACGGTCAGCACATAGAACGCCACAAAAAGCCCCGCCAGAAACAGATGCTTCGGGGCCGCCAGGAACCGCGCCCAATAATGCGGGCCGGTGAGCATGGCGATGATCGCGCAGGCGACAAGTGCCACGGAGAACAACACCGTGGCCGCCGCCGCGGGGGAGCCGACAAATCGCCCCAATCCGGCGTTCATCGCCGCCAGCAACGGGATGCCAACCCCGGCCAGAAGCATAGTCAGAGCGTATTGGGCCATCGGTTACCTCGTTGACATCGCATTGATTTGGATCATGGCCTTCTGTTACATCGCTTGCAAGGTTAACGGGCACACCCCAGCAAGGAAGAGCAACATGCAGGCCACTCTAATTTCACTCAGCGCCGCCATTGGGGCCGCCGCTCTTGTCGGATGTACCCAGGTGTCGATGCCCGAGCCCGACGAAGGCGCTGCGTTTTTTGCCGCCAATTGCACGTCCTGTCACGGGTTTTCCGGGCAGGGGGATGGCCCCCTGGCCGGCGGGTTGACCCAGCGCCCGACCGACATCACCCTGCTGGCGCGCAAGAACGGCGACATATTTCCCACAGCAGAGGCGCTGGCCTATATCTACGGCGATCCCGAACAGGCCCATCTGGCGCGGGTAATGCCGCAGTTTGGCGGTGCCATGGCCGATGACCTGGTGCCTGTCGAAGTGGATGGCATCATGACCCCGACACCACGGGTTCTGGCGGCGCTGTTGGTCTATATGGAAAGCATTCAGCAATAACACAGTCCGGGCCTTGGAGCTGCGGTGCCGAAGGGCAGGGAACCTGAGCTGATCGGGGCCGCATGTGCTACCCGCAGATGCCCGCCACCTCGACCCCGTCCCAGGGCAGCGTCACATCATGCGCGCGGTTTTGCGGCAGGGGCGCAATCGGCATCACCTGGGCGATCAAGGCGCGCAACCGCTGGGTGCGTGGTGCCTGCGGCGCCAATGCCCGACAACAGACAAATTCCTCCACGATTGAGCCTTGCTGCTCATATCCAAAGTCGAGAAACCGCTGTGTCGGGTCCACCTTGAACAGATAGGGGTCTGCCCCGCCGCCATGTTCGGCGGCGGCGCGCAGCGGAGAATACCCGGTGATCACGCGGTTCTGCCATTGCCAGACATGGGTGGCCTCATGGGCAAAGAGCATCGCGGCAATCAACCCGACCCGGTCGGGATAGTCCGGCAGATAATCGTCAATGTACCAATCCTTGTCGAACAGCACCGTATTATAGACCGCCACCGCTGCCGGTTTGCTGGTCACGACCGCCTCCGTTGCAGGGGGCAGGATCAATTCGCGGCAGGTTATGCGGGGCCTGGGTTTGCGCCGGAACGTGACCGCGCGGGTCGGTGCCCCGTCATGCAGGCGCATCCGGTCCATGTTCAGCGTTTCGCCATGGATGGTGCCCAGAAACGCCCGTTCATTTTGGGTCAATGGCCGCCCGCACCCGGCCAGCACCAACAAGACAAGGAGCGCACGCAACATCGGCTATCGGACGGGCGCGGGGTGGTGCAGGGCAAACATCACCACTCCTTTACCGCGCAAATGTTGCCGTGGCCAGCGCCACAGGTTTGCCCGACGGCTCCGCAATCAAGGTGCATCGGGTGAAAATCATCGACTTTCCCGCCCGCGTAACCTCGGCTTCGGCGCGTATGCCGTCACCGGTTGCGGGCCGCAGGAATTGGGTGTCCAGCGTCACCGTCCCCACCGGCTCGACCGTATCGAGATAGCCAAAGCAGGCAAATACCATCGCTGTATCCGCCAACGCCGCCAGGGCCTGCCCCGATACAATGCCACCCACGCGGTTGATTTCATCGGTAATGGGGATCGTCAGAACGGCGCCGTCTGCGGTGATTTCGGTCACGGATGGTTTGAGGGCGCGCACCCAATGGGCAAAATTATTGTCGAGGATGGTCTGGGCGGTTTGGGGGGTCATGGCCTGCCTTGCTGCGGTTTGGAGGCCCAGATTAACCCGGTGGCACGATGTTACAAGCGATGAACCGGCTGATCGCGGATTTCATGCCACATCGTATGGGTCTGGCGCTGTGCTCCGGTGCCCAAGGCGCAACATTGATCAGGATCACGTCGGCGTCGACTTTTACCCGCTAACATCAGGCAACCAACACAGGAGATACCCATGAAACGGATTTTTGTGACCCTCGCCGCACTGTTCATAATGCAAGGCACCGCCCAGGCGCAGGACGCCGAGGCGGGGGCGGCGCTTTATGACAATTACTGCGCCACCTGTCATGGGCTGGAAGGGCGTGGCAAGGGTCCGATGGCCCCGGCTCTGTTACTGCAACCCCCGTCCTTGCGCGACCTGACGGCCCGCTATGGGGCGTTCCCGACCGCCCGCGTGGTGGCGCGCGTCGACGGCCGTGACCCGCTGGTCAGCCACGGCTCTCCCATGCCGGTCTACGGCCCGTTCTTTGAAGGTGACGACACCGCGCTCAAGGCCGAAACCGGCCAACCCATCATGACCAGCCGCCCGATTGTCGATCTGGTCGCCTATCTGCGAGCCATACAGGAGTAGGGTGGGGTTTATCCCACCAATTGCCGCGCAAAAGGGGTCAAACAACACCTGCTGCCACCCCCCGTGGCACAGCGTCATCCCCAAATCCCTTTCCCCATGGGGGGAAGGGAAGGCGCTATGCGCCCTTGGGCGCATTGAGGCGCGCTTTTGGGTGTTGGTACCATAAAGAGTCAAATATTCTGGTGGAGCTTTATCATCTTTTTCCTAAACGATTGACATCTAACCCTTATTAAAGGCAACGGTGCTACCCTGTGCTCTAATGACATCGAAGAAAATAAGAACTGAGATCAAAGACGATCCAATAAAACAAATCAGTTGAAGCAACCCTTCTGGATTTGAAACTGAAAACGCATTCTGAGAATCAAGATAGAATGCGGCGGGTAGCGCAGTGAAAACGAATACGGGAATAGCTATTGAGAGTCTGGAAATCTGGGCGATTGAATCTCCCTTCATCCAGGTCATCAGAATACTCAAGGGCGTGTAGGGTATTTGGTGGCCTCTTTTCCAAGCTGAATAGAACCAATCGGAGCCATCGTCGCTTTCGAAGCGTCGCTGGCATTCCGCCATAACTGAAGCGTGCCCTTTCATCGCACCCTGCAAAGAAGTCACGTTGGTGTAGGTCAATAATCCAAAAAGCGAGAATAGGAGGGCAATAAGCAAGAAAAGAGTTAAGTTGTTAATTACATTTGCCAGAATATTCCCTTCTGACAGGAAGCCCAGAAAACCGACGATTGAAAACATAAATGCATACAAGAGAGTTATGCTTTTTTGTCTCTGATCCTCCAGGTGCCGGTAATGTGTCGCGGATTCGTTGTGCAAGAACTTATATGTGCTGTCTTCCATTTACTCTAACCTCCCTCAAACATCCAACTCCTCCACAAACCGGGCGTTTTCCTGAATGTACTGGAACCGCAGCTCCGGCTTCTTGCCCATCAACCGCTCCACGAGATCGCTGGTTTCCCCCGGCATGTCCTCGTCCACCGTCACCCGGATCAGCTTGCGGGTTGTCGGGTCCATCGTGGTCTCCTTGAGGTCTTTTGCATCCATCTCGCCCAGACCCTTGAAGCGTTGCAGATCAATCTTGCCCTTGCCGCCCAATCCCGTCTCAAGCAGCCGGTTTTTCTCTACATCATCTGCCACATAGACCCGGCGTGCGCCCTGGGTCAGGCGGTACAAAGGCGGGCAGGCCAGATAGAGGTGGCCGTTGTCGATCAGGGGCCGCATCTGGGTGAAAAAGAACGTCATCAGCAGTGCCGCAATATGCGCGCCATCCACATCCGCATCCGTCATGATGATGATCTTTTCATAGCGCAGATCATCGAGATTGAACTTGGTGCCCATGCCCACGCCCAATGCCTCGCAAAGGTCCGAAATCTCGGCATTTGTGGTCAGTTTCGAGGATGCCGCCCCCAGCACGTTCAGGATCTTGCCCTTGAGCGGCAACAGCGCCTGGGTGTTGCGGTTGCGCGCGCCCTTGCCGGATCCGCCCGCGCTGTCCCCCTCGACGATGAACAATTCGGTGCCTTCGCGGGTCTTGGAGGTGCAATCCGTCAACTTTCCCGGCAGGCGCAGCTTTTTCGTCGCCGATTTGCGCGCGGTCTCCTTTTCCTGACGCCGCCGCAGACGTTCTTCGGCGCGCAGCACCAGAAAATCAAGGATGGCACCGGCGGATTTGGTATCCGCCGCCAGCCAGTTGTCAAAATGGTCGCGCACCGCCCCTTCGGTCATCTTATGGGCGATTTCAGAGGAAAGCCGGTCCTTGGTCTGCCCCACAAAGGCTGGCTCCGCAATAAAGCAGGACACCAGCGCACAGGCCCCCGACATCAGGTCTTCGCGGGTGATCTGGGCCGCCTTGCGGTTGCCCGCCAACTCGCCGTAGGCCTTGATCCCCTTGAGGATTGCCGCCCAGAACCCGGCGACATGGGTGCCGCCCTCGGGGGTTGGCACGGTGTTGCAATAGGACTGGATGAATCCGTCGCGCGCAGGGGTCCAGTTGATCGCCCATTCGACCTTGCCTGCCTCGCCAAACTTGCCACGGAAGTCGACGGTGCCCGCAAACGCCGCATCCGCATATGTCGTGGCACCGCCCAGCGTTTCGCTCAGGTAGTCCGACAGGCCGCCGGGGAAATGGAATGTTGCCTCCTGCGGGGTGTCGCCATCTGAAATTGCCGATTTCCAACGGATTTCCACACCGGAAAACAGATAGGCCTTGGAACGGATGGAGTGGAACAGCCGCGCAGGCTTGAACCGATGGGCGCCAAAAATCTCTGGGTCCGCGTGAAAGGTCACGGTGGTGCCGCGCCGGTTCGGGGCCGCGCCGACCTTTTCCACCGGACCCAGCGGGATGCCGCGCGAAAACCGCTGTTCAAACAGCTCCCTGTTGCGCGCAACTTGCACCACCATCGAATCCGACAACGCATTCACCACCGACGCACCAACCCCGTGCAGACCCCCGGAGGTCTGATAGGCCTTGCCCGAAAACTTGCCGCCTGCATGAAGCGTGCACAAGATCACCTCAAGCGCGGATTTATCGGGAAACTTCGGGTGCGGATCAATCGGGATGCCGCGCCCGTTGTCGCGCACGGTGACGGCGTAATCTTCATGCAGTTCCACTTCGATGCGGGTGGCATGGCCCGCAACCGCCTCGTCCATCGAGTTGTCCAGCACCTCGGCCACCAGGTGGTGCAAAGCCCGTTCATCGGTGCCGCCGATATACATGCCGGGGCGCTTGCGCACAGGCTCCAGCCCCTCCAGCACTTCGATGGAGGAGGCATCATAGTCGGTGGGTTCCTGGCCGGACAAAAGATCGGTCATTGCGCTGCTCTCGTTTTTGGTTTGAGCCATTCTGACAGGCAGGGCGGGGCCGCGCAATCACGCTTGTTGGTTAATCCACAGCCTTCTTGCGCAGCCATGCGGCAAGGTCGTCCTCATCCATCCTGCGCTGTGCGACCTCGCGGATGATGTCGCCTGCTTCGGTGGTGTCATGGGTGATCGCAACGCCATTGAGGTCAAGACAGGAAAGCATGCAGCGGTATGAGGTTCGCTTGTTCTCGTCGTTGAACACATGACCTGTTGCAATTGCCACCGCATAGGCCGCCGCAAGGTCAAAGACGTCCTCCACCATGCCATAGACCAGCCTGTTATCAACCCGTCCAAGGGCACCTTCCAATGACTTGTCCAGCGCCATGCCCTGCAACTCACCGGGATTCAGGACATTGTCATGGATTGCCATGACAATGTCCGTGTTCAAAAGGACATAGTTCATTTGTCTTTGAGGTAGTCCAGGACAGGCTGGGCTTGTTCGCGGGTCCGCTCAAGGCTCTCCATCACTTCCTCCAACGTCGCATAGCGCGGTGGATTGTCCTGCAACGTCGCCTCGGCAGGGACAAAATACCCTACGCAGCGGGAATTTTTCATCACCGCCACAGGTTTGCCGCCCGCGCGGTCCAGCACCTTTTGCGGCTCGCGCATTTCGGTCATGGTGGCGATGTGGTTGGTCAAGATCCGGGTCATATTATGCGCTCCATAGTGTGTATTTGAATATACACTGTACTGCATGAATTTCAAGAAGCGCTTGCAACCCTCCTGCAACCCGCGCAGCGTGGGCAAAACGGCCAAAGGACAGCCCATGCCCTGGATCAAGACCATCCCCTTTGACGCGGCCACCGGCAAATTGCGCGACCTTTACACGCGCGTGACCGGTCCGGGCAACAACGTCGACAACATCATGATGATGCATTCGCTGCGCCCGCATACGATGGAAGGGCATATGGCGATCTACAAATATGTGCTGCATCACCGTGACAACACGATCCCCAAGTGGTTTCTGGAAGCATTGGGTGTCTGGGTGTCGTCACTCAATGACTGTACGTATTGCGTAGAGCACCACTTTGCCGGGATGAAACGGCTGATGCGCGATGATCCGCGCGCGGATGCGCTGCGCGGCGCAATCGAGGCGCGCAATATCGCCGCGATGCCACTGGACGGGCGCGAACAGGCAGCCATGCGCTATGCCGAACACCTCACCAAGGCCCCGCAATCCCTGACCAGAGGAGATGTCGATGCGCTGCGCCTGGCTGGCTGGAACGACGGTGAAATTCTGGAGATCAATCAGGTTACGGCGTATTTTGCCTATGCCAACCGCACTGTGCTTGGCCTGGGCTGTTCAACACAGGGCGACATTATCGGCCTTAGCCCGAACAACAACGACGATCCGGATGATTGGGGGCATAGCTGAGGCGACGCGGCAGATCGGTGAGGCCCCGGCGCAAGGCCGGGCGGTGCATGATGTGGTTATTGGTGGCCTCAAACTGTGAGGCTCTTTTACCTCGGGCCTGACCCGGGGCCTCGTGACTTTTTTGAAGCCTAGTCGGGCATCCACGCCAATATCGCCGCCGCCACCTCAACGGGTTTTTGATGATGCAGCCAATGATCGGCGCCCTCGATCTCTACCCGTGTAAGATCACGGGCGAAATCCTCCAACCCCTCTGTGGTCACGGGCAACAGGGCGGTGTCATCGCGGCCCCAGATCAACAAATGCGGGCAACGTACCTGCAATCTCTCTGGCGGGAATGTTGGCAGGTCAGTGATTGGCTGTCCGGGTGTGCCAACCTGCAGGGGCGATGCGCGGTACCAGTGTATCATCGTCTTGAGCCTGCCGGGCCGCGCCCATTCGCGCAAGTAGTCGACGCGCAGATCGTCGGTGAGCCACCCCAGATCCATATTGGCCGAAAAAAGCGCCATCAGCTTGGCATAGCTGTCTTCGGCAAGCTTGTCCTCTGACCCCTCCGCGCGCAGATAATGGATGTACTGCGACGCCTGCGTTTGCGCGCCACCGCTGGCCATGGCGCGTTGGAACGGCACCGGATGCACCCCGTTCATGATGATCAGGCGCGCCACCAGATCGGGCCGGAACATCGCCAGCCCATAGGCCACTGCGGCACCCCAATCATGGCCCAGAACCGTCAGCGGCGCATCCCCGATCAGCGCCGCCATGTCGCGCACCAGTTCCGATGTCGCATAGGCCGACACGTCGTCAGGTGCCCAGCTTTGCCCAAAGCCGCGCTGATCGGGGGCAATGCAGTGAAAGCGCGCCGACAGCCGTTCGGCCAGCGCCTCCCAGGCACCGCCGTATTCAGGAAAACCATGCAACATCAGAAGCTTGGGAAGCGTTTCATCCCCCCAATGGCGGACAAAAAACGGTTTTCCGTTCAGCAAAAGTGTCTCGGTCCGGGGCTGGGTCATGTGGGGTTCCTCGGCAATTCATCGGTGCCTCAGGAAAACCACAGCCCCGCGCCAAAAGCCACAAGAACGTCACGGCGCCCGGCGCCGGGAGAAATTCTGCACGGGGCTCTTTCCCTGTCGACCTGCCCGGCGTAAGGCTGGGACATGCAAAAGGTCATGTCATATCGCGGCCATACACGCGCCATCCTGGCTCTGGGCCTGCCGCTTGCCGGCGGTCACCTTGGTCAGGTGGCGATTGGCGTGACCGATACGGTCATGCTGGGGTGGTACTCCATTGAGGCCCTCGCGGCGGTGACGCTGGCGGGGACGTATTTCTTTGTGCTGTTCCTGTTCGGGTCCGGCTTTGCCTGGGCGGTGATGCCGATGGTGGCATCCTTTGCGGCCGAGGGTGACGAAGTGGGCATCCGGCGCGCAACCCGCATGGGGCTGTGGCTGTCGATCGGATCGGCCTGTGTGGCGCTGCCGATGATGATCTGGTCAGAGCCGATCCTACAGATGCTGGGGCAGAGTGAGACCGTATCGGCCAACGCCGCGCGCTATCTGAGGGTGGCTGGATGGGGCGTGGTGCCGGCCATGCTGGTGATGGTGCTGAAATCCTATCTGGCGGCGCTGGAACGCGCGCAGGTTGTACTTTGGATCACTGTGATCGCGGCGGTCATCAATGCGTTGGCCAATTATGCATTCATTTTTGGCAACTGGGGCGCGCCTGAACTTGGCATTCTTGGTGCGGCTGTCGCCTCGGTGACAACCCAGGCGGTGTCGCTGATTGGTGTGGTGCTGTACATTCTGGTGGTGGTGCCGCACCACCAGTTGTTCGTGCGGTTCTGGCGGGTCGACACCCAGATGCTCAGGCGGGTCTTTGTGCTGGGCTGGCCCATCGGGTTGACAGCGCTCAGCGAGGTTGGGCTTTTTGCGGCCTCGGCCATCATGATGGGATGGCTGGGCACCTTGCCGCTGGCGGCCCACGGCATCGCGGTGCAATTGGCCTCGATTACCTTCATGGTGCATCTGGGGCTGAGCAATGTGGCCACGATTCGGGCCGGCAATGCCCACGGGCGCCGCGATCCGGGGCATATGGCACGTGGTGCTGTGATGGTCACGGTGATGTCGGTGGTCTTTGCCGCGATCACCATCATCGGATTTGTCGGCTGGCCCGAGCCGCTGATTATGGCCTTCATGCAGGAAAACGAGCCTGCAAAGGCGGAGATACTGGCAATTGGCGTGGGGTTGCTGGTGATGGCGGCGCTGTTTCAACTGGTCGATGGGGCGCAGGCGGTCGCGCTTGGATTGTTGCGCGGGGTTCAGGACACCAACATTCCGATGTGGATGGCGGGGTTCAGCTATTGGGTGGTGGGGATACCGTTTTCCTATGTGCTGGGCTTTTTGTTGGGTTATGAGGGCATCGGCGTCTGGGCCGGGCTGGTGATTGGGCTGGGCGTGGCGGCGGTCCTGCTGAATGCGCGGTTCTGGGGGGTGACGATCAAACGTGTCGAAGCGGGCGCTCATCGGCCCTGACGGGCGTTTTCGCATCCCGTCAGATGCTTGCCGGGCTCTCCAAAACCAAGGTTCAGTCCTTGGTCAGCCGATCCGCTTTCTTGCGGACCAGGGTGCTGCGCAGGTCATGCATCGCCAGCAGCAATTTGTCCGTGACAGCGTCAAGCTGGTCATCGGTTGCGCGTGATTGTGCCCATTGGGTGGTCAGGTTCATGTAGTCCACTGCACGGTGGATGTCGTCGATGTCGCGATGGGCCAGCACTGCATGGCGTTCGGTGATCCAGGAATTTATCGCCGCCAGATCCTCCTGCGAAAGCCTGCGGTCCCCCTGCGGCTTGATCTCGCCATTGCGGATGTTCACCACGGCAATCTGGTCCATCTCGACCCGGCGCTGGCGGTTTTCGGTGTCCACGCGGAACACCGCCGCGCCGTTTTCGCGGACCCGGAAATAATAGTCGGGCAGATCGGCGGCCATGTCTCGTCCTCCGTTAGCTCAGTCCCGCACAGAAATCCTGAATGCGCGTGCAGGCTTCTTTCAGCGCGGCGTCGGAGGTAGCGTAGCTGACCCGGAAGTTCGGCGATAGGCCAAAGGCCGCGCCAAAGACCACCGCAACACCGGTTTCTTCCAGCAGGGCAGTGGCAAAGGCTTCGTCGTCAGCGATAAGCGTCCCGGCTGCGGAAGTCTTGCCAATCAGCCCGGCAATCGACGGATAGACATAAAACGCGCCTTCGGGCATCGGACAGGTCAGCCCGTCGATCTCATTGAGCATCGAGACCACCAGATTACGCCGCCGGGCGAACATCTCGTTGTTTGTGGCGATATAGCCCTGCGTGCCATTCAGCGCCTCGACGGCGGCCCATTGGCTGATGGTGCAGGGGTTTGAGGTTGATTGTGACTGGATCTTGCGCATCGCGCCGATCAGCTTTTCGGGGCCTGCGGCATAGCCAATGCGCCAGCCGGTCATGGCATAGGCCTTGGACACGC
>CAXBKL010000022.1:0-37257 GCA_963976125.1 uncultured Sulfitobacter sp. | reverse complement strand
CACCATGCCCTCCATTGCGGCAAGGGCCAACATCAGGTTGTCGGCGGCATCAAAGACCTGTTCCTTGTCTTCCTGCATGTCCTTGGAATAGGCCAGCGGCAGACCCTTCATCACCATCATCAGCGCGGTGTTCGCCCCAAAGATGCGCCCCACCTTGGCCCGGATCAGCTCTGCGGCATCGGGGTTTTTCTTTTGCGGCATGATGCTGGATCCGGTGGAAAACCGATCCGACAGCGTGACGAAACGGAACTGCGCAGAGGACCAGATCACCAGCTCTTCGGCAAAGCGGCTCAGGTGCATGGCGCAAATGCTGGCACAGGACAAAAATTCCAGCGCGAAATCACGATCGCTCACCGCATCAAGCGAATTGGCGGCGGGGCGGTCAAAACCAAGCGCCCGCGCCGTCATGTCGCGGTCAATCGGGAAAGACGTGCCGGCCAGCGCCGCGGCACCCAGCGGGCTTTCATTCATCCGCGCGCGCGCGTCGCGCACCCGGCTCAGATCGCGGCCAAACATCTCGACATAGGCCATCATGTGATGCCCCCAGGTCACTGGCTGCGCGGTTTGAAGGTGGGTGAAACCGGGCATGACCCAATCGGCCCCCGCCTCTGCCTGACCCAGCAGCGCCCCGATCAGGGCCACAAGCCCGTTTTCAAAGGCATCCAGCTGATCCCGGACCCAGAGTTTGAAATCCGTCGCCACCTGATCGTTGCGCGACCTGCCCGTGTGCAAACGGCCTGCGGGTTCGCCAATCACCTCCTTGAGACGCGCCTCGACATTCATGTGAATATCCTCGAGAGCGGTCGAATAGACAAATGTGCCCGCGTCTATCTCTGACAAGATCGTGAGCAGCCCTTCCCTGATCGCCTGCGCGTCACTATCACTGATGATACCGGTCGCGGCCAACATCGCGGCATGGGCGCGACTGCCCTTGATGTCCTGGGATGCCATGCGCCTGTCAAATCCGATGGACGCGTTGATGGCCTCCATGATCGCATCGGGGCCGGCGGCAAAGCGGCCTCCCCACATCTTGTTGGACGTCGTCTTTGATGGCGTGTCAGTCATAGAAAACCCTCGGAGGGACAGATGAGAAAATTGGTTCTTGGCCTGATGTATACGGCCCTACTGGCAGGTGCAAATGCATCCCTCGCCGCCGGGCCCGATATTGCCAGCCTGCGTGACGGGGACATGAAAAAACTGATCGTCCATGAGACCGCTCAGGCGACCTCGGACGCGGGCTTTATGCTTGAGGATGATACGGGGACGGGCAGGCTGGCTGACTATCGCGGGAAATATGTGCTGCTGAATTTCTGGGCGACCTGGTGCGCGCCCTGCCGCAAGGAAATGCCACAGCTGAACAGGTTGCAAAAGGAATTCGGCGGGGAGGATTTCGACGTGCTGACCATTGCGACCGGGCGCAATTCGCCACAGGGCATCGTGAAATTCTTTGCCGAAGCCGGAATCGACAGCCTGCCGCGCCATCAGGATCCCAAACAGGCGCTGGCAAGGCAGATGGGTGTTTTCGGATTGCCGATTACGGTAATCATTGACCCCGACGGCCGCGAGATTGCCCGGCTGCGCGGTGACGCGCAATGGGATAGTGACAGCGCCAGGGCGATTGTCAAAGCCCTGATCGACGGGCAGCCGGACAGCTGACATCAGAAACCGGCAACCCCGAAAAGGCGCGCGGCCGCGGACTTTTTCAAAAGTCCGGGTCAATTTCTTTAAAGAAATTGGGGTGGTGTGTGGTATCAACTTCCGCCGTCTGAAAACAGGCCTTGGAAAAAAATCCGCACGGCCCAGGTTTCCTCATGCGGCGCCGTATCGGGCGTGAACCCCTCAGGGCAAATCTTCCAGATAGGCTTTTACACAGGTTTGAACGTGTCGAAACCGGTCCCCGCCCAGATGCTTGCCCCCGTACCACCGCGTTACGATCAACAGGTGATCGTTCAGCCCCTCACGCTCCAGCATTCGCAGGATGACCATGCCTGCACCGGATTCTCCGTCGTCGCCCTTCAGGGGCGTACCATCCGACAGCAACACACCCCACGTGTTGTGTGTCGCCTTCGCATAGGCCTTGTCCCGCTTCAGCGCCTTGAGGGTGGCATCGACCGCCGCCCGGTCCTCCGCCTGCGCACCCGACACCGCGTATTTGGACCCCCTGTCGGTCAGCACAACGCCCAGCTTCTTGAGGGTCACTGGCGGATCAACCGCTCCAGAGCCAACCCGTCGGCCCAGGTGCCATGCAGGCTGCCGTTGGCCATGACCACATAGACAATCGGTTCCGGCTGGCCCCAGTCAACGGCGACGACCTGTCCCTGACGCACGCCGGTTCCGGCATAGCTTTGCCCGTCGATGATCCACGAAACCCGGACCGTGCCATTGGCCTCGGACAGAATTGCGCGCCCTGCATAGGGTGTGCCATCGGGATAGCGGCCTTCCGCGCGGTACGCACCGTTGATGTCGACCTGCTGGGCCTTGGCCGCGCCGACAAGGCCAACTGCAATCGCGCCCGTGATCCAGGCACGGCGGGACAACCGGGTGTTGAGCACCATCATCTGATCCTTTTCCACATTGCACCCAAAGCGTAGACGCTTTCACCGAACATTTCCAGCATCCCGCGCCCGCTCAAAGCCCCGCTGCGGTTCGGCGTACCGTCTCGATACGTGACGCATTGGGCGGATGCGTGCCAAGAAACTTGTCCCCCGGATCGGGGATTCGGGTAAAGAATTCGGCCCCCCGCAACGGATCATAGCCCGCCCGTTTGGTGATGATCGTGCCCAGCCCGTCAGCCTCGAGCTCAAAATCCTTGGAATAGGTGCGTGCGCCGAACTGCGCCCCCAGCCGTTGCGCGTTGCGAACGGCAGAGGCATCCCCGCCCGAAAGGGTTGCAAGACCCGCAAATATGACCGCGCCCGCGACAGCGTTTTGTTGCTGCCTGCCGATGTGGCCCGCGATGTGATGGGCCGCTTCATGGCCCAGAACAAAGGCCAGTTCGTCTTCGTTGCGGGCACCTGCGATCAATGCCAGCGTGAACGCCACAACCGGGCGTCCGCTACTGTCCAAAGTCTGAAAGGCATTTGCCGGCTGACCGGGACGGTCATCGACAACGATCTTGAAATCGCAATTCACCCCGGAGGTGCGCGTCCGGCACTGGCGTTCAGCCACTGGTTCGACAACTTGCACGACCCGCGCAAAACTGCGCGCGGCTTGCGCTGGCGTCAGGGTTGGGCCGCTTTGCGTCGGGGGCGGGGTGCCGGGGGCCGGGCCGGTTTGGACCGGCGCGACCTCACAGGCTGCCAATGCCAGCAAAGCCATCACGGCGGTCAATGAATTTCTAATCATGCCAATGGTCCTCTTTGCCAATTGTGCGGGGACGAAGTTATCATGTAGCAGCCGCAGGGCCAGCCCATTCCGCCGCTTTGTGATCGGCCCCTTGCAATGATCCGCCGAAAGCCTCAGGTTTATCCCATGTTTACAATCGAACACGAATTTGACGCCAGCGTAATCACCCTTGTCGATGAGGGTGCAGGCCCGCTGCGCGAGGACATCACCGTTCAGGCGTTCGACAATGAAATCACCTTTGAGCAATGGGATCCACGTACCGATTCCGTGTCCAAAATCACCCTGTCCCCGGTGCAACTGCGCGATCTTGCGGCTGCGCTGAACCTGCCCGAAGGCATCTACCGCAGCGCACCCTGAGCGCGTCGACCCAAAGGAACCACGAATGGCCACCGGTACAAATATCAAGACCTTCTTCAATGGCACCTGGCACGTTGGGGACGTGATGATCATGAATGCCGCTGACCATGGGGCCTGGCTGGGAACGACGGTATTTGACGGGGCACGGCTTTTTGACGGGTTGTCGCCCGATCTGGAAAAACACTGCGCACGCATCAACCGGTCTGCGGAGGCGCTGATGATTACGCCGACGGTATCCACCGAAGACATGGTGGCCACGGTTCGTGAAGGTCTGGCCAGCTATGCAAGTGACAGCGCTGTCTACATCCGGCCCATGTACTGGGCCCTGGCGGGTGATGAATTGGGCATTGTTCCACGTGCCGGGGCAACGGGGTTTGCGATCTGTCTCGAGGAAATACCTATGGCACCGCCGGAAGCCTCGACAACCCTGACCCGCACCCGTTTTCGCCGCCCCGTGCTGGAAAACAACGTCGTCAACGCCAAGGCGGGCTGCCTCTATCCCAACAACGCCCGCATGATGGTTGAGGCGCGCAGCAAGGGATTTGGCAATGCACTTGTTGCGGACGCGACCGGAAATGTGGCTGAAACCGCCTCTGCAAATGTGTTCATGGTGAAAGACGGCGAAGTGTTCACGCCTATTCCAAACGGCACTTTTCTGGCCGGGATCACCCGGGAACGGCATATGATAAACATGGCCGCTGACGGGACAAAGGTGCACGAATGCGTGCTGTCGTTTGATGACTTTCATGAGGCCGACGAGGTATTTCTGTCAGGCAACATGATGAAGGTGACGCCGGTCTCTGCCTTTGACGACACCCGCTACGAGATCGGCCCTAACGCAAATCCGGTCACCAGACGGGTGCGCGACATGTATTGGGATTGGGCCGCGTCCGAACGGTGATCTATTTGGCTCCGACCTCGTCAGTTTGCGATTGCCCTGTCCGCGTTCAAACGTCATGATCCGCGCTTGAGGGAGAAATATCATGCGTAAGTTCCTTGTTGTTCTGGACGACAGTACTGAATGTCTGAATGCCATGCGCTTTGCCGCACTGCGCGCAAATCACACCGGTGGCGGTGTTGAAGTTTTGGCCGTGATCGCCCCTGAGGAGTTCAATCACTGGATTGGTGTGGGCGACATCATGCGCGAAGAAGCGCGCGAACGGATCGAAGTCCACTTTGAGGTCTTTGCCAAGTGGATGCGCGACAAGCAGGGTGTTGATCCCGAATTGGTCATCCGCGAGGGCGAGCCGGTCAAAGAAATCATTCAGCAAATCGCGGACGACCCTGAAATCGGCGTGCTGGTTCTGGGGGCAAGCTCGGACAAGAAACAGGGGCCCGGGCCGCTTGTCACCCAGATGACCCGCAGTGCAGGTACCTTGCCGGTGCCGGTGACAATCGTGCCGGGTGATCTCAGCAAGGAGCGGCTGGAAGCAATCACCTGACCAGTTTAGAATCGTTCCAAATACCTTGACACCCCAACACAGCATGCGCATATCGGGAGTGACACCAGATGAGGAAAACAGATGTTTATCCAGACTGAATCAACCCCGAATCCGGCCACGCTGAAGTTTTTGCCGGGGCAATCCGTGCTTGATATGGGCACGGCTGACTTCCCGACACCCGATACTGCGGGCGGCTCACCGCTGGCGGCGCGGCTGTTTGCCGTCGACGGGGTGACGGGCGTGTTTTTCGGAACCGATTTTGTGACCGTGACCAAGGCGGATGGGGTGGAATGGGACCATATCAAACCCGCTCTTCTGGGTGCGATCATGGAACATTACCAATCCGGACAGTCGGTCATGGCGGAGGATCACAAACCCGTCTCGGGCCACGCGGAACACACTGGTGAGGACGGCGAAATCGTCGGCCAGATCAAGGAACTGCTGGACAGCCGTGTGCGCCCCGCAGTGGCACAGGACGGCGGCGACATCACATTCCACGGATTTGATCGCGGCGTTGTCTACCTGCATATGCAGGGGGCCTGTGCGGGATGCCCGTCCTCGACACTGACCTTGAAAATGGGGATCGAGAATCTGCTGCGCCACTACATTCCCGAGGTTACCGAGGTACGCCCGGTTGCCTGATCGACCGCTTGTTCTGGCATTCGACACATCGGCCGCGCATTGCGCGGCCGCTTTGCTATGTGGCGATGACGTCCTGCAAAGTGCGCTGGAGCCGATGGCCAGGGGACAGGCCGAGCGGCTTCTTGGCCTGTGTCAGGAACTTCTCGCCGCCGGGCAGGCCGCCTTTGACGATCTGGACGCCATCGGGGTCGGGATCGGCCCCGGCAACTTTACCGGCATCCGCATTGCGGTGTCCGCCGCGCGTGGTCTGGCGCTGGGACTGGGCATTCCGGCTGTTGGGGTGTCCGGTTTCGATGCCTTGCGTTTTGGCACCTGTGGCCCGTGCGCCTGTGCCATTGATGCGCGCCGCGATCAGGTCTACCTGCAGACATTCGGGAACGGCGCGGCATCTCCGGGTCTGGTCGACGCGGACGCGCTTGGGGCATTTGATGGCCCGCTGATCGGCGCTGGCGGCCGCCCGCCCCTCCATCCCGTCGCGCAGGCCATCGGCCATATCACCGCAGAACGATATGCCACAACCCGTGACCGCCCTGCGCCGCTGTATCTTCGGGCGGCCGATGCCGCCCCTGCCCGTGACGCCGCCCCTGCCCTGTTGCCGTGACCCCGCACCGGCTTGAAGCCCTGCATGCCGCCGCGTTCGCGTCCTCGCGTCCCTGGCGCGCCAGCGAATTCTCCGACCTGCTGGTCAGTCCGCATGTCACCCTTCATGCCGATCTCCATGGTTTTGCCCTGACCCGCACCATCGCGGGAGAAAGCGAACTTCTGACCCTCGCGGTGGACCCTGCCCATCACCGGCAGGGGATCGCGCGCCGCCTGCTGAGCAGTTGGCTGCACGCCTCCCCCCTCCCCTTGGATCGGGCCTTTCTTGAGGTGGCGGCGGACAATCTGGCGGCGCGGGCGCTCTACCGCACATCGGGTTTTGACGTGATCGCCACGCGGCGTGCCTATTACGCGCGCCCCGGCAATGAACCTGTCGATGCGCTGGTCATGCAACGGGTATTTTCCGGCGGCTGACCCCGGACAAGGCCGGACTTTACGCAGAGGTATTCCCAAGAATCGGTTGACCGCGCCCCCCTGCTGCGCCCTACATTAGCTCTGATCTTTCGATCGTGGGCGCGTCGCCGGTCCGGCAGCCGCCCCAAAATGATAAACCTGGGAGAGACCACATGACCCTTATGACCAAATTCTTGGGCGCTGCCGCTGCGATGGCATTGAGCGCCGGTGCCGCGCTGGCCGAGCCTGCGCTGATTTTTGACCTTGGCGGCAAATTTGACAAATCCTTCAACGAAGCGGCCCACAACGGCGCGCAAAAATGGGCAACCGAGACCGGCGGCACCTACCGCGAGATTGAACTGCAGTCGGAAGCCCAGCGCGAGCAGGCGTTGCGCCGCTTTGCCGAAGCAGGCCAGAACCCGATTGTCACGATGGGCTTCGCCATGGCGACCCCGGTCGAGGCGGTTGCGCCCGATTACCCCGATATTACCTTTGTGAACATCGACGGCTGGCTGCCCGAAATTCCGGGCAACGTGCAGATGATCAGCTTTCAGGAGCATGAAGGGTCTTACCTTGCGGGCATGATGGCGGCGATGAAATCGGAGTCTGGTACAATCGGCTTTATCGGCGGCATGGATATTCCGCTGATCCGCCACTTTGGCTGCGGCTATGCGCAGGGCGCCAAGGCGATGAACCCCGACATCAAGGTCATCGCAAACATGACCGGCACCACGCCATCCGCATGGAACGACCCGGTGAAAGGGTCCGAATTGACCAAGGCGCAGATCAGTCAGGGGGCTGACATCGTTTACGCCGCTGCGGGCGGTACCGGCGTTGGTGTCCTGCAAACCGCCGCCGACGAAGGCATCCTGTCCATCGGTGTAGACAGCAACCAGAACCACCTGCATCCCGGCAAAGTCCTGACCTCCATGCTCAAGCGCGTGGATGTGGCGGTCTACAACTCCATGAAGAACGCGGACGCCATTGAAGGTGGTACCGCCATGGTTCTGGGGCTGGCCGAAGAAGGTGTGGGCGTTGCCTTTGACGAGAACAACGCAGCATTGGTCACCGATGAGATGAAGATGGCCGTCGAAGATGCCCGCAACAAGATCATCGCGGGTGATCTGGAAGTGGTCAGCTACTACGCAAACGACAGCTGCCCCGCACTGGATTTCTAAGTGACGGCAGATACGGCAAAGGAGCGGCAGGCAACTGCCGCTCCGGCGATTGAACTCAAAGGCATTTCCAAGGCCTTTGGTCCGGTCCAGGCCAACAAGGACATATCCATCCGCGTCATGCCCGGTACGATCCACGGGATCATCGGGGAAAATGGCGCGGGCAAATCAACGCTGATGTCGATTCTGTATGGCTTTTACAAGGCCGACGCGGGCGAGATATTCATCGGCGGGAAAAAAGCCAGCATCACCGACAGTCAGGCGGCCATTGCCGCAGGCATCGGCATGGTTTTTCAGCATTTCAAGCTGGTCGAGAACTTTACCGTTCTGGAAAACATCATCCTTGGGGCCGAAGACGGCTGGAAGCTGACCACATCGCTTGCCAAGGCCCGCCAATCGCTGATTGAACTGGCAAATGACTATGGGTTGAACGTCGACCCCGATGCCGTCGTCGAAGACATTGGCGTGGGCAAACAACAGCGTGTCGAAATCCTCAAGGCGCTCTATCGCCGTGCGGACATCCTTATTCTGGATGAGCCGACCGGGGTGCTTACCCCCGCCGAAGCGGATCAGCTGTTCCGGATTCTGGGCCGATTGCGGTCCGAGGGGAAAACCATCATCCTGATCACCCACAAGCTGCGCGAGATCATGGACATTACCGATACCGTCAGTGTGATGCGGCGCGGCGAGATGACCGCAACGGTCAAGACCGCCGAAACCTCCCCTGCGGAACTGGCCGAACTCATGGTGGGCCGCAAGGTCTTGCTGCGGGTTGACAAGACACCGGCCAAGCCGACCGATGTGGTGCTGGATGTCAAAGCGCTCAAGGTCATTGACGAAAAGGGCGTCGAGCGGCTGCGTGGTATTGATCTTATGGTGCGCGCCGGCGAAATCCTTGGCATTGCCGGGGTTGCCGGGAACGGCCAGTCCGAATTGCTTGAAGTGTTGGGGGGGTATTGTGACGCCACCGGACAGATCACGCTGAAAGGTCAGCCGCTCGATCTGATCGGTCGCAATGCCCACGGTCAGTCACGCCGCGCGCGCGGCATCGCCCATGTGCCCGAAGATCGCCAGCGCGAGGGGCTTATCATGGATTTCCACGCCTGGGAAAACACCGCCTTTGGTTATCACCACGCGCCCGAATATCAAAAAAATGCCCTCCTGATGAACAATGCAGCACTTAAAGAGGACACCGCCGGAAAAATGGCCCGCTTCGATGTGCGCCCCCCTGATCCGACCCTCGCCGCCAAAAGTTTTTCCGGCGGCAACCAGCAAAAAATCGTACTGGCCCGCGAAATTGAGCGAAATCCTGAACTGCTGCTGGTGGGGCAGCCGACGCGCGGGGTCGATATTGGCGCTATTGAATTTATCCACCAGCAAATCGTGGCCCTGCGCGATCAGGGCAAGGCGATCTTGCTGGTGTCTGTCGAACTCGAGGAGATCCTGGCATTGAGCGACCGTATCGCGGTGATGTTCGATGGTCAGATCATGGGCGAACGGATGCCCGAACAGACCAACGAAAAGGAACTTGGCCTGTTGATGGCCGGGATCACGGATACTTCTGGAGAGGCTGCTTAGGATGCGCGCAGACGTTGCCAGCACGGGGCTAAAAGACAACATCGGGTGCAAAAGGGGCACAATGTGATACCATGTGTTAAGCAACTGGATGCAAAACTCCTCGCCAGTGAAGGCATGGTTGACCGTCGAAAAGCGCGAGCACCTTCACCGCAAGATGGATGCAATAATCGGGATACTGATTGCCGAAACAGCCCAAACAAACAGCAAAAACCGCTGGTTTCCTTATGCCAACGGATCGGGCTTGGCTTTGGCCATCGTGGCAATCGCCAAACTGTTCGGTTGGCCGCTGACCGTCCGGAGGGCATCGCATGGACGTGATGCCAAAATGGGCCGAGGTGGTCCTTGTTCCGCTGATTTCCCTGCTGCTGGCTGCGATCATATCGGCGCTTGTCATCCTTGCCATCGGCGAAGACCCGGTTGCCGCTGTGAAACTGATGGTCACCGGCGCGCTGGGGTCCACCTACGGCTGGGGCTACACACTTTATTACGCAACGAATTTCATGTTCACGGGGTTGGCCGTGGCTATCGCCTTTCACGCGCGGCTGTTCAATATCGGTGGCGAGGGTCAGGCGATGCTGGGGGGGCTGGGCGTGGCTCTTGCCTCCCTCTATATCCCCTGGCCCCACTGGACACTTGCGTTGCTGGGTGCTGCGGCTATGGCGGGGCTGTTTGGCGCCTTCTGGGCCGCGATCCCGGCATGGCTACAGGCCAAACGCGGCAGCCACATCGTTATCACCACAATTATGTTCAACTTTATCGCCGCTGCGCTGCTGAACTATCTGCTGGTAAACCAACTGCGGCCCAAAGGCAGCATGGACCCTTCCACGCGCAGCTTTCCCGAGGCGACACATCTGCCCACGCTGCACGATATTCTGACCCCCTTCGGCATCAGCTTTTCCAAGGCGGCCCCGGCAAATGTGTCGTTTCTGGTGGCGGTTGCGGCCTGTTTCCTGCTGTGGCTGCTGATCTGGCGCACCCGGCTGGGGTATGAAATCCGCAGCTATGGCAAATCCGAAAGCGGCGCGAAATACGCCGGTATCTCCCCGGTCAAGATCACCATGATCGCGATGATAATATCCGGCGCGCTGGCCGGGATGATGGCCATCAACAACGTGATGGGAGAAGCCGAACGGCTGGTCCTGAACGCCACCGAGGGGGCCGGGTTCATCGGCATCGCTGTGGCGCTGATGGGGCGGTCTCATCCGTTGGGAGTTTTTATCTCCGCGATCCTGTTTGGCTTTCTCTATCAGGGCGGCGCGGAGCTGGCCCTTTGGACAACCATCCCGCGCGAATTGATCGTGGTCATTCAGGCGTTGGTGATCCTGTTCACCGGCGCGCTCGACAACATGGTGCGCATGCCGCTTGAGCGGATGTTCCTGGCGCTGCGGTTTGCGCGACGCTCCTCAAAGGGGGCAGATGACTGATGGATTATGCAACCTTCATCCAACTGCTCGATTCCTCGGTGCGCCTTGCCACGCCCTTGCTGCTGGCTTGCCTTGCAGGATTGTTCAGCGAACGCGCGGGCATCTTTGACATCGGGCTGGAGGGCAAGATGCTTGCTGCGGCCTTTTTCTCGGCCGCCATTGCCTCAATCAGCGGCTCTGTTTGGGTGGGGCTGTTTGCGGGCATCGGTGCCTCGCTCATGCTCAGCGCGCTGCACGGCGTCGCCTCGATCACATTCCGGGGCAATCAGCTGATTTCCGGCGTCGCCATCAATTTCCTTGCCGCTGGCATGACGGTTCTGATTGCGCAGGACTGGTTCAAACAGGGCGGGCGTACGCCATCACTGGTTGGCGGTGCCCGGTTTGAGGGGATTATCCTGCCAGGTGCGGATGCGATGGCATCAGTGCCCATTATCGGGCCGCTCTATTCGGAGTTGATCTCCGGCCACTCGATCCTGGTCTACATGGCTTTCGCCGCTGTGCCGCTGACCTGGTGGCTGCTTTATCGGACCCGCTTTGGTCTGCGCTTGCGCGCCGTCGGTGAAAACCCTGCTGCGGTCGACACCGCCGGCGTCTCGGTTGTTGGCCTGCGCTATGCCGCCGTGGCGATCTGTGGCGTCCTGTGCGGCATTGCGGGCGCCTATCTGAGCACCGCATTGCAGGCGGGATTTGTCAAAGACATGTCGGCGGGGCGCGGATTTATCGCGCTGGCCGCGCTGATCTTTGCAAAATGGCGGCCCTGGTACGCCTTGTACGCCACATTACTGTTTGGCTTGTTTGGCGCATTGGAAACCCGCCCCGATGTCATCGAGAACGTGATCGGCATGAAAGTCCAGAGCCAGCTTCTGGGTGCGTTGCCCTACGTCATGACCGTGGTCATCCTTGCCGGATTTGTGGGCAAGGCAATTCCGCCACGGGCAGGCGGCGAACCCTATGTGAAAGAACGCTGAGCCGTCTGCAGGCTCAGCAGATATTCAGGGGCACGATCAATGGTCCCTGTGACCCTACGCAAACGCGGCTTCCAGAGCGATCTCGACCATGTCGCCAAAGGTCTTTTCGCGGTCCTTGGACGGCAGCGCCTCGCCGGTTTGCAGATGATCCGATACGGTCAATACGGCCAGCGCCCGCCGCCCATGACGCGCCGCCAGCGTATAAAGCTCCGCCGCTTCCATCTCGACCCCGAGAATGCCGTGGCGCACCATCTGTTCATCCAGATCAGGGCGTTCAGCGTAAAACACATCCGAGGAATAGATGCCCCCGACATGGGTCGTGCAGCCCTTTCCTTCGGCCGCTGCCACCGCCGACTTCAGCAAAGCCCAATCCGCGACTGGCGCGAAATTCACTTCGCGAAATATCCCTGACGACGGCGAGGTGATGGTGCTGGCCGTCATCGCAAGGATCACGTCCCGGATGCCCACATGGGGCTGCATACCGCCACACGACCCGATGCGGATCAGGGTTTGTGCGCCGTAGTCCCGGATCAGCTCATTGGCATAGATCGACAGCGACGGCATCCCCATGCCAGACCCCTGAATGGTGACGCGGTTGCCTTTCCACATGCCGGTAAATCCCAGCATGCCGCGCACCTCGTTGACCAACTCGGCTCCTTCGAGAAATGTCTCGGCGGCCCATCGGGCGCGATAGGGGTCTCCGGGCATCAGGACGGTATCGGCAATCTGTCCGGGATTTGCTCCGATATGAACAGTCATCAAAGGCTCCTTGAATGTATCGCGGCACCCTGCCCGGCAAAGCCAGATTGGGCAAGCACAAGCATGAGGTCAGCGGCCCATGAAGCGCCTGCCATAGGTGATTTTGCCGCCCTGCCGAATTGATTCGATTTTCAAGCAAGACGGGCCGGACGAATAGGCCCGGTCATCTGCACTCAGAAAACGAATGTTTTTCCATTAGAGCGAGAATTAGCCAGGATGGAATTAGATACGCATTGACTCCGGCATTACGCCTTTTTCAACTTCCGCGCGATACCAATTCGGCTGCCGCCCTTTTCCGGTCCAAGTCTGAGATGGATCATTTGGGTTAGAGAATTGCGGTTTCGATTTTGTTTTTGGGGCTTTTTTCTTTGTTTTTATATCTTTACGGGAGGCCACGTCGGCTTCTGACAATTCATCAAGAGAAAAACCGAATTCCGCGGCGGCCTTTTCTGCGGCCTTTCGCGCCTCGCGGCGGTCCCGCGCCTGCGCGCTTTGCAGGGCTTTCTTTACGTCTCTCAAGAGTTTTTCCAACTCTTTCCGTGTCATTGATTTCAGATCCATATCCATCGCACACATCCTTGGTTTCCGAACTGTGCGCAGGGAAATACACCATTTTTGTGAAATCAATAGCGGCTTTTTGTGTCAGCTTATTCCGCTGCAACGGCGGCGGGGTCTGCAAGGGTGACAATATCATTCATGATGGTGTTCAATTCAAAGTCCTTGGGGGTATAGACCCGCGCCACGCCCATTGCCCGAAGTCGCGTCGCATCATCATCCGGGATGATCCCGCCGACAATAACCGGAACATGGCCCAGCCCTGCGGCGCGCATCTGTTCCATCAGATCTTCGACCAGCGGGATATGCGATCCTGACAGGATCGACAGCCCGACCACATGCGCCGCGTCCTTCTGTGCCGCTTCGACAATTTCCGAGGGGGTCAGGCGAATGCCTTCATAGGCGATGTCCATGCCGCAATCACGTGCGCGCACGGCAATCTGTTCGGCCCCGTTCGAATGGCCATCAAGGCCAGGTTTGCCCACGAGAAACTTCAATCGGCGGCCCAGTTTGTCACTCACTGCGTCAACCGCTGTGCGCAGGTCATCCAGACCTTCAGTCTTGTTTGACTGTCCCTTGGCGACTCCTGTGGGGCCCCGGTATTCGCCATGCACCGCCCGCATCTGGGCGGCCCATTCACCGGTTGTCACGCCGGCCTTGGCCGCCGCAACAGAAGCGGGCATGACATTGCGCCCTTCGGACGCCGCCGCGCGCAGCTTGGCCAACGCCGCAGCGACCGCGGCTTCATCCCGGCTTGCACGCCATTCATTGAGCCGCCCGATCTGTTCTGCTTCGACGGCCGGGTCCACCACCATGATACCGCCATCTCCGGTCATCAGCGGCGATGGCTCGCCTTGTTGCCATTTGTTCACACCAACAACCACGGTCTCGCCCGCTTCGATACGGCCCAGACGCTCCGAATTGGAGTCGACCAGACGGCCTTTCATATAGTCGATGGCCGAAATCGCTCCGCCCATACCATCCAGAAGCGCCAATTCCGCGCGCGCGCCCTTTTTCAGCATTTCGACTTTTGCGTCCACGGCAGGGTTGCCGTCAAACAGGTCGTCAAACTCCAGCAGATCGGTCTCATAGGCCAGGATCTGCTGCATCCGCATGGACCATTGCTGATCCCAGGGACGCGGCAGCCCCAGCGCTTCGTTCCACGCGGGCAACTGAACCGCCCGTGCCCGCGCCTTTTTCGATAGCGTTACCGCCAGCATTTCGATCAGGATGCGGTAGACGTTGTTTTCGGGTTGCTGTTCGGTCAGACCGAGCGAATTCACCTGCACACCATAGCGGAAGCGGCGGTATTTGGGGTCTTCGACGCCATATCGTTCAGCGCAAATCTCGTCCCACAGGTCGACAAAGGCGCGCATCTTGCACATCTCGGTGACAAACCGGATGCCCGCGTTCACAAAAAACGAAATTCGCCCGACCAGCGCCGGGAAATCCTTTTCATCCACGCGCGGGCGCAATTGGTCCAGCACCGCCGTCGCCGTTGCCAGAGCAAAGGCCAGTTCCTGTTCCGGTGTCGCACCGGCCTCTTGGAGGTGATAGGAACAGACATTCATCGGGTTCCATTTCGGCACATTCGTGTAGCAATATTCAGCCACATCCGCGATCATCTTGAGCGAAGGCGCAGGCGGGCAGATATAGGTGCCGCGCGACAGGTATTCCTTGATCAGATCGTTCTGAACCGTGCCTTGCAGCCGGGACACATCCGCGCCCTGCTCTTCTGCGACGGCAATATAAAGGGACAACAACCAGGGCGCCGTTGCGTTGATTGTCATCGAAGTATTCATCTGTTCCAGCGGGATCTGGTCAAAAAGTGCGCGCATGTCGCCCAGATGGCCAACGGGCACCCCAACCTTGCCCACCTCGCCGCGCGACAGGATATGATCGCTGTCATAGCCGGTCTGGGTCGGCAGATCGAAGGCCACAGACAGCCCGGTCTGGCCCTTGGCCAGGTTCGACCGATAAAGAGCATTTGACGCTTTTGCGGTAGAATGGCCCGCATAGGTCCGGATCAGCCAGGGGCGGTCTTTCTTGGTCTCGGACATGGGCGGGCTCCTTGAATCGGTACGGTAACAATGTTGCGTTGCAGGCTACATATGAGACATTTTATGCCAATGTCAATTCGCTGCGTCGCGGCATTATGAGACGCGCCCGGCACATCTGTCTACCGTAAATTCCCGCGTGAAAGCTCAGGTCAGCCGAAACAGCATCCTGGTGCTGCTGCGAAAGCCAAAAACCGGGCGGAGAGGGCCAAGGGTTTCCGTTCCGATGGCGTCAAAGCCTTCGCGTTCATAGAGCGCCCTGGCCCGTGGATTGGTGTCAATGACGTCAAGCCGGACTGCGGTCTTGCCCCGCGCACGGGCTTCGTCCTTGATCGCCTGCAACAATGCGGTGCCGAGACCGCATCCGCGCGCATCCACACCAACACAGATGCCGTCCATCAGCAAAACCCCGTCCGACAGATCCCGTTCCACAAGCGATAATAGCGGTGCCCGCCACAGCGCCGAGAGCCATCCATAAGTTGCGACCAGATCGGACATCGCACCGCCAACCAGCGCCCCTTGCGCCGTCTTGAACCCGGCAAGGCCCTGCACCGCGCCCCCGGCATCCCGTGCCACCAGCGCATAGTCCGGGTCAACCTGCCGCTCCAGAAAATACAACGCCTTGTCCTGTGGACCCATCACAAACGACAGTTTGGCCGAAAAAGCTTCCCAGTAGAGCGCCGCGATGCGGGGCCGTTCTGCGTCACTGAACCCGCGCGAGATGGTGAATTCCATCGAAGTTCCTCTGTTTGCCTACCAGTTATATATTGTCCTTGGCGGCATCCCCTGCAAGGGTGCCGCGCATGACGAAAATGGTGCAACTGCCGCTTTGGCTCTTTATCCTGATCTTGCTGTTTGCTGCCGTAACAGCGCTCAGCCATTTTCTGCTGCCTTCCGTGCGCTGGTTTTTCCGCAGGCGTCTGGAACGCGCAGTCAAACGCCTGAACACCCGGCTCAAACGGCCTATTGAACCGTTCAAGCTGG
This sequence comes from uncultured Sulfitobacter sp., assembly GCA_963976125.1. Lineage (GTDB taxonomy): Bacteria > Pseudomonadota > Alphaproteobacteria > Rhodobacterales > Rhodobacteraceae > Sulfitobacter. The sequence continues at coordinate 20,978 of CAXBKL010000022.1, read as the reverse complement.
CCCGTCGCTATGACATGATCCAACGGCTGATCTACGATCCGGAAGTGACACGGGAAATCGTCAACTACGCCCGTGAAAACAATGTGCCAGAAAACGTGGCCTTTGAAAAAGCGCGGCATTACGCCCGCGAGATCGTGCCCAGCTTTTCCGCCTTTGCCTATTTCGGCTTTGGCATCCGTCTGGCGCGGTTGCTGGCCAATGCCATCTACCGGATCAAGACGGCCGACACCAATGATGCCACGTTCGACGCGATCCCGAAGGACGCAACGGTGGTGTTTGTGATGAACCACCGCTCAAACATGGATTATGTTCTTGTCACCTATCTCGCGGCCCGCGATTCAGCACTGTCCTATGCGGTGGGGGAATGGGCGCGGGTCTGGCCGCTGAGCCTGCTGATCCGGTCGATCGGGGCATATTTCATCCGGCGGCGGTCGCTGGGGGCGCTGTATCGGAAGGTATTGGCGCGCTATGTTCAGATGGCAACCGCCGGCGGGGTCAATCAGGCCATGTATCCAGAAGGCGGGCTAAGCCTGAATGGACGGCTTCAGCCACCCAAGATGGGTCTGCTTTCCTATCTGGTGGATGGCTATGACCCGGCCGGGGACCGCGATGTCGTCTTTGTTCCGGTCGCCATCAACTATGATCGCGTGCTTGAAGATCGGGTTTTGATCGCCGCCGAAAAACGCGGCGTGCGCCGTTTCGGTGTCCGCATCAGCGTGATCGTCGGTTTTATCCTGCGCAAACTCTGGCAACGGCTGACCCGGCAGGAAACCCGCTTTGGCACTGCGGCTGTGGCTTTTGGTGAACCGCTGAGCATGCGGGATGCGGAAAAGGGCACCACAATAGAATGGCTGTCGAAGTCCCTGCTGGAACGGATTGCGGCGGTCATGCCGGTGCTTACAGTGCCGTTGGTGGCACAGGCTTTGCTGAAACAGGGGCCTTTGTCGTCATCGGATCTGATTGATCGTACCGCGCAGATCCTTGCCAACACCCCGGCGCCCAATCGCACCGTGTTACCCGAGGATCTGAATGTCGAAGTGCCGCGTGCGCTGAAAGAGCTTGCAGCGCGCGGGGTGGTTGTGGAGCGGGACGGTGTTTGGAGCTTCGGAGAAGAAGATCGGGACGTGTTGCAGTTCTATGCAAATTCGATCATCCATCTGCTACCCGATGATGCTGCACTCGCAAAGGTTATTTCTGCGTCCGCAAAGACATAAAATTACAAAATCCGATGTTCTGAGGTTGCATTATTGCGTAACGAATCATATTCCACTGAATAAGCGCTTCGATTCTGCATCGCGGCACAAACCTAATTTGCCAACAGGAGGCCCGCATGGCACTCGACACGACCATCGCGCAGTATGACGCACCTGAAAAAGACCTCTATGAGCTGGGCGAAATGCCCCCCATGGGCCATGTTCCCAAGCAGATGTATGCCTGGGCCATCCGCAAGGAGCGCCACGGAGAACCCGACACCGCGATGTTGCAGGAAGTTGTCGATGTTCCCAAGCTCGACAGCCATGACGTGCTGGTTCTCGTGATGGCGGCGGGCGTGAATTACAACGGTGTCTGGGCCGCGCTTGGTCAGCCAATCAGCCCCTTTGACGGACACAAACAACCCTACCACATTGCCGGCTCCGATGCCTCTGGCATCGTCTGGGCCGTGGGCGATAAGGTAAAGCGCTGGAAAGTCGGTGACGAGGTTGTGATTCACTGCAACCAAGACGACGGCGATGATGAGGAATGTAATGGCGGTGATCCGATGTATTCCCCGTCCCAGCGCATCTGGGGCTATGAAACACCTGATGGATCGTTCAGCCAGTTCACCCGCGTCCAGGCCCAACAGCTGATGCCGCGCCCAAAGCATCTGACTTGGGAAGAATCGGCCTGCTATACCCTGACACTCGCAACCGCCTACCGGATGCTCTTTGGCCATGAACCCCATGACCTCAAGCCCGGCCAGAACGTATTGGTCTGGGGCGCGTCGGGCGGTCTGGGGTCATATGCGATCCAGCTTATCAATACCGCAGGCGCAAATGCGATTGGCGTGATCTCGGACGAAAGTAAACGTCAGTTTGTCATGGATCTGGGGGCCAAGGGCGTTCTGAACCGCAAGGATTTCGATTGCTGGGGGCAGTTGCCCAAAGTCGGCAGCGACGAATATGCGACCTGGTTCACTGAAACCCGCAAGTTCGGCAAGGCGATCTGGGAGATCACCGGCAAGGGCGTGAATGTCGACATGGTATTCGAACACCCCGGCGAGGCAACTTTCCCGGTGTCCACATTTGTCGTGAAAAAGGGCGGCATGGTCGTGATCTGTGCCGGCACATCCGGTTTCAACCTGACCTTTGACGTGCGCTACATGTGGATGCACCAGAAGCGTTTGCAGGGCAGCCACTTTGCCCATCTCAAGCAGGCGTCCTCGGCCAACAAGCTGATGATGGAGCGCCGTCTTGATCCGTGCATGTCCGAGGTGTTCGCCTGGAATGACCTGCCCGAAGCCCACATGAAAATGATGCGCAACGAGCACAAGCCCGGCAACATGTCGGTGCTGGTCCAGGCCCCGACAACCGGATTGCGGACATTGGAAGATGCGCTGGAGGCGCGTCGCTGACATCTGATTGTTTCGCTCCTGGAAACAATAGGCCCGCGAATCATGAACTGATCCGCGGGTCTTTTGCGTTTTTCAGGCCCCTCCTTTGCGATCAACCACTTGTTAATCCGGCCCTCCCTATTATTGGGGAGTGGAAACCAGCGAATTTTCTTAACAAAGCGCCACATGTTATGGTTGTGTTAACCTTCTGTTAACCATTGAAAGGCGAGCCTGATGATGCGAAATGAGTGGATTTTGGACGTTCTGGCTGATCTCAAGACCTTCGCGCTATCAAACAACCTGCCCAGTCTGGCAGAGCACCTGGATGATACCGCGCTTGTCGCCATGGCCGAAATCGCCTCGCTCGAAGAGCGGATGAAAAGGCAGTTGCATGGGCAAGACACAAACACTGGAACATATCCTGGGGGCTTTGGAGCAGGCTGATACCCTTGACGGTCTGCAAGCCGCCAGTCTGGCGCTGCGCGATCATCTGGGGGTTGACCACATCGCCTATCATTGGGTCGATTCAGCGGGGGACCAATACGGCTGCGGCAGCTATTCACTGGCCTGGCAGGAACGCTACATCGCGCAAAACTACCTGCGCATAGATCCGGTGATCCAGGGCTGCTATCAACGTTTTCATCCGGTGGATTGGAAGCAACTCGACTGGTCCTCCAAAGCCGTCCGCGCCTTTCAAAAGGAGGCGATGACATATGGCATCGGCAATCAGGGATTTTCCGTGCCAATCCGCGGTCCCAACGGTCAATTTGCGCTCTTTACCGTCAATCACAGCTGTGATGATGCCGCATGGGCCGCCTTTACCGAAAAACACCGCCGCGAATTGATCCTGGTGGCCTATTTCCTCAACGAAAGCGCGCTCAAGCTGGAACCGAACCGCACCCCCGACAGCGGTCAGGCGCTGTCGCCCCGCGAAGTGGACGCAATGACGCTGCTGGCAATCGGAATGAGCCGGGCACAGGTCGCCGACAACCTGTCGATCTCCGAGCATACCTTGCGGGTCTATATTGAAAGCGCCCGATTCAAGCTGGGGGCCTTGAACACCACCCACGCGGTTGCACGCGCGATGAGCCGTGGGCTGATCGTTGTTTGACCGCAGAAGGGCAACGGGGGCGCGCAGCCTGCCCGAACCCCTGACGCATTTTGGCCAGGGCGCGCGAGGTGTTGCGCCACCGCGATACCGCGCGGGCGCTCCTGCCGGGGGGTGTTAAGGGACGCAGGGTTACGACTTTGTTCATCTTTGACCAAAGGAGCCACCCGATGCTGCGTTATCTTTATGCAACCGACCTTGATCGTTTTCCCAGATTGGCCAGAGGCATGTTTCGCGACCGCGCCGTGCAATTTCGTGACCGGCTTGGCTGGGCGGTCGAGGTTGACGCCGACGGGGCCGAAACCGACGCCTATGACGCGCTCAATCCACTTTATGTGATCTGGGAAGAACCCGACGGCAGCCATGGCGGCTCCATGCGGTTTCTGCCCACCACCGGGCCGGTCATGGTCAACGATCATTTCGGCCATCTGACATCCGGCCCCATCGTCAGCCCGCTGATTTGGGAATGCACGCGGTTCTGCCTGTCTCCGACGACAGGGGCGCAGGTTGCGGCGGGGCTGATGCTTGGCGGGGGCGAGATCATGCAGGGCTTTGGCATCACACATTTCGTAGGCGTGTTCGACGCGCGCATGGTGCGTATTTACCGCATGATCGGGGCCTCCCCCGAGGTGCTGGGCAGTGAGGGCCGAGGCCGCGACCGGGTTGCTGTGGGGCTGTGGGAATTTGACGCGGATACGCAGGCAAGGGTTGCAGCGCGTGCGGGCATCACCCCGCAACAATCGCGTTTCTGGTTCGATCAATCCATCGGTGTGATCCCCCATCAAAGATCGGCAAAATCGGCCTGAATTGGCTGGTCCCTGACCGGGGTGCGGCGTAGTCTGCCCCCATGAACACCGCCCCTGCCCCCATCTACTCCGACGATCAGGCCGCCGCCTTCGACAGCGTGTCCGAGATGCTGCGCAGCGCCGGGATTGATCTTGAGGACAGCCTGTTGATGCCGACGCCTGGCGGCGCGGATCAGGTCATGGCGATCACCGGCAAGGCCGGGTCCGGCAAGACGCTGCTGCTTGCTGAATTGTACCGCGCACTGGAAGGGATCGGGGTGTCCGTGGTGTCGGGCGACTACGAGCCGCGGCGCAAGCAGGACAAGCGTACGCTTGCCATTCTGGCCCCCACCAACAAGGCCGCCAGTGTCCTGCGCCTGCACGGTGTGCCTGCCACGACGATCCACCGGATCCTGTATACGCCTGTTTATGATCCCGAATATGAACGTATTGCGGAATGGCTGGCTGGCAACGGCGATCGGCCGGAAGTCGAAGGGTTGACCGAAATTGCGCTGGACCGGGCGGCGGCGTTCTATGCGGGCAACAAATCCATTCCCGGTGCGCTGGCGGCGGCGGGACTGCGCGGGTCGGATTTCATCACCGGATGGAAGCGCCGCGAAGAGCCGCTGGATGTCGGCTTTGTCGACGAAGCCTCGATGCTGGATGACAAGCAGTTCGAGGATCTCAAGGAAATCTTTCCCACGCTTCTGCTCTTTGGCGATCCGGCACAATTGGCCCCGGTGAACCAATCGGGAACGATGGTGTTTGAAAAGCTGCCCGAAAAGCGGGTGCTGAACCTCAGCCGGATTTTTCGGCAGGACGCTGACAATCCCATTCTCGATCTGGCCCATGCGCTGTCGGATCCGCAACTGGAATTTGAACAGTTTGAACGCATGATCGAAGATGCCGCCAAACGCGATGACCGCGTCGTATGGGGCCAGCGGGTCGAGGTGGACCTGATGGCGCGCAGCCCGGTGCTTGTCTGGCGCAATGCCACGCGCATCCGCCTGATTAACGCCTTTCGCAGCGTTCATGGTGCGCCCGAGGATGCCTTGCTTGCAGGGGAGCCGTTGATTTGCGATGGCATCGAATTGCCCTTGAAACACCGCAAGAAACGGCTCGACCTTGAGGCGCGCGGGCTGATCAAGGGGGCGCAGGTTGTGTTTCTGGGCGAGGGCCGCAAACCGGGATTCAGCCGGTTACATGTGATAGGAGCCGAAGACCCACAGGTATCAGCGGCCTCGATTGTGAAAATCGAAAAACCGGACGAGGAAGAGCCTTTCATACCGTTTGCCGCACGGATGGGGGCGACGTTCCTGCATGGTGCCGCCGTCACGATCCACAAGGCGCAAGGATCGCAATGGGAAACGGTCCAGGTCTTTGCCCCCGATCTATATGCCGCAGCGCGCATGGGCCGAATGGAAGCCGGGCAACCGCTGTGGAAGCGGCTGGCCTATGTCGCCATTACCCGCGCGCAGGAACGGCTGATCTGGGTTGTGCGCAACCGGTTGTCAAAACCCAGTGGGCCACTTGTTGTCGACGATCTGCGCAGTGTACCGGCGGCCCCTCTTTCACTTGATCCAACACCGGAGGACATCGGATGAAGAGCATCCTTATCACAGGGGCTAGCTCCGGCATCGGGCGGGCAACAGCGGAGCTTTTCCTGCAACAGGGCTGGCGCGTGGGGTTGATCGCGCGCCGGGCCGAGATGTTGCAGGAGGTAGCACAGGGCCACATCCGGCAGGCTGTTGTATTGCCCGCCGATGTCACCGACCCCGACCAGATGCAGGATGCCTTTGACCGTTTCGGCGCACCGGATGTGTTGTTCAACAACGCGGGCATGTTTGGCAAATCAGGCCCGATTGACGAGATACCGCTGGAAGACTGGGCGCAGGTACTTGGCGTCAACCTGAACGGCATGTTCATCGCCGCGCGGCTGGCCTTTGGTGCGATGCGGGCCAATGGCGGCGGGCGGATCATCAACAACGGTTCACTTTCCGCCTATGTGCCGCGCCCCGGATCGGTGACCTATACCACCACAAAACATGCAATAACCGGCCTGACCAAAACGCTGTCTCTGGATGGGCGGCCATTCAACATCGCCTGCGGGCAGATTGACATTGGCAACGCGGAAACTGCGATTGTTGCCGGGCTCAAGTCGCAGGTGCCGGACATGCCGACAATGGAGGTGTCAAACGCGGCCCAGGCGGTCTTGCATATGGCGTCCATGCCAGAGGGTGCAAACGTGCAATTCATGACCGTGATGGCGACCAACATGCCTTATATCGGACGTGGATAACGGCCGCTGCAACTTGTTCGGAAACAACGCCTGGGTCAGGATCCTAACGCCGGAACAGGCTGAATATCGCAGAGGCCCCCCAACCCGCAGCAATCGCAATTGCAAGCGACATCAGGCCGTATAGAAACGCGTTTTCGCGTGACAGCGTATAAAGCCAGCGTTCCAGACCAACCTTGCGAACGTCGATGGTGGTTTGATACTGGGCCACCACGTTGCCGCCGCGGGTCAGGAATATGCGGGTATCATAGGCCCCTTCGGTCAACGCGGCGGGCAACCGGATTGCGGCGCGAAACAGGGTCTGGTCGTCAACCGTCACACCGCCCGGGATCAATTGGTATTGGTCTGCCTTCTTGCGAATACGGATCAGCGCCTGCGTAAAGGTGGGGGAATCGGTGATTGACATCGGCGCACCGACCGACCGGATCGCGCGGGGTATCGTGATGCCGTGGCGCAGATCCTCGACCTGCTTGAGCACATCGCCCAGCGGTCCGCTTGTCACAACCGCGTAATAGCTTGGGGCAAGGTCCACCTCGACCGCATCAGTATTGACCCAGATGCCAAACCGCTTTTCCTTGCGGCGCACCAGCACCGGCGCGGAGGGGCCTGCGACGGTGACAATAACCTGAAGTTCCGGGCCGTCCGGGACCGGAGTTTCCCGCTTTACCGCGCCATAGACAAGGATTTCGGAGCCGTCGAAGTTGGTGGTGATCGACACCTCGGCCTGGCTGAGCCCCAGCACGATTTCTTCAGCTGCTCGGGCCGCTGGGACCATGGTCGCCAGAACCACAACAAAGGCGAGCAGGGCGCGCATCAGTGCTCCCCTGCCGCGCCAAGCGAATACAGTTCAGCAGGCTGCACCAGCAGATCAAAGGCCAGTTTGCCACTCACCGCCAGCACCATGATTGCCAGCAGAATGCGCAGCTGTTCGGCCTTCATCTTGACGCCGATCCGCGTTCCGATCTGTGCCCCGATCACACCGCCAACCAGCAACAGAACCGCCAAGACGATGTCTACGGTAAAGTTTGTTGTGGCGTGCAGCATCGTGGTAAATGCGGTCACAAATATGATCTGGAACAACGAGGTGCCGACAACCACCTTGGTGGGCATACCAAGCAGATAGATCATCGCGGGCACCATGATGAAACCACCACCCACACCCATGATCGCCGCCAGAATACCAACGCTGATCCCCACCAGGACCGGCGGGATCACAGAGATATAAAGACCGGAGACGCGGAAACGCATCTTGAAAGGCAGGCCGTGGATCCAGTTGTGTTTCTTGCGCGCGGGCAGCTTGCCGGACTTGGTGTTGCGGATCGCCTTGAGCGATTCAAAGAACATCAGCCCGCCGATGACGCCCAGAAACAGCACATAACACAGCTTGACCAGCAGATCGACCTGGCCCAGCGCCTTGAGATAGTTGAACACCATCACACCAAGGGCCGCGCCAATCAGGCCACCGATCAACAATACCGTGCCCATCCGAAGATCGACGGTTTTGCGTTTCAGATGCGCCAGAACTCCCGAAAACGACGACGCGACAATCTGGTTGGCCTCGGTGGCTACGGCGACAGCAGGGGGGATCCCGATAAAGAACAGCAGCGGCGTCATCAGGAAGCCGCCGCCAACCCCGAACATGCCCGAAAGCACACCCACCAGCCCGCCCAGCCCCAATAACAGGAATGCGTTGACCGATATTTCGGCAATGGGCAGGTAAATCAGCATGGCATCCCTTAGCGCGGCAGAACTTCTAAATCAACGGTACTTGCTGCATTGCCGAAAAGAGGACTGATAGAGCGGTGGATTCTGGCCTTAACAAACTGCGGCATCACACCTCCCCTTGCCCCCGCAACGGGCCTTTGAGCGGACCCGGACGCCTATCGGCCATGGCTGCGGTCATAGCCATTGGGCGGCGCAGGCTCCCACCCCTCCAGGGCATCCACTGCGGGGGCAAAGGTCTCCACCAACAGTGGATAACACACAGCCGCGTCCGAGGAATGTTCCGCCGAACAATCCCCGCCGGGGCAGGCGCTCAGCGCGCCAAGGAGGTCCATCTCTGCAAAGAATTCCAGCGTATCACCGGGGCGCACCGGGCTGGCTTTCATGAAGTACTGGCCGGTATCGCGGGTGAACCCGGTACACATGAACACATTCAGCACATCATGCACATGCGGCTCTGCCTCCTGCGGGGCCACCCCCAGATGATCGGCAAGCGCGCGGGTCAGGTTGGAATGGCAGCAATGGTGATATTGCCCGCCTTTCAAAAGGTTATGGGTATAGGGATCGCAGCGGGTGCCAATGACGTCATGAACCGATCCGCCATATTGGTCGATACCGTACCACCCCAGACTGTCGTGGGTAAGGGTCGCCATCGGGCGCATGCCGGGAAAGCTCGACCACATCCGTTCGCCGCAGGTGATATGTGTCCCGTGCAACGCGCGGGTTTTGCCGGAATAGAACCGCTCGCTCAGATCACCGGCATTCCACAGGTTCAGATCCCCCACCTGCGACCCCTCCACCGACGTGATGCGGAAAAAATGGCCCGCTGGCACGTCAAATGTCCTGGCCTCGCGCGGTGGCACCCGGACTTCACCGGTTTTTGTCAATGTCTGACGTGCCCTGGCATACAGCGCCATATCCGGCTGCGGCAGCGTATCAACCGGGTAGCAGATGACTGGTTTGACGGCCTTGCGCGCCGCAGCATCCGATGGTGTCTTGCTCATGCGTTCTGCCCCGCAATTCGGCCTGAGTACAGGCACCCCCCCAGAAATGATCCCTCAAGCGCATTGTACCCATGATAGCCACCGCCGCCAAAACCGCAAACCTCGCCTGCCGCATATAGGCCGGGCAGCGGATCACCACCGGGGGTCAGCACCCTGCTGTGCATGTCCGTGTGCAGCCCGCCCAGCGATTTGCGCGTCAGGATGTTCAGGCGCACCGCAATCAGCGGGCCATTGGCCTTGTCCAGAATCGCGTGCGGCCTGGCCGTGCGGATCAGTTTGTCGCCCTTGTAATTCCGCGCGCCCCGAATGGCGGTGATCTGGGCGTCCTTGGCAAAGGGATTGGCCAATTGCAGATCGCGCGCCGCGATCTGCGCGCGGATATGGTCAAGCGCCAACGGCTGATCGGGCGTGATGTCATTCATCCCCGCCACCAGCGTTTCCAGATCATCAGCGACGACAAAATCCTCACCATGTTTCTTGAACGCCTCGACCGCCGGGGTCGCCCCCTTGCCCAGCCGCGCCTTCAGCACATCCGCCCAGCCGCCCTCGGTCAGGTCCGCGTTCTGCTCGGACCCGGACAGGGCAAATTCCTTTTCGATGATTTTCTGCGTAAGAATAAACCAACTGTGTTGCCCCACGCTCAGAATACGTCGGAGCGTGCCCAGCGTGTCAAATCCTGGCAGATACGGGGCCTCCATCCGATCCCCCCGCGCGTCGAACCACATCGACGACGGTCCCGGCAAAATGCGGATGCCATGATTGGGCCAGATCGGGTTCCAATTTTGCACACCCTCGCAATAATGCCACATCCGGTCCTCGTTAATCAGCCCGGCCCCGGCGGCTCTGGCGATCTCGTGCATCTTGCCATCGACGTAATCCGGCACGCCGGAAACCATCTTTTCCGGTGCCTGACCAAGCCGATCCGTGGGCCAGTGGGCGCGCACCACCTCGTGATTGCCGCCAATACCGCCGGTGGTCAAAATGACCGCTTCGGCATGATGGTCAAACGCCCCGACGATGTCGCGCGACGTGCTTTGTCCCCGCGCCGCCGTGGTATTTTCCAAAACATCGCCGCGCACACCGGTGACCACCCCATCACTGGTTATCAGGTCACTGACCCGGTGCCGGAACGCCAGTTTGATCTTTCCTGCGGCCGCATGGTCCACCATCAGTCTGGCAAAGGGTTTCACCACCCCCGTCCCTGTCCCCCAGGTGATGTGAAACCGGGGCACCGAATTGCCATGACCATGGGCCTGTTCGCCGCCCCGTTCGGCCCATCCCACCACCGGAAACCACCGCATCCCGAGATCATGACACCATTGCCGCATGCCCCCTGCGGCCCAGTCGATAAATCCTTCGGCATACCGGCGCGGATTTGCATCTTCGGGCCTGTCAAACTGCGCTGACCCCATCCAGTCGCTCAGCGCCAGCTCGCGGCTGTCCTTGATGCCCAACCGGCGCTGTTCGGGCGAGTTGACCATGAACAGCCCCCCCAGCGACCAGAACGCCTGCCCGCCCAGCGATTGCTGTCCTTCCTGGTCCAGAATCAACACCTTGCGGCCCCGCAAAACGGCCTCATGGGCGGCCACCATACCGGCAAGACCCGCGCCCACAACAATTACATCTGCCTTGAATGAAGTTTCGCCCATCATGCCCCCTTGATGGGCCAACGATAGCCCCGCGCCCCTCCGGTTGTCGAGCGTCAGCTGCGCTCAGAGACAGGGCGTTTTGAAGGTCGCCCTACAGCGTGCCGGCTTGCCTGTACTGGCAAATGCTTCTGCCCCGCAGGTCACGCAGTTGTATTTGACAAGTGCGCCCCTGCTGCCTGCCCGGCTCTGCCGCCAGCGGCAATGCCGCCGCCCCCTGTTGCGCCGCGCGCAGATCGCAACAACGATGGCAGCGAGCAGAAACCCAGGAAACAAAGGCATCAATGACCGCTCATTCAGCCTTTGGCTGCCTTCGCCCCTGCAAGGACGATGACAGGCCAAAGCCCTGGAAGAGTTGGGATCAGATGGTCCGTTCGACCATCAATTTCTTGATCTTCGCAATCGCGGCCGCCGGGTTCAGGCCCTTGGGGCAGGTCTTGGCACAGTTCATGATCGTGTGGCAGCGATACAATTTGAAGGGGTCTTCCAATTCATCCAACCGCTCGCCGGTCGCCTCGTCACGTGAATCGATGATCCAGCGGTAGGCATGCAACAGGGCCGCTGGCCCAAGATACCGATCGCCGTTCCACCAGTAGCTCGGACAGGACGTCGAACAGCATGCGCACATGATGCATTCATAAAGCCCGTCCAGCTTTTGTCGGTCATCGACCGATTGTTTCCATTCCTTGACGGGTGCGGGCGTCTCGGTCTCAAGCCAGGGCTGAATGCTGGCGTGTTGCGCGTAGAAATGGGTCAGATCCGGGATCAGATCGCGGATCACCGGCATATGCGGCAGCGGATAAACCTTCACCGCGCCTTTCACCTCGGCCACGCCATAGGTGCAGGCCAGCGTATTGATCCCGTCGATGTTCATCGCGCAGGATCCGCAAATCCCCTCGCGGCAGGACCGGCGGAAGGTCAATGTCGGATCAATCTCGTTCTTGATCTTGATAAGCGCATCCAGAATCATCGGCCCGCAGGCATCCATATCGACGAAATATTTGTCGATGGCCGGGTTCTTGTCATCATCCGGGCTCCAGCGATAGATGTGGAATTCCTTGACGTTGGTGGCACCTTGCGGCTTTGGCCATGTCTTGCCGCTGGTCATGCGGGAATTCTTGGGGAGTGTCAGCTGAACCATGTCGCTTCTCCTGTTCTTGGGCAACACCTCGCCCGTTTCATCACGTCAGCCCCTTGCAGGGCCATCACCAATCAGGCTGCGCCCTTTCGGACAAACAGCGTATTTCCTTCCGCCTCAAGGGTCGCGGCAAACCCCAGCGCGGTAATTTTCGCCACCAGATCAACATCCCATTCCCCGGCATGGCGGGTTTCGATCAGGATCGCATCCGGCAACCATCCCTCCGCATCAAGCAACGGCCCAAGGGCGGCAACCTCCGCCCCTTCCACGTCGATCTTGAGAACGGCAATGTCGTGCGTCTCTGCCTGCCCGGTAAAATCACGCAGGGGCCGGATCGGGACCAATGTGCCCCCGGCCCGCGCCCGTTTGCGGATCGGATTCAACGATGCCTGCCCGAAATTACCCTGCCGAAAATTCAGCACCCCTTCGCCGGGTGCCGCCCCCAAAGCACAGCTTTCTATGCGCACCACGTCGCCCACATCGTTCAGCCGGACATTATGACCCAGACGTCCGATCATCACCGGATTGGGTTCAAACGCCACGACCCGGCTGCCGTCGCCTGCGGCAATCGCCAAAGGCACCGTAAAGGCTCCGCAGTTGGCCCCGACATCAAGAATAAACGCGTTCTTGCCCTCGACCAGATCAATCAGGGCCATCAGAGACTGCATTTCGGGGGGTTGCTGATCAAGCCAGATCATCCGGTCGGTATAATTGTCACGCGGATCGACATACATCCTGATGCCCGCAAATTCGACCACATCCGGCGGCAGGATCGGCACCAATTGCCGCCGCGTCGATCGGTCCGCCGTGCGGAACACCTCGCGCAGGGCGGCGGCATTGCTGTCCCGGTCTACCGATTCAAATGTGGGGTCCGACACGGCATTCATGGCTCAGGTCAACCCTGTCGCCAGCGCCGAGGACTGAAGGCACTGCACCGTCTGGGGCCGCGACAGCACGTCGCGCACGGTATCGGCCACCGCGTCATCGACCCCGATCACTGCCGCCTTGGCATATTGGCGAATTTCCTGCGCGTTGGAATTGTCGATGATGCAATCGGTGAAGGGTGTAATCAACTGCTTGGGCACCTGCGGAAACCGGGTGGCCAGCGTTTCTGTCACAACGCCCTTGGCCCCTGCCCGCGCAGTATTATCCACGGCCTGCTGAACCTGGGTGCAGGCCGCGAGCAGTCCCGCGATGAGAACAAGGGCGGCCCAGCGCATGATCCTAGTATACCCGCGCTTTGGGCGCGATCTTCTTGAGGTCGATGCCGCCTTCCTTGTGGGTGGTCAACGGCTTGAGATGCACCGGACGGAAGTCCAGAGCCGCGTCCTTGCCGTCAAACCGGATCAGGCTGTGCTTGCGCCATTCCTTGTCGTCCCGGTCTGGGTAATCCTCATGCGCATGCGCCCCCCGGCTTTCCTTGCGCGCCGCAGCGGCGGTGATCGTGGCCACCGCATTGGGCATCAGGTTGGTCAGCTCAAGCGTTTCCATCAGATCGGAATTCCACACCAGCGTTCGGTCGGTCACATGCAGATCATCCAGCTTGCCCGCAACGTCCTTCATCTTGGCCTCGCCTTCGGCAAGGGTCTTGTCGGTGCGGAACACTGCGGCATCCGCCTGCATGGTCTTTTGCATTTCAAGACGCAGCTCGGCCGTCGGGATCTGCCCTTTGGCATGGCGCAGCCCGTCAAAGCGGCTGAACGCGGCGTCGATGGACGCTTTGTTCGGGCTTGGCACGGCGGTTTTGGGGTCTACAATTTCCGCCGCCCGGATCGCCGCCGCGCGGCCAAAGACCACAAGGTCAATCAAGCTGTTGGAGCCCAGACGGTTTGCCCCATGCACCGAGGCACAGCCGGCCTCGCCCACAGCCATCAGACCGGGCGAGATATTGTCAGGGTTGTCCGCCGTCGGGGCCAGCACCTCGCCCCAATAGTTCGTCGGGATGCCGCCCATGTTGTAATGCACCGTGGGCAGAACCGGGATCGGTTCCTTGGTCAGGTCCACACCGGCAAAGATGCGCGCGCTCTCGCTGATCCCCGGCAGGCGCAGATCAAGCGTTTCGGGGGGCAGGTGATTGAGATGCAAATGGATATGATCGCCGTTTTCGCCTACGCCGCGCCCTTCGCGGATTTCCATCGTCATGCAGCGGCTGACAACGTCGCGGCTCGCCAAATCCTTGTAGGTCGGCGCATAGCGTTCCATGAACCGCTCGCCCTCGGAATTGGTGAGGTACCCGCCTTCGCCCCGCGCGCCCTCGGTGATCAGACAGCCCGCGCCGTATATCCCCGTGGGGTGGAACTGCACGAACTCCATGTCCTGCAACGGCAATCCGGCCCGCGCCGTCATCCCGCCGCCATCACCGGTACAGGTATGCGCCGATGTGGCGCTGAAATAGGCCCGGCCATAGCCACCCGTGGCCAGCACAACCATCTTGGCGCTGAACAGATGCATCGTGCCATCGTCCAGTTTCCAGCACAGCACCCCCTGACAGACACCATCGTCCGACATGATCAGATCAATCGCGAAATATTCGATATAGAATTCGGCGTTGTTCTTGAGGCTTTGGCCATAAAGCGTGTGCAGGATCGCGTGACCGGTCCGGTCGGCTGCCGCACAGGTCCGCTGCACCGGCGGGCCTTCGCCAAATTCGGTGGTGTGCCCGCCAAAGGGGCGCTGGTAAATCTTGCCCTCTTCGGTGCGCGAAAACGGCACACCGTAATGTTCCAATTCGTACACCGCCTTTGGGGCCTCGCGCGCGAGGTATTCCATCGCGTCCGTATCGCCTAACCAGTCAGAGCCTTTGACCGTGTCATACATGTGCCACTGCCAATTGTCGGGGCCCATGTTGCTCAGGGATGCGGCGATGCCGCCCTGTGCGGCAACCGTGTGCGAGCGGGTTGGAAACACTTTGGACACACAGGCCGTGCGCAGCCCCTGCTCGGCCATGCCAAGCGTTGCACGCAGCCCCGCGCCACCGGCACCCACCACCACGACGTCATATTCGTGGGTTTCATATTCATATGCGGACATTGGTCGTACCCTCTTAGGTATATTGGTTCAAAGCGCCAGCTTGGCGATGGCGAAAATGCCGACCGCCGCCGCGCCGTAGCTAAGACAGGTCATCAGGATGATCGCGACCTTCTGTGCGGTTCCATGCACATAATCCTCGATCAACACCTGCACGCCATCGTTGAAATGCTTGAACCCAACGCCCAGCGTCAACACCGCGATGATCGCGGGGAACGGGCGGCCGTAATAGGCAAGAATTTCCTCGTAAGTGCCGCCCAGCGCCGACCCGAACGTAAAAACAAAGAGCGGGATCAGGATCAGCAGCGCAACCGCACTGACTTTCATGGCCCAGAAATGTGCCGTTCCGGTCTTGGCCGATCCCAAGCCCATCGCGCGTTTGCGGTCTGTCAAATATGCCATTTTCTTGCCCTTACACAGCTGCGATTGTGATGACGGTCAGAACAACCGACCCGATCAGGCAGGCCCAGCCAAGCCGCTCTGCGGTCGGAATATCAAGCGCATAGCCGTTGTCCCAGATCAGGTGCCGGATGCCCGCGAGGGTGTGATACCACAGCCCCAGCACCGACAATCCCATGACAGTATCCCCGAACCAGCTGGTCAAGAACCCGTTTACGATTGCGAAATACGCCTCTGACGTTGCTGCGGCCAGAAACCACCACACGATAAGCAAGGCGGCAATCAACATCGCATTGCCGGTGATCCGGGTCAGGATCGACGTCATCGACGTCAGCTGCGGTCGGTAGATCGACAGGTGCGGGGACAGGGGGCGGTTGCCCCGATTTACATCGGCCATGGCGCGTGTCCTTTGGTAGGGCTGCATTTTTGCTGGGCTATTGATAGCGTATTCTGCGGCGCTGTCACGTGGGCAGCATCGAATATGCTGCGGTTTCTTGGCACATTGAGGTGGAAAAGTGCATCTTATTTACCGAATATTCTATTTGTGATCACACTTTTTATAGCCGTGATCACAAATAGACGACACCCGCGAGAGACTCAGCTGCTTGGTCGTTTCGCGCTGCAACTTGCGCCTGATCTGTGCGGGGTAATCCTCGAATCCATTTGCGGTGATCACAAATGCACCCTCGCCGACGATAAGGTTCTCGTAAAAATATGCGGTCAGGTCGGTTGCGTCCGTTTCGATCGCAAGAGCGTTGATGACGATGTCCTTGTCTTTCATCATCGGGTGAAAATCCCTTGGTGGGTCGCCTTCGTTGGACACCCCATCACCCGATACGTCAATCACCCGGCGCTCACACCCCGGCACCAGATCAAAAAGCTCTGCCGACAAAGCAACCGCCTCGCCTATTGCTGTTGAAAAATTACGCCAGCGCCGGAAATCAGTGTCGACCTGATCCGCAAAGGCCCGCACATCCGCCACGGTTGTCATCGCCGTCCATGGGATCGTCTGACGCTGGCGCGACGATCCGGTCCATTGAACCACCGTCAGCCGGGCCTGCGCATCCACCAGGGCATCCTGAACCACCCCATCGCGCAGGGCCGCGGCGAGCCCCTTCATCTGAATGTCATATTCGCGGCTGTCCACGGAACCGGACACATCCACCGCCAGAACAAGCGCCAGACCACAGGCAAGCGCGGCGCGGGGCAGGACGCACAAAAGAAGGATCACAAACAGGCGCATGACAACTGTATAGCGCAGCATGTGATCCGCGCACATCTCACTTTAATGTGGGGGTGGACCTCCGCCCCGGATTTGAACCGGGGCCTCGCGCTTGTTGACCATCATATCCCGGGCCAGGCCCGGTGCAGCAGCCAAAAAAAGGGCGCGCCAAACGGCACGCCCTCCCAGAATTCAGCGCAGTTGAATCAGCTCAAGGATCCGTCGATACCCTTGCAGGCCTCAACCAGACCTTTGACGGCATTCACGGAATTGTCGAACATCGCCTGCTCGTCCTTGTCCATGTTGATCTCGACCACCCGCTCGATGCCACCGGCACCAATCACCGTAGGCACGCCAACATAGAACCCGTTAAGCCCATAGGCGCCGTCAACATAGGCCGCGCAGGGCAGCACACGTTTCTGATCCTTGAGATAGCTTTCCGCCATTTCGATGGCCGAGGTTGCCGGGGCATAAAACGCCGATCCGGTTTTCAGCAGGCCGACAATCTCGGCCCCGCCGTCACGGGTGCGCTGAACGATGCTGTCAAGCTTTTCCTGGCTGGTCCAGCCCATCTTGACCAGATCAGGCAACGGGATGCCTGCGACAGTAGAATAACGCACCAGCGGCACCATCGTGTCGCCGTGACCGCCCAGAACAAACGCCGTCACGTCCTTCATGGAGACGTTGAATTCGGACGCCAGGAAGTGACGGAAGCGCGCCGAATCGAGCACACCCGCCATGCCACAGACCTTGTGATGGGGCAGGCCGGAGAATTCGCGCAGCGCCCAGACCATCGCATCCAGCGGGTTTGTGATGCAGATTACAAAAGCGTCCGGTGCATGGGCGGCAATGCCCTCACCAACCGATTTCATCACTTTGAGGTTGATGCCCAGCAGGTCATCGCGGCTCATCCCTGGCTTGCGTGCCACACCTGCGGTGACGATGCAGACGTCTGCGCCCGCAATATCGGCATAAGATTGCGTGCCTGACATCGTCGCGTCGAACTTGGCCGAAGGCCCGGATTCCGCGATGTCGAGTGCCTTGCCTTCAGGAATGCCCTCCGCAATGTCGAACAGGACAACGTCGCCCAATTCTTTCAATGCTGCGAGATGTGCAAGCGTTCCGCCGATTTGCCCCGCGCCGATCAGCGCGATTTTGGGTCTGGCCATGGTAGTGTCTCCGATCAGAGTTACGTTGACGCGGGCATAGCGAAATGCGCCCCGTCCTGCAAGTGCTCTGCGCTGCGTTGCAGCATTCCCCTTGCCAATGGACAGTCGACCCCGATTGCGTAGAAGTGTTCAGACCCGCAAAATGGGATACCGGATGCTGACCCTCAATCTGTTCTTTTTCGCCGTCGCAGGCCCTGCCGTGCTCTTTGCGGGCATATCCAAGGCCGGATTCGGGTCAGGTGCCTCCTTTGCCTCAGCGACCATTTTGGCGCTGGTCGTGGAGCCGGGACTGGCCCTTGGGGTGATGTTGCCGCTGTTGATGCTGATAGATGCCAGCTCGCTCCGGCCCTATTGGGGAAAATGGAGCTCCCTGGATGCAAAGCTGATGATCGCTGGGGGCATTCCGGGTGTCCTGCTGGGCGCAGCCTTTTACAAACTCGCCTCTGCGGATGTCCTGCGGTTGCTGATTGGCGGGGTTGCCCTTGGGTTTGTGGTCTGGCGCGTGTCGCTCAGCTGGGGGTTGGTCAGGCTGGCAAAAACCCGTCTGCCGGATTGGGCCGGTGCGGCGACCGGCATGGTTGCCGGTTTCACCACCTTCGTCAGCCATGCAGGCGGCCCACCGGCCGCCGTTTTCCTGCTGACCAGAGGACTGTCCAAGACCCAGTTTCAGGCAACCACGGTGCTGGTTTTCTGGGTGTTGAACATCGTCAAATTTGGCCCCTATGCGGCCCTGGGCATGTTCACACCACAGACGCTGATGGCCAATGTCGTGCTGGTTCCCTTTGCCTTGCTTGGCACCTGGCTGGGCGTCAAGGCGCATCATCTGGTGCCCGAACGGGCGTTCTTTGCCGTGACCTATGTTCTTTTGCTCATCACCGGAAGCAAGCTCATATTTGATGGCTTATCCTAGGTCTATCAACCTCTTGAAGGCCATTTCAAAGGTGATACATCACGCATCGTTACCCTTGGCTGGCAGGGCCTCGACCACCCGTTCATAGGATTGCCCCGAGGCCACCAGACAAGTCAGCCCGCCCGGAGTTGTCACCGTGATGCTCCAACTGCCTGTTTCATCTGATGCAAAAATCTCGACAACCGCGTTGTTTGCGCCAAGCCCCACGGACTGCCGCGTCTCACCATAGCCCTGTGCAAGCCGTTCCAACACCGCCTTGCGCGGCCCGCAGTTGCCGCTCTGCGCCGCCAGATCGGTTGTTGCCGCCAGATAGACCAAGGCCCCCGCAGTCAGCGCGGTGAGGTTGAACATCTTTGTGATACGTTTCATCATGTCTGCCTTCATTCAAAAAGGCGGCACCCAGGGTCTGTTGCTTACCTGCCGGATTTTCCCGGCAAGACCTGGATGGGCCAGGGTTCACTCAAGGTTGCGACGCCGTCAGGGCCGGTTTCCGGGTCAATCGGAAAGACACTTGTCCGGCGTGCAACGGGGACAAGGCTGCGTCAGAGGGCTGAAATATCGGTTAACACAGCGGCCGCAGGCCCGTTGCATTTGATCGTTGCTGCGCTGCGGCAGGTTTTGGCTTGAACTTTCCTGTCAAAAATGGCCCTTTGCGCGCAACTTTGATACTGTCCCCTCCCAACCTGTCAGTGGAGCCTGCCATGACCAAACTCACCTGCCCTTTGCGCTCTGTTCTCTATATCCCCGGCTCCAAGCCCCGTGCACTGGACAAGGCGCGCGGCCTTGCCTGCGACGCCATCATCTTCGATCTCGAAGACGCGGTAAGCCCCGATGAAAAGGCCGCCGCGCGCGCCACATTGGCGGCGGCCCTGGCCGAAGGCGGCTATGGCGCGCGCCTCAAGATCATCCGCATCAACGGGCTGGATACCGAATGGGGAGCGGAGGATGCCAAGGCGGCGGCCACAATGGACGCGGATGCCATCCTGCTGCCCAAAGTCGCCAGCCCCGCCGATCTTGACGCGCTCGCCGCGATCACTGGTGACATCCCGCTTTGGGCGATGATGGAAACCCCCGGCGCGATGCTGGGCGCGGCACCTATCGCCGCTCATCCGAAACTACAGGCCATGGTGATGGGCACCAATGACCTGGCCAAAGACCTGCAAACCCGGTTCCGCGCCGACCGCCTGCCGTTGATCGCTGGCCTTGGCCTGTGCGTACTGGCCGCCAAGGCCCATGGCTGTGCGATCATTGATGGCGTTTACAACGCGTTCAAAGACGATGACGGCCTGAAAGCAGAGTGTGAACAGGGCCGCGATATGGGATTTGACGGCAAAACGCTGATCCATCCCGCGCAATTGGACGTGGCCAACGCCGCCTTCTCACCAACAGATGCCGAAGTCGATCTGGCCCGCCGCCAGATCGACGCCTATGAGGCCGTCATCGCCTCTGGTCAAAGCGTTGCGGTGGTCGATGGCAAGATCGTCGAGAACCTGCATGTTGCAACTGCGCGGGAAACCCTGTCAAAGATGGAGGCGATCAAAGCCCTCAGCGCGGAGTAACCCCACATGACCCTACTGATCCTTGGCCTGCTAGTCTGGTCCTTTGCGCATTGGTTCAAACGACTGGCACCGGATGCGCGCGCCCTTATGGGCGAGCGTGGCCAAGCCATCGTGGCACTGCTGTTGGTGACCTCCATTGTCTTGATGGTGCTGGGCTATAGGTCGGCGGCCCCGATTGACGTCTGGTATCCGCCCAGTTTCATGATCCACATCAACAACCTGTTGATGCTGGTGGCATTCTGGGTGTTCGGATCCTCCGCCGCCAAAGGGGCCAAGGCATGGCCCGCCTACAAGACCCGCCATCCGCAACTGTTGTCGGTCAAGATCTGGGCGCTGGCGCATTTGTTGGTCAACGGGGATCTGGCCTCGGTTGTGCTGTTTGGCGGTTTGCTTGGCTGGGCAG
>CAXBKL010000021.1:0-37600 GCA_963976125.1 uncultured Sulfitobacter sp. | reverse complement strand
TCTGCCCTCGGCACGACGATGGCTTTGTGTTAGGGTGAAGGCCCGCAGGCCCGCAGGAGATGGCTCATGCTACCCAAAACAGAGTTTCTCAAAGCCGCATCAGATGACTTGCTGAGCATTCTAAATTCGGTTTCAACGGTGATCGACCTGCCATCCAGTGAAGTTCTGTTCTCAGAATTCGATGAGGGAGATGCGCTTTATATCGTCCAGAAGGGCGCGATTGAAATTTCGACTATCTCGGAAGACGGTCGCAAGCTGGGTCTTGAAATCATGCGCGCAGGAGCGGTCTTTGGCGAAATCGCGCTCTTTGATCCTGGCCCCCGCACGGCGACGGCCTCGGCAATGGAGCCAACCCAATTGCTCCAGGTCCGCAATTCGGACGTACTGCGCGAAATCCATCAGCGGCCCGAGCTTTCTGTCGAACTGTTGCGGCTGGCCGGCACCCGCATGCGCTGGATGAACATGCAGCTGCACGAGTATGTCTTTCTTGCCCTGCCTGCGCGGCTTGCCCGCAAGGTCTTGCATCTGACACTGGGCGCAACCGGACCGTCAAAAACCCACAATCTTTCGCAGACCGATCTGGCCGACTTTACCGGGGCGACACGCGAAGCGGTTTCCAAAACCATGTCTGTCTGGAAGCACAAAGGGATTATTGAAACCGGCCGGGGAAAGCTGATGATTCTGGACCGCCCGGCCCTGCACCAAATCGCCGGGCTGGAAACGGAATAGACTCCACCCGCACCGGCTCGCCAGCCCTTTTGAAAAAACTTGCAGGGCCTGATCCGGCCTGAAATCTTGGATTCAGGGCGCGATGGATGTCATAACAATCATCTCATGTTCCAAAATTTCCATTAACCGTAGATACTTACGGTCTACGCCCGCCACTTTGTTCTTCGGCAGAGACCCATCTGGCAGGCCCACCCAATCCGCGATCGTTTCTTTTTTGGCAACAAAAATACCTCTGTGTGACCTGCTTCACAGACCGAGGGCCGCCAAACACATAGTTTGATCTCAAGGAAGGCGCGACTCACCACGAAGAGCCAAAGCCGCAAAACACCACTTGGGAGACACGAGATGACACATTTTGGAAGCATCACCAAACAAAGAGCTGTCGCCCGCCGCGACGGCATCCGTTTGATCCTCGACTTTGTTCAATTCCTCATCTGCGGCATCCGCGATTGCGGCAACATGGAACGCCGCATCGAGGCCCACAAATCCCGTCTCTGATTTCAGAGCCGGGGTTCGAGGGGGATCGGAAGGCACCACGTCAAGGTCTGGCATATTTCGTCAGACTGCCTTTCGGTCCCTCATTTCATTTTCCCAATTCATCCAGTGAACAGATCAACACAGCCGCCGCCACCATCTGACCCATTGCGCAGCCACCACATGCCCCCTACATAGGGGCGGACGGGTACTGCGCTGTTCGTGTGACGTTACATTCCAGTGGCCTTAAGCAAATCCGAGGGAGCTGGCTCTGTCCGAGCCCTGGTTCGGTTACCTGGCGCCCACCTGTATATACAGGTCCTCGGGAATAAAAAACCGACCGGCAGAGGCGGTCCCGTCACTCCGACCACCCAGACAGCACCGGAATCAGCGTGATACGCCGTTTCGCACAGGACCACGCGCGGCCGGGACGCGGACCGCAACCGGCGTGCCGCCGCCTGGTCCTTCATCGTCATCCTCGTCCTCAGCCAGCAACATGATTGCAATGCCGGTCTGAACCCCCGCAAAAACAATGCCGTTCAGCACCCAGAATACGACCAATGCCATCACCCCGATGTCCGAGGTGCTGATGAGATGCCACAGATTCCCGACATTGAAATACATCAACGCCGCCGTGAAAACCCCAGCGGCAATGAAACCAAGAACACAGTGAGTGATATAGAAGCGGATGATTTTGGGCATGATGTTTCCCTTTCACACAAAAAGTAACATGCCCGGCAGCGCTTTCAACGCCTCAAAATGCCTCAGGCCGCGCCTCGCGGGCCATGTGATCCAGGACTGCGTTCACAAATTTCGGCTCTTTCCCGTCCGGGAAAAACGCGCGTGCGACGTCAACATATTCGCTAATCACCACCTTTGGCGGCGTGCGCGGGTCGCGCAATTCCGCGCCTGCGGCGCGAAAAAGCGCCCGCAACGTCGGATCAATCCGCGCAATCGGCCACTTCGCCACCAATGCGCGGTCGGTCATCTGGTCAATCGGACCCTGATAGTTCACCGCATTTTCAAGAACATCGGCAAAGTGGTTGATGTCCCCATCAACCATTTCCTCACCTTCATAGGTGGCCCCAAAGCGGTGTTCGAGAAATTCATTGCGCACCCGTTCCACCGTCTGGGACGAATGCTCCATCTGAAACAGCGCCTGAACGGCATAAAGCCGGGAGGCTGATTTCATCTTGCGCTTCTGGTTGCCGGATAATCCGGGGGCGGCCTGGGTCATGCGATTGTGTGTCCGTCGTCCGCATCGCCCGCCATCAGCGTATCTTCGCCGCGTGGCATAAAGCCGATGCCTTTGCTTGTTTGCGCCCACTTACGGGCGAGAGCGATCAGATGCAAGGCCGCCGCTGCCGCACCGCCGCCTTTGTTCTGTCCCTCCGGGTCGGCACGCACCAATGCCTGATCCTTGTTTTCGACCGTCAGGATGCCATTGCCGATGCACAGCCCCTGCAAGCCCAGCAATTGCAGCGCGCGGCTGCTGTCGTTGCAAACCGTTTCATAATGCGTCGTCTCGCCCCGGATCACACAGCCCAGCGCGACATAACCGTCAAAGTTGCTGCGCCGGTCGCTGATCCCGATGGCAGTGGGTATTTCCAGCGCACCGGGCATTTCAACCACGTCATAGGTGGCCCCCGCAGCCTCCAGTTCCGCCTTGGCCCCGGTCAACAGGCCATGTGCGATGTCACTGTAATAGGGTGACACCACGATCAATAATTTCACGGGCTTGTCGAACGTCGGGCGTTCGAGGACGGTGTGTTCTTCGACTGAGGCCATGGTCTACCCTTCCGTGATGGGCCGTGTGCCCACAATTTCAATGTGATAGGCGTCCAGTCCCAGATACCGCGTCTCGGGGTTGTCGGTCAGCAGGACCAGCTTGCTCAGCCCCAACGTCGACAGGATCTGCGCGCCCAGCCCGGTATTCTTGACCGTGCGCGGGCCTTCTTCGTCATCCGCATCAAGGCGCAGACGCGGATAGGGATCGCGGAACAGCAACACGGCGCCACGCCCTTCGTCGGCAATGATCTGCATCGCCCTGGGCAATTCATCCGCCGGGCTGGGGCCAAGACCCAGAATATCCTCAAGCGCGTTGATCGCATGGGTGCGCACCAGGACCGGTGCATCCGTGTCGATGTCGCCCTTGGTCAGAACCACATGATCCGTGCCGGTGATCTGATCGCTGAACACCCGCATCCGCCACTCCCCGCCATAGGCCGACGTGACCATGCGGTTATCGCGCTCCACCAACAGGTTGTCATGCTTGTGGCGATAGGCAATCAAATCACTGATCGTGCCGATCTTCATGCCATGCAGCACAGAAAACTCGACCAGATCAGGCAACCGCGCCATGGTGCCGTCTGCCTTCATGATCTCACAGATCACGCCCGAAGGATGCAGCCCGGCAAGCCGCGAAATATCCACCGCCGCTTCGGTATGGCCGGCCCGTACCAACACACCGCCATCGCGGGCGCGCAGCGGGAACACATGCCCCGGCGTGGCAATATCGGCCGCACCCGCCTGCGCACTGATCGCAACGCCCACGGTCAAGGCCCGGTCGGCGGCGGAAATTCCCGTGCTGACCCCCTCGCGCGCTTCGATGCTGACAGTAAACGCTGTCTCGTGGCGCGATGAATTGTGCATGGCCATCATCGGCAATCCCAGCGTTTCAATCCGCTCGGCCGTCATCGGCAAACAGATCAGACCCCGCCCGTGGGTCGCCATGAAATTGATCGCTCCGGCGTCGGCAAACTGCGCCGGGATCACCAGATCGCCCTCGTTCTCGCGGTCCTCATGATCCACCAGGATAAACATCCGCCCCTGCCGTGCCTCGTCGATGATCTCCTCAATCGGTGAAATCGCAGCGGCAAGCCCTTCTTCGACCGGCCCAGGTGTCTCAAAACTCATCGCATATCCCCATATTCCATTGCGCCCGACATAGCCCAGCACGCGCCCCATGACCAGAGCGCCGCCTGTCTCTTCATTTTGTCAATAATGCCGGTTTTCGATGTCCCGTCAGCGGCAGGTTCCGCCACGGCAAACCAAGGCTTCACCCCGCGAAATAGCGGCCCGCATCAATATAGCCCGCCGCCTGCGCCGCCGTTGTCCAATCACGTTCAAGCGCCGTGTCCCCGATAATCAACACCTGATCGCGGGCCAGTTTCTGACCGGCAATGAATCCGCCCAGATGCGCACGCATCTCACCCCAGCTCTGGGTGAATTTGGGCGCCGTTCCGCAGGCATCCAGGACCGGGTTTGCGGCTGCAACCGCCGTCGGATGCAGGGGCGCATGCACCAGTGCGAGCCGCTTGGCACCCTGCACGGCATTCAGAACCTCACCACGTGCCACGGGCATCTGCGGCGCCTCTGACCGCACCACCCGCAGCGCGTTCGAGGAAAACAAAAGCCCCATAACGTCACGGCCCGACGCCTTGCGCACAGCCGCATATGTCGGATAATCCAGCCCAAGCGCATGTGCCCGCGCCACGTGCATTTTCACCACCATCAACGGCATCGTTTTGGGCATGGCGGCCCTGCGCGCCTTTTGCCATTGAAAGGCGCGCCATTTCTCGCCGCGCTCCATCGTCGGTCCCTGATTGTGCCCAATGCCCGCCATCACGACATCTCCGCCAACCGCGCGACATAACGCGCCAATGTGTCGATCTCCAGATTGATCTGATCCCCGACCTTCACGTCGCCCCAGGTGGTCACTTCCTTGGTGTGGGGAATGAAGTTAATCCCGAAATCACACCCCTCTACCTCGTTCACCGTCAAGGATGTCCCATTAAGCGCCACCGACCCCTTGGGCGCGATGAACCGCGCAAGTGCGGCTGGTGCGCGCAATGTCACCCGTGTGCTGTCGCCTTCGTCTTTCATGCCGATCACCTCGGCCACGCCATCGACATGGCCCGACACGATATGCCCGCCCAATTCATCCCCGACCTTCAAGGCCCGCTCAAGGTTCAGACGCTTGCCGACATGCCAGCCGTTGCTGCCGATGTTGGTTTTCTCGACGGTTTCCGCGCTGATTTGCACGTCATACCAATCATCGCCCAGCCCAACCACCGTCAGACAAACACCATCACTGGCGATCGACGCCCCCATGTCGATGCCGGCCGTGTCATATCCGGTCCGGATGCGCGCGCGCAGATCGCCTTCCTGCTGCACGGCCATCACGGTGCCAACGTCTGTTATAATCCCCGTGAACATCCCTGAACTCCTCTGGATCATCGTTATATCTGAGGTAACGCCGCCCCACCACGGTGGCAAGAGCGACAAACGCCATATTTTTGCCCGCTTTTTGGTATTCAAAGGGCATAGTAATTCTCATACCAAGAAGCATGATGACCATACGCCCCACAGACAGCAGGGTCTTTTTGTTCCTGCAAGGGCCGCACGGACCCTTTTTCAACCGGCTGGGCAAGATGCTCCGACTGGCCGGGGCCGAAGTCTGGCGTATGGGGTTCAACGCCGGGGACCGCGCATTCTGGTTCCATCCCAACAGCTACATCCCCTTTCGCGGCACGTCCGCCGACTGGCCCGAGACATTCCGGGCGATGATCGCGGACAAGAACGTCACCGACATTGTTCTTTACGGCGATACCCGGCCCATTCACGCGCAGGCCGTCGCAGAGGCCCGGGAGTCCGGCCTCACGGTTCATGTGTTCGAGGAAGGGTATATGCGGCCCTACTGGGTGACATACGAACGTGGCGGATCAAACGGCAATTCCCGCCTTATGGACATGACAATTCCCACCATGCAGGAGGCCCTTGCCCAATCCGACATGGAGGCCCCTCTGCCGCCCGGTCATTGGGGTGACATGCGCCAGCATATTTTCTATGGCGCGCTGTATCATTGGTTCGTGATGTTCCGAAATGGCGATTATCGCAATTTCCGCCCCCACCGCAGCCTTCCCGTCACCAAGGAATTTCAGCTGTATCTCAAGCGGCTTTTGTTGATGCCGGTCCTCTCCATGGATCGTCTGATTGCCACCTTGCGCATCCGCATGGGCGGCTTCCCCTACCATCTGGCGCTGCTTCAGCTTGAGCACGACAGCTCGTTTCAGATGCATTCGCCATTCGACAGCATGACCGATTTTCTGGAACTGGTCATAGACGGCTTTGCCGCGGGCGCGCCCAAGCATCACCACCTCGTTGTCAAAGCCCATCCGCTTGAGGATGGCCGCGTGCCGGTGCGCCGTGACATCAAACGTCTGGCGCGCAAGCTGGATGTGGCGGACCGTGTGCACTACGTGCGGGGCGGCAAGCTGGCGCAACTTCTCAATGACGCGCGAACCGGCGTGACAGTAAATTCCACCGCAGGCCAGCAGGTGCTGTGGCGCGGCATTCCGCTGAAAGTCTTTGGCCGGGCGGTCTATGCACAGCCTGAATTCGTATCCGATCAGCCGCTGGCCGAGTTTTTTGCCAACGCCAGCCGCCCGGACAACAAGGCTTACAAGGATTTCAGACGCTATCTGCTTGAAACCTCACAGATTCCCGGTGGCTTCTACTCTGCGCGGGGTCGCCGTCAACTGTTGCGGCAGGTGGTCGATATGATGCTGTCGCCTGATGATCCCTATGATGCGCTGGCCTCTGGCACCGCGGCCCCACGGCAACAGTTGCGCGTCGTTACGTGAACTCCTCGCGCTAACTGACTGGATTTTAGCAACAAGCTGCGTTAGCCTCACCTCGATTACGTCGAACAATACGGCGAATTTTGAGGCAGAGTTGAACAGGTCGAGGAGACCGGGCAGTGAAATCCGTATCATTTCGGTGGGCGCGCCCCATCGCAACCGTCGCGGCGTTGGCCGTTATTTCGTCTTGTGGGTTGCCCGCCGTGGGCCCCAACAAACGTCAAATCTATTCCGGCTCCGTGCAACGTGAAGGCGATGCCTTCATCGTGTCGGTGAACGACCGTGTGACCCGTGCAACGGCGGTGGTCCCTGCCCTTGGGTTCTCGGATAGTTTCAAGAACGCCGCCCGGCTCGGATCTGACATAATCCGGCCCGGCGATGTTCTGGGCATCACCATATATGAAAACGTGGATGACCCCCTGCTTGGCGTTGAAGGTTCCCCTGCCACCGCACTCGAAGAAGTGCAGGTCGACGGGTCGGGCTTCATCTTTATCCCTTACGCAGGCCGAATCAAGGCCGCCGGAAACACTCCCGATGGCATCCGCCGCGTGATCACCAATAAACTCGGCGAACAAACCCCCGATCCGCAGGTCGAGGTCCGCCGCGCCGCCGGGGATGGCTCCACGGTATCGCTGATCGGATCCGTGGGCGCACAGGGCGTCTATGCCATCGAACGGCCGACCCGGACGCTGGCCACCATGATGGCACAGGCAGGCGGTGTCACGATCGAGCCGGAGATTGCACAGATCACGGTGATCCGGGGCAACCAGAAGGGCAAAATCTGGTTCCAGGATCTCTATGATTATCCCGAACTGGACATCGCACTGCGCGGAGGCGACCGCGTATTGGTCGAGGAAGACAGCCGGTCCTTCACGGCCCTCGGCGCCACTGGCGGCCAGGCGCAGGTACCTTTCGAAAGCCAGAACCTGTCGGCGCTGGAAGGCATCGCGCAGGTCGGCGGATTGAGCGCGGCAACCGCTGATCCAACCGGCGTTTTCATCTTCCGCAACGAACCCGAAGAAATCGCTCATCAGGTTCTGGGCCGCAATGATCTCGACGGGGTGCAGCGCATGGTCTATGTGCTCGACCTGACCAAGCCGAACGGGATGTTCATGGCCCGCGACTTCGTGATCCGGGACGGCGATACCCTCTATGTGACCGAGGCGCCCTTTACCCAATGGTCACGCGTAATCTCTTCGATCACCGGAACCGCAGCCTCAGCCAGCAGCCTGTCCACCCTGAGCGGCAGCAGCGGCTGATCTGGCGTCATGGCCCTGGGGCCCGAAACATATGACACCCCCGCCGCCGGCCCCGAAAGGGATCGGCGGCTTTTTGTCTATAACGGCGGCTTCCTTACCCAACGCCGGGTGCGGCGCATTCTGCACCTTGCCGGATATTCCCTTCATCTGGGTCTGCCACGGGACGGCGATGCGGTTGCGGTCTGGGGCAATTCGCCCACCGCCTTTCGCGGCCTGTCCGTTGCGGCAAAACGCGGCACCCCGGTGGTACGGGTCGAGGACACGCTTCTGCGCTCGCTGCATCCGGGCCGCGCGGGCGAACCGCCACTAGGTCTGATGATTGATAAAAAGGGGCTGCATTTCGATCCCCGCACACCCTCTGAGCTGGAAGAGATACTGGCCACCCATCCTCTTGATGACACGGACCTGTTGAACCGCGCGCGCGGGGCAATGGCGCGCATGGCCGACGCACATCTGACAAAATACACCGCATTTGACTCCGACACACCCGCGCCTGAACCGGGCTATGTGCTTGTGATCGACCAGACCCTTGGCGACGCTTCTGTTACGGCTTCGGGGGCGGACCGGGCGCGGTTTCTGGAAATGCTGGTCTTTGCGCAGCAGGAACATCCCGGCTGCCGGGTGGTGATCAAGACCCATCCCGAAACAGCGCAAGGATACCGGGAGGGCTATTTTGGCCCCCAGGATGGCAATGCCCGCATCACCCTGCTCAGCGATCCGGTCAGCCCCTGGGCGCTTTTTGAAGGCGCGGTCGGGGTCTATACGGTGTCCTCGCAAATCGGGTTCGAGGCGATTTTTGCTGGCCACAGACCCCGTGTCTTTGGCCAGCCGTTTTATGCGGGATGGGGTCTGACCGAAGACGAGTTTCCGGTGCCCAGACGCACCCGCACATTGACCCGCGCACAGCTTTTTGCGGCGGCGATGATCCTTTATCCGACGTGGTACGATCCCTACCACGATACGCTGTGCCCGCTTGAGGACGCGATGGAGACACTGGCCGCGCAAACCCGTGCCTGGCGCGACGATCACCGCGGGTGGGTGGCCTCGTCAATGCGGCTGTGGAAGCGAAAGCCGCTGCAACGGTTTTTTGGTGCGCGCACGCCGGTGTTGTTTGAGGACGACCCCGACAAGGCTGCGGCGATGGGCCTGCCCTGGATGGTCTGGGCTGGAAAAGCCGATGACAGACATAAGGCCGCAGTCCGTGTTGAAGACGGGTTCATCCGGTCAAAGGGACTGGGTGCCGCCCTGATCCCGCCCCTGTCGCTGGTCTGTGACGATCTGGGCATCTACTACGATCCCAGCCGCCCCAGCCGTCTGGAAAAGTGGATTGAGACCCGCGCCGTTCTGCGCCCTGACCAGCATCTGCGCGTAAGCCGCCTGATGACGCGGCTGATCGAGGCCCGACTGAGCAAATACAACCTCGGCGGCGCGGTGGCCCTTGATGGGGTGCCGCAGGGGCGGCGCATCCTTGTGCCGGGCCAGGTCGAAGATGACGCGTCAATCCTCACGGGGACCGACGCCGTGCGGACCAATCAGGCGCTTCTTGAGGCCGTCCGCAAGGCCCACCCCGATGCGGTGATCCTCTACAAGCCGCACCCTGATGTCGAGGCGGGCCTGCGCGACGGCCATGTCGATGCCTCGGTGCTGGCGGACCGCATCCTGACCCGCAGCGATCCCATCGGCTTGCTGGAACAGGTCGACGAGGTCTGGACCATGACATCGCTTCTCGGCTTTGAGGCCCTGCTGCGCGGCTTGCCCGTGACAACGCTTGGCGTGCCGTTCTATGCCGGTTGGGGCCTGACCCGTGATCTGGGGGATGTGCCGCCGCGCCGCCGCACCGATGTCAGCCTCGAAGGTCTGGCGCATGCGGCCCTGATTGACTATCCGCGCTATCTTGATCCGGCAACGGGCCTGCCCTGCCCGGTTGAAGTTGTTGTCGCGCGCCTGGCCAGCGGTGATCTTCCCAGGTTGCCACCCGGCAATCGGATGCTGTCAAAACTGCAGGGTGCTTTTGCATCCCAGGCGCATCTGTGGCGCCGGTCTTGAGGTCAGATGCAACAGGTCAGCGGCGTGTCCAGATGGTCAGGGCATCGGGACCGGTTGGTGTTACTGTCTTGAGGACATAGCGCGGCGCAGCCTGTAGATTGGACAGCCCCATGGCACCAATGCCGGGCAGGCCCTCTGCTCCGATGATCACCCCCGCCGTGAAGCCCACCAGTTCATCCACCAGATCCGCGTCGATCAGGGATGCCGCCAAGGCGCTGCCGCCCTCACAAAACACCCGCGTCAGGCCATGGCCGCCCAGCTGACGCAGAATATCCGCCGGATCAAGTTGAGCCCCCTTCACAATACAGGGCAACAGCGTCGCCCCCAGATCTTTCCAGGTCTGGGCAAGCATTCCATCCACGTCCCGGCCGTGGCACAGGATCAGCGGCACATCCCCCGCGCTGCGCGCCAACTGCCCCATGAGCGGCAGGTCAAGCCGACGTGACACCACCACACGGGCAGGTTGATGCTCGATGCCAAGGTCACGCACCGTCAGGCTGGGATCGTCCTTGCGTGCGGTGCCGCCGCCGACCATGACCGCGTCATGACGCGCGCGCATCGCGTGAACCGCGCGTCGCGCCTGTGGCCCGGTGATCCACTGGCTTTCTCCGGTTGCGGTCGCGATGCGCCCGTCAAACGAAGCGGCCAGCTTGAGCGTGACCATCGGACGTCCCAATTCCGTGCGGCAGAAAAACCCGATGTTGTCGCGGCGTGCCTGTTCGCCACCCAACCGGGTCGCGACATCAATGCCCGCCGCGCGCAGCATCCCGACGCCCTTGCCGTCCACGCGCGGATCGCTGTCGTCTGCGCCAATCACCACCCGCGCCACGCCTGCATCAATCAACGCCTGAGCACAGGGCGGCGTTTCGCCATGGTGGGCACAGGGCTCAAGGGTGACATAGGCCGTCGCTCCTTTGGCGCGCGCACCGGCCTGCGCAAGAGCATGGGTTTCGGCGTGGGGCCTGCCGCCGGGCTGGGTCCAGCCCCGTCCGACGATCTGCCCATTGCTGACAATCACACAGCCCACGGCAGGATTAGGCCAGCAGCGCCCCAATCCCCGCCGGCCCAAAGACAGGGCCAGCGCCATGAAGCGGGTGTCGCTCACTCTTCCGACTGGGCCTCTGGGCGCAGCTCGGCCACGAATTTGTCAAAATCATCCGCCGCCTGGAAATTCTTGTAAACACTGGCAAAACGCACGTAAGCCACAGTGTCGATCCGCGCCAGTGCCTCCATCACGATCTCGCCAATCTGTTTGGACCCGATGTCGGTCTCGCCCATGCTTTCCAGCCTGCGGACAATGCCACTTATCATCTGGTCGATACGTTCGGGATCAATCGGGCGTTTCTGCATGGAGATGCGGATCGAGCGCTCCAGCTTGTCGCGGTCAAAATCTTCGCGTTTGCCGCTGGTCTTTATCACCACCAGATCGCGCAGCTGCACACGCTCATATGTCGTGAAACGCCCGCCACAGGCCGGGCAAAACCGTCTGCGCCGGATCGACACATGGTCTTCCGCCGGGCGGCTGTCTTTGACTTGGGTATCTATATTTCCGCAAAACGGGCAGCGCATGGGCCGTCCCCCTTATTTTCCTGCCTCACTTGTGGGGCGTGCCGCCCTCTTGCCTAGACTTATAGGGGTTTGCATAGGTTTTGGGTAGGGGCGAAATGATCTTCTAAATGTTGATTTTCCGCGATCCTCCACAACGACGGCCCCACACCAACGCCCTTGCCTGAAAAGTGGACCGCGCCCTGTCTGCGGTAGTGGTCTGAAATCAGGTCTGCAGTGCCTGAGCATGCAGATCACCCCGGCAAGGGCGCTATGCCGTTATTTGGTCGATCGGGTAAACGCATCGCGGCAGAATTGACGCGCCCGTACGGACCTCAGCATCTTGCCCGGTACCGTCACAGAAAGGCTCAACCCCATATCCGTAACATCCAGCCCGCCGGGGTTGATGCTGAAAACCACGGCCTTGCGACCGGGTGCGGTTGTGCTTGGGCCTCTGGGGCGTTTGACATAGATCAGGGTGCGCGGCGACAGACCACTGCGCCTTTCAACAAAGGTACCGGCCCCGCACCAGAAATCAGCGGCACCCATGCTCCGCGTTTCGACAACCTCAAAATCCGAACCATTGAGCGGATTGATCACCATACCGTCCTCTTCGCCCAGCGTCGCAGCTGTGCCAAACACAGGCCAGACCGCAATCATTGCTCCAACAACGCGGCGGCTCATCGGTTGGTGAGCCTGAAATCCGCGCAGAAAGACTGCGCATGATCGACAGAAAGGTTGGCCCCGGCCTGGCGAATGGACGCGCCGGTGAGCACAACCGTCACCGGGGTAAGTCCCGACGGGTCCAACGTGAAGCGCACCGGACCACGTTGACCCGGCGCGCGGTCCCTGGCCACATAGATACGGTGTGTCCCCCGCGCGCCCAACACATCGCGCGCATAATCCGCCGCCGCGCACCACATCCCGCGCGCGCCCCAGCCGCCGCCATTTGCCACGTCAAAGCCGCCCGGCGCCGCAGTGACCAAAACGCGGTTCTCTGCCCGGAATGTTTGCGCACTGACTGGCGCGGCCAGAGCCAGGGCCAGACCCAAACCTACAAGAAAAGCCTTGTTACTCATCTCACAATGTCCTCCTCGGCCAAAAAACGATGTTATCCGGTTCAATCAGGTAATCTTTGCAGAACTGATAGGCATGATGCACCGGAAGACCCTGCCCCACCCTGCGTACCGACACCGCATAGGACGTCGTGGGGCCCTGCGACAACCGCGCCGGATCGGTGGTAAAGACCACACCGATGCGCCCCGCACCGCTGACCGAAGGACCGCGCGCCGTCTTGACATAAAGACGCGAACCACCCGGTTGGTTCAGCGCATGTTGGACATAATCTGCTGCGGCGCACCAAATCCCACGTGGACCTTCCCCGCGCGCTTCGATCACCTCAAAGTCCTTGGCTCCAAGGGGAACAACCAAAAGCCTGTTGCGCGCCTCGAACGCCCAAGCGGTGGCGGCGCTGGCAATCAGTGCAACGACGGCGGCGAAAATGATGCGCATGACATACCCTTTTTCTGTTCTGACATCACAGATAGGCCGCCTGCCGCCTTGGTCAAAGTCGCAGATACGTGCGGCGTTTTCCCGTCCGGAAAAACGCCGACACCTTAACTGTGCAACACCGCCCGCCTGCGCGGGTAATCCGCGCCTTTACTGATCCAGGAACGACCGCAATTTCCTGCTCCGCGACGGATGCTTGAGCTTGCGCAGCGCCTTTGCTTCGATCTGACGAATACGTTCGCGCGTCACGCTGAACTGCTGGCCCACTTCTTCAAGCGTATGATCGGTGTTCATGCCGATGCCAAATCGCATCCGCAGCACCCGTTCCTCACGCGGCGTAAGCGAGGCAAGCACACGTGTCGTGGTTTCCTTGAGGTTCTCCTGAATGGCGCTGTCCAAAGGCAGCACCGCATTCTTGTCCTCGATGAAATCACCAAGCTGGCTGTCTTCCTCATCCCCGATGGGCGTTTCAAGCGAAATCGGTTCCTTGGCAATTTTCATCACCTTGCGGACCTTTTCGAGCGGCATCTGCAACTTTTCCGCCAATTCTTCCGGCGTCGGCTCACGGCCAATCTCGTGCAGCATCTGGCGACCCGTACGCACCAGCTTGTTGATCGTTTCGATCATATGCACCGGAATACGGATCGTGCGTGCCTGATCGGCAATCGACCGGGTGATCGCCTGCCGGATCCACCACGTCGCATAGGTCGAGAATTTGTACCCCCGGCGGTATTCGAACTTGTCCACAGCCTTCATCAGGCCGATGTTGCCTTCCTGAATAAGATCAAGGAATTGCAGGCCGCGGTTGGTGTATTTCTTGGCGATTGAGATCACCAGCCGCAGGTTCGCCTCGACCATTTCCTTCTTGGCCTGACGGGCTTCTTTCTCGCCTTTTTGAACCTGCTGCACGATGCGGCGGAATTCCGGAATGTCGAGGCCAACATATTGACCAACCTGCGCCATGTCCGCGCGCAATTCTTCAACCTTGCCAGAGGACCGCTCGATGAACATCTGCCAGCCCCGGCCGGTTTTCTCTGCCATCCGCTCCATCCAGTTGGGGTCCAACTCGTAGCCGCGATAGGCTTCGACAAATTCCTTGCGGTTGATGCGTGCCTGATCCGCCAGCTTTACCATGGCTGAATCGATCTGCATGATCCGGCGGTTGATGCCATAAAGCTGGTCGATCAACGCCTCGATCCGATTGTTGTGCAGATGCAGCTCATTCACCAGCAACACAATCTCGGCGCGCAGTTTTTGATACATGCCTTCCTGCTTGTCACTGAACGACCCGTCTTCGTTCAACGTGGCCGAAATACGGCTGTCCTGCATTTCACTCAACTTGACATAGTCATCCGCAATGATGTCGAGCG
The DNA here is from genome assembly GCA_963976125.1 of uncultured Sulfitobacter sp. Classification (GTDB taxonomy): domain Bacteria; phylum Pseudomonadota; class Alphaproteobacteria; order Rhodobacterales; family Rhodobacteraceae; genus Sulfitobacter. Next base: position 23,026 of record CAXBKL010000021.1, on the reverse strand, counting down.
CTTCCAGAACCTGGGGCTTGAGAGCGGCCTCCATTGCCGCAAGCGACATGTTGGCCTGTTCATCTTCGTCATCGTCATCGTCGGTCGTGATCGGATTGCCGTCGGCGTCCAGCTCCGGCTTGGCCTCTTCGGTCTTGGTTTCCACCGCGCCCACCGCAGGCACCACCGGCGTGGTCTCTTCATCGCCCAGCTGGTTGCCAAAAGTGGCCTCCAGATCAATTACATCCCGCAACAGGATTTCTTCGGACAAAAGTTCATCGCGCCAGATCGTGATCGCCTGAAACGTCAGCGGGCTTTCGCACAGGCCCGCAATCATCGTGTTGCGACCGGCCTCAATGCGTTTGGCAATCGCAATCTCGCCTTCACGGCTCAACAGCTCAACCGACCCCATCTCGCGCAGGTACATGCGCACCGGATCGTCGGTACGGTCCAGTTTCTCCGCCGTCCCCGACGACAGCGCCACTTCCTTGTTGCTGTCCGTGGTGGTCAGCTCGGTCGACCCCTTGGCCTCTTCCTCCTCGGCGTCCTCGTCTTCGATGATGTTGATGCCCATCTCCGACAGCATCGACATCACATCTTCGATCTGTTCCGAAGAAACCTGATCGGGGGGCAGCACGGTATTAAGCTGATCGTAGGTGATATAGCCCTTCTCGCGGGCTTCCGAGATCATCTTTTTGACGGCCGCCTGAGACATATCAAGCGAATGGCCGCTGTCGGCGTCGTCCCGTTTGGTGTCTTCGTTGGTGTCTTTAGCGGCCATGGTGTGTCCCTCCAGCGCGGTCGTACGAATCAGTCGCAATGATTCGGTCAAAACGAATCATGCGGGGTTTGAGGTGATTCTTAAACCCGTTGTCCTGCTTTTTCCTAAAGTTCCTGCGAAAAGGTCACGCTAAGGGTGCGCGCCTTCCTACCCCCGTCCTTTAGGCTTCTCAAATCTGATGTTTCCCAACAACGCATCCAGCGCGCTGCGCTCCTCTTTGGAGACACGGGCGCCATTTGCGCCGACCTCGTATTCCGCCTTGTCTTCCTGTCCGGACCGGGTCGCCTGTTGTGCGGCCCGTGCCGCCTCCGACAGACGCCACGTCACGCCTTCGTCCGCCACACCGCTCAGATCTTCCGCCGCATCCGCAATTTCGGCGTCCAACCCATGCGCTGCCTCCAGTTTTGCCATTTCCTCTGCCACCGTCATGCGTGCCATGTCCACATTGCCGGGATTGCGCACACAGGGTGTGATGGCGACATGGCGCTGCGAGGTCAGGTTTTCAAGGGCATCCGGCCCCAGGACGTCGGAAATTCTTTCGTGCAACGCCGTGCTGTCCTCATGTCCGTGGCGCAGCAACAGGTCGCGCATCACCGCGTGATCCCGATCCCGACACCGCATCGCCTCCAACCCGCTTTCAAAGTCGGCAATGATCTTGGGACAGCTCAGGAATGCCGCAAGGATCACCGCCTCGCGCAGATGTTCAGCCGGGCGCTCACCCTCTGCCCCCGCCAGAAAGGACGCCTTGGTGCTGGGCATCGGGGGCTGCTTCACTGGGACCGATGCACGCCGCCCTTTGACCCAGGCCCGGCCAGCGCCGGTTGCGGCCTTTGCCCCCCGGAACAACTGCCACCGCAAGTCCTTGATTTCCTGACCGTAATGGCTGCGGATCGACCCATCGCGGATCAACATGATCTTCTCGCGCAGGGTCTTGTCCAGGGCGGCCTTGCGTTCGGGACTGTCAAATACCCGACCTTCGGTTTCGCGCTGCCACAGCAGCTGCACCATCGGCACCGCCTGATCCAGCCGCGCCTGAACCGCGCCCGCCCCCCCCGATTTCAACAGATCATCAGGATCCTGCCCTTCCGGCATCATCGCAAACCGCAAGGATCGCCCCGCCTCCAGCAACGGCAACGCCAGATCAATCAACCTCAGCGCGGCCCGCTGCCCGGCGGCGTCCCCGTCCAGTGTGATGACCGGTTCAGGATCAATGCGCCACAACATCTGCAACTGGTTTTCGGTGATCGCCGTGCCCAACGGGGCCACCGCCGCCTCGAAACCGGCCCCTGCCAGGGCAATGACATCCATGTACCCCTCGGCCACCAGCAACGGCTGCCCCTTGCCCACCGCCGTGCGCGCATCGCGGATATTATAAAGACTGCGCCCCTTGTCGAACAGATCCGTCTCTGGCGAATTGAGGTATTTGGCATTGTCATTGGGGTCCATCGCCCGCCCGCCGAAAGCAACCGCACGACCCCGCGCATCCCGGATCGGAAACATGATGCGCCCGCGAAACGTGTCATAGGGCGTGCCACCCTTGCTCGACGGCTTGGCCAACCCCGCCCCCAGGATCAGATCATCTGCGATATTCTTGGCCTTGAGCGCATCCCAGAGCCCCCGCCAGCTGTCCGGAGCAAACCCGATTTCCCACCGCTCCAGCGCCCCGGCATCCAGACCGCGATGCGCCAGATAATCGCGGGCCGCCGCTGCCGCCCCGGTTTGCAACTGCAACCGGAACCAACGCACCGCCAGTTCCATCACCTCCGCCAGTTCCGTGCGGTGATCCGCCTTCTCTGCCGCCTTCGGATCCCGCGCCGGCATCGTCATCCCGGCCTCGCGGGCCAGGATCTCCACCGCTTCCATGAACCCCACATTCTCGGTCTCACGGACAAAGGAAATCGCATCCCCCTTGGCGTGACACCCAAAGCAATAATAGAACCCCTTGCGGTCATCGACATGGAAACTGGCGGATTTTTCCTGGTGAAACGGACACGGCGCCCACATGTCCCCCTTGCCCTGGTTGGATTTTCGCGCATCCCATATCACCTTGCGGCCGACCACCGCACTCAGGCTCGCCCTGCCGCGCAACTCATCCAGAAATCCAGGGGGCAGGCTCATCGCACATCCTTCTCACACATGACCCGGAATACCCCTCATATGACGTATCCGCCAGCGCGTCGACATCTCCGGCTCAGGACAGCCCGATCAACCTGCCGGGGCCAGATCAAGACCCGGCCCGCCCCCCCCTGCTTCATCTTTCCGGATAAACTCCGGGGGGGTCGGCCCTGCGGGGCCGACGGGGGCTGGCCCCCGCCCGGTCACTGCGCAAGACACAACTCGTTCCAGGCCGCGCCAAAATCCTGCTTGCGCAGATCCCGCATCCTGACATCACTGCCGTAAATCCAGCCCGCAAAGATCGCAATGGACTGATTATAGCGCGCCGGCCACGCCCCCTGCGCACTGACATGCTCAAAAACGTCTGGCTCCTTGACCCGGTCCAGCCGCGCCTGCTGCACCGCCGCGATAACAGCCGCCTGATGCGCGCAATCGATCTGTTTCTCTGTCGCAGCCTGCACAGCCCCGCCAACAACCGCCATCGCCGCGCCCGCAAGTATCGCTTTCCACACCATGTCTTCACTCCCCATCAGGTCAACCCGCCAACGGCCGGCGCGCAGGTTTAACCCCGTGCGGCCACCGCCACCATCGCCCGCTTCAGATCATGTACCAATGTGGCAGCCATGGAGCGAAAAACAAGGATCAAGAACCGATCCGCCCCCACCCGCGTGATGGAGGCCGGCATATGAACGAGCTGGGTGCGCACCGAATGGCCCCGTTTGAAGCTGGCCCTGCGCAGATCAACCGGCACCAGACGCGCCAGCACCTGTTCGGCGGCGGCCCCCTCCAGCGCAACAACCGCCCAGGCATCCGACTGGTCGACCACCGCTCCGAGCCCGCCAAGAGCTTCTTTGGGCGCGGGGCCCATCAACATCACCTCACCCCGGCCAAACCAGACACAGCGCGCGCCTTTCTTGCCCGTCGCCCGGCCTGGACCCGGCCAGCTCACCCCATGGGCGGCCTCAAGCGCCGCGCCAAGCTCCGAAGCGTCGCCGAACGGCGACAATGAGGTCAGCCGCCCGACATCGAGCGCTTCCAGCCGTGCCGCTCCGATCTCCAGAGGCAGCCCACTCCCCTGCAGTGGCGGCGTCGCTTGCAATTCAACCACGTACCCGCTCCCCTTCCGGATCAAGGAACACCGGGTGGCATATCTCCACCTCCGTTTCCATCCCCCTGACCGCATCTACAAAGCGGATCACCTCGCCATGGCGCTGCGGTCCGCGCGCAACAAAACCCAACGCGATATGACAGCCCAGATCAGGCGAATAGCCCACCGAGGACACATGGCCGAGCCCGTTGCCATTCACCGCCTCGCCCCCCCGCTCATAAAGATGCGCACCGGCGGTCAAAGGCGCTTCGGGATCAACAGGTTTGAGCCCCACCAGCTGCGGGCGGGTCTCCTCGACCAATCCGGGCCGCGCCGCCATCACCTTGCCAATACAATCCTTCCTGGCCGAGATCATCCGCCCCATCCCCACATCAAACGCGGTCGTGCGCCCTTCGATCTCGGCATGGGTGATAAATCCCTTTTCGATGCGCAACACATTGAGCGCCTCCATCCCATAGGCTCCGCCACCCATCTCTTCAGCACCTGCCACCAGCACATCGAACAATGCCGCCCCATAGCGGCTTGGCACCGCAACTTCATAGGCATGCTCGCCCGAGAACGAGATGCGGAACAACCGCCCCTGAACGCCCGCAACCTCAACCGGACCACAGGCCATGAAGGGCCAGCTTTCCGCGTCAATCGCACTCCCCAGTATCCCGTTCAACAGGTCGCGCGCCTTCGGCCCCGCCACTGCAAACTGTGCCCATTGTTCGGTCACGGACGTGAAGCAAACCTGCCACTGAGGATGCAGACACTGGGTGACAAATTCCAGATGCCGCATCACCGCCCCCGCCGCCGCGGTGGTTGTTGTCATGACAAAATGCTCTGCGCCCAACCGTGCACAGGTGCCGTCATCCATCACCATCCCGTCTTCGCGCAACATCAACCCATAGCGTACCCGCCCAACCTTCAGCGTCGAGAACATGTTGGTATAGACAAAATCCAGCAACGCCCCCGCATCCGGCCCCTGAATGTCGATCTTGCCCAAGGTGGACACATCACACACGCCAACGGCACTGCGCACATAGCCCACCTCGCGGTCGCAGGACTGCCGCCAGCTGCTCTCGCCGGCCTTGGGAAAATAGCTGGGCCTGTACCAAAGCCCGGCCTCGATCATCGGCGCACCCTTCTCAACCGAGCGTTGATGCGATGTCGTGAACCGCTCCGGCGCAAACCCATGTCCCTGTCCCCCGGCCCCCATCGCGGCAATGGCCACCGGCCCGTAAGGCGGGCGATACGTGGTGGTGCCGGTTTCCGGTATCCCGCGTCCGGTTGCATCTGCCAGCACCGCCAAGGCACCCATATTCGAGCTTTTCCCCTGATCGGTTGCCATGCCCTGCGTCGTGTAACGCTTCATATGCTCCACAGAGCGGAAGTTCTCGACTGCCGCCTGGCGCACGTCCTTCACCGAAACATCGTTCTGGAAATCCAGCCAGGCCCGCCCCTTGCCCGCCACTGCCCATAACGGCTGCACCCGGTAAGGGGCGTCCTCCGCCGCAGGCAGGTCCATATTCCCGGCCTTGCGGCCCAGCGCCTCCAGCGCCACCCCGGCCGCTGCAACACCATCGCTCAAACAGCCATAGGTCGAAAACACCCCCCGGCATGCCCCCGCCGCCGTCATGCCGGGAATGCTGCCTGGTGTTGGCACAAATGCCTGAATGTCCGACCGCCAGCTCGGCCGCCCATTCATGTGACAGCTCAGATGCACCGTCGGATTCCAGCCGCCGGAAACCGCAAGGCAATCGGTCTGGATCGCCTGCTCGCCGTTGGCGGTGCGCAACGTGATCGCCTCCAGCTCCTTGCGCCCGGAGGCATTGCAGACTTGCGCACCCTTGAACACCGGAAACCCATCGCCTTCGACCTGCGCATCCGCACGGCTGTCGATCAGAGCCGCCACATGCACCCCGGCGGCGACCAGATCGCGCGCCGTGCGGTGGGCATCGTCATTGTTGCCAAACACCGTCACCTTGTTGCCGGGGCTGACCCCCCACCGGTTCAGATAGGCCCGCACCGCACCGGCAGTCATCACACCGGGCCGGTCGTTGTTCTGAAAGGCAATGGGCCGCTCCAACGCGCCCGCCGCAAGAATGCTTTGCCGGGCCGCAATCCGCCAAAAACACTCAAGCGGCACCCCGCCGCCCCGCTTTCCGGTATGGTGATTGACCCGCTCAAGGGCGCCGAACACACCGCTGTCATAGGCCCCGGTCACCGTTGTGCGCGGCATCAGCCGCACGTTGTTCATGGCGTCCAGCTGTGCCAGCACATCGCGCACCCACACCTGCCCCGGCTGCTGATCAATCACATGGGTCTCGGCATTCAGCCGCCCCCCCATCACCGCATCTTCGTCCGCCACGATGACATCCGCCCCGGCACGCCCCGCAACAAGTGCCGCCATCAGCCCCGCCGGCCCTGCGCCGACGATCAGCAGATCACAAAACGCATGGGCTTTCTCATAGCTGTCCTCGTTGTGCTGCCCCGACAGCGCACCCAACCCGGCAGCCTTGCGGATGATCGGCTCATAAACCGCTTCCCAGAATTTGCGCGGCCACATGAACGTCTTGTAATAAAACCCCGCCCCCAGAAACGGCGCCGCCAGATCGTTGACTGCCATCACGTCAAAATCAAGGCTGGGCCAGGCGTTCTGTGACCGCACCTGTAACCCCTCATGGATTTCCTGCACCGTGGCGCGCACATTGGGATCCGCTGCCGCCCCCTGACCGACAGTCACCAGCGCATTGGGTTCCTCGCTGCCGGCACTCAACACGCCCCTGGGGCGATGGTACTTGAACGACCGCCCCATCAATTTCACACCATTCGCCAACAGTGCCGAGGCAACCGTGTCGCCCTGAAACCCGGTATAGCGTCTGCCATCGAACCGAAACGTGACCGGCCGCGACCGATCTACCAAGCCCTTGCCTGCTACCCTCACGCCTGTGCCTCCCGGACATCGCAGGCCAGCTCGACCTTGCTGATCTCATGGCTCACCGTATCTCGTGTCACCACTACCCAGGCACCACAACCGCCCTCGTGATGCCACAGATCGCGCGTCTCTCCCGCCGGGTTGTCACGCAGATGCACATAATCCTGCCAGGCATCCTCGCCCGCGTCCGGTGCAGGCCGGTTCAACGCCACCGCCGCCCCCTGGTAATAGAACTCGCGTCGGTCCCGCGTCCCACACATCGGACAATCAATTCTCACGCCACACTCCCCCGCAGGGCACTGATCCCCTGCTTCATCTTTCCAAATAAACTCAAATCCGACATCTGCGCACTCAATGCAGGTTGTGTTGAGACCCGGTGGCCTCTTCATCCATCAAACCCCGGCCCGTGCTGAACCGGTCCATCCGGTACCTGGCCGCCGGCGCATGATGATCCCCCGTCGCCATCAGATGCGCAAAACTGAACCCCGACCCCGGCACCGCCTTGAACCCGCCATAGCACCAGCCGCAATTGATGAACAAACCATCCGTGTCGGTCTTGTCGATCATTGGCGATCCATCCGGTGTCATGTCCATGATCCCGCCCCAGGACCGCAGCACCCGCGCCTTGCCGATCATCGGCATCAGCGTCATCCCCGCCTCCATCACATGCTCGGCCATCGGCAGGTTCCCCCGCGCCGCATAAGACGCGTAGAAATCCAGATCGCCCCCAAAAACCAGACCGCCCTTGTCCGACTGGCTGATATAGAAATGCCCCATGCCAAAACTGACCACATGGTCGATCACCGGCTTGAGACCCTCGGTGACAAAGGCCTGCAACACATGGCTCTCGATCGGCAACCGCATCCCCGCCATCGCCGCCACCTGGGAAGAGCGGCCGGCGACGACAATCCCCACCTTCTTTGCCTTGATCGCCCCGCGCGTGGTCTGAACCCCGCGCACCTGGCCGTTCTCGATGTTGATCCCGGTCACTTCGCACTGCTGGATCAGATCGACGCCGCGCTGATCGGCCCCGCGCGCATAGCCCCAGGCCACCGCATCATGGCGCGCCGTGCCGCCCCGGGCATGCATCAAACCGCCATAAATCGGAAACCGCGTGTTGTCGAAATCCAGATACGGCACCAGCCGCCGCACCCCTTCACGATCCAGCAACTCCGCGTCGTCCCCTTGTGAAATCATCTGGTTGCCGCGCCGGGCAAAGGCATCCCGCTGCCCATCCGAATGACACAACATCAAGGTGCCGCGCTGCGAATGCATGACATTGTAATTGAGGTCTTCCTCCAGCCCTTCCCAGAGCTTGAGCGAATGCGAGTAGAATTCCGAATTGCCGGGCAATCCGTAGTTGGCCCGCACAATCGTGGTATTGCGCCCGACATTGCCCCCGCCAAGGTACCCTTTTTCCAACACCGCGATGTTGGTCATCCCGTGGTTCTTGGCCAGATAATAAGCGGTGCTCAGCCCGTGGCCCCCACCCCCGATGATGATTGCGTCATATTCTGCCTTGGGTTCGGGATCACGCCAATGCGGCGTCCAGCCCTTGTTGCCGGTCAATCCCTCGCGCAGCACGCGCTGCCCTGAAAACCGCATCGCCATTCCCCCATCAGACAGCTATTTTTGACAGCCCCTTGCCTGACTATCAACGCCTTAATCCCAACTCATGACCATTCGCGCCCCGCACTGTTCTTTCCGCGACCTGTCCGGGCGGCGACATCTGTTGTGGAAACCGTGCCCCAAGGCCCTTTGCAACTCCATGACATGGGGAGCCTGCCCTGCGGATGGCCCGCAAACGCGCCGCCATCCTTGTCGGCGATATCTGCGCGCCCGCGCCTCAACCGCCATCAGCCCTGCCGGTCCTGACCACCCTCCCCGCCGCCAACGGCGATGCCGGTGAAACCATCAAATCCGGCACCACGCACGACGAGGCCTTTGACCGGCATGATTGCCGCGAGGGCAAGACCGCAAAGGGCGGGCCGGACCAGACGCCCGGCCCCTTCTGCCTAGAGACCCTTGGCGCGGTAGCTCGCCGCAACCTTGTCAATTGCCACCAGATAGGCCGCCGTGCGCAGGTCTTCGACGTCATCGCGGCCATGCCAGACCCGCGCCATCGAATCGTAGGAGGTCGACATCGTGTCATCCAACCCCGAACGTACCAGCTCCAATTCTCCCGCACCGCGCAGGTACTTGTCCTTGAAATTGGGGCTGAGCTGCCAGCCAATGCCGCTGTCCGCGCTCAGGCGCTCCAACTCGTCCACAACCAACTGGTGGCGCGCCTCTTCCTGACGGCGCTGCATCCGGCCAAAGCGGATATGGGACAGGTTCTTGACCCATTCGAAATAGGACACCGTGACACCGCCTGCGTTGGCATACATGTCGGGGATAATCACCGTGCCCTTCTTGCGCAGAATTTCGTCAGCCCCCGCCGTCACCGGCCCATTTGCCGCCTCGATGATCAACGGCGCGTTGATCCGCTCCGCGTTGCTCAGGTTAATCACCGCCTCCAACGCTGCAGGGATCAGGATGTCACAGGGGGTTTCGAGATACTTGGACCCGTCCGCATCACATTTGCTGTCCGGATAGCCCGTGATCGTGCCGTGTTTGGCAATCCACTGATAGACCGCCTCGACATCCAGACCTTCGTCATGATGCAACGCACCGTCGCGTTCGATGATGGTGGTAATCTTGCAGCCATCTTCCTCGCTGAGGAATTTGGCGGCGTGGTACCCGACGTTGCCCAGACCCTGCACGATGACCCGCTTGCCTTTCAACGTGCCGGTCAGGCCGGCCTTTTCCAGCCCCTGCTTGTCGCGGAAAAACGCGTGTAGCGCATATTGCACGCCGCGCCCCGTTGCCTCGGTCCGGCCCTGAATGCCGCCCGCATTGGTCGGCTTGCCGGTGACACAGGCCACCCCGTTGATGTCGGTGGTGTTCATGCGCTTGTATTGATCGGCAATCCACGCCATCTCGCGCTCGCCGGTGCCCATATCGGGGGCCGGTACGTTTTGTGCGGGGTTTATCATGTCACGCTTGATCAGTTCATAGGCAAAGCGCCGGGTAATCAATTCCAGCTCGTTGTCGTCATATTCGCGCGGATCAATGCAAAGCCCCCCCTTGGAGCCCCCGAACGGCGCCTCGACCAGCGCACATTTATAGGTCATCAGCGCGGCCAGCGCCTCAACCTCGTCCTGATTGACACCGGTGGCATAGCGGATGCCGCCCTTGACCGGCTCCATATGTTCCGAATGCACCGACCGGTAGCCGGTGAAGGTGTGGATCTTGCCGCGCAGGCGGACCCCGAAACGCACCGTATAGGTGGCATTGCAGACCCGGATTTTCTCCTCCAGCCCCGGCGGCAGGTCCATGAGGGCGACCGCCCTGTTGAACATTATGTCAACGCTTTCCCGGAAACTCGGCTCGTTGCTTGGGCTCATTAGATCCTCCATCGCTATTACATCCAGAAGGCGATGCGCACATGCGACTCGGTCCTTCCGCGACTCCCCAACGCCATCCTAGGCACCGCATGCGCGAACTGCGACATTAATCCGGATCGACACGACTCATTCCGAAAAAGGGATATGATTCGTCTTTTTCCACAACGACCGTATCCAAACCGGAAACAGAGGCCTCATTCTCGCCACATACACTCCAAAAAGATGTCTAAAACTGGATATTTAGCCTCCGAAGTGCCCTAATTGGGCCATGTTTCCAAGTCATACAATCCGAACGGAAAATCCGTGAATTGCGTCCCGGTGGCTGTTGCATCGGGGGTGGAAGGTTGACTGTGATGAGACTTGGAAAACATGCCATGCACCACCTGATGCAGGATCTGATCCGCGCCCAGCGGCGCTTTGCCAAAGACGAGGACGGCATGATTACCGTCTTTGCTTCTTTCATGATCCTGATGATGCTGATGATGGGCGGATTGGGCGTTGACCTGATGCGCCAGGAAATGGAACGCACGCGCATTCAATCCGTGGCCGACCGCGCCGTTCTGGCGGCTGCCGATCTCGATCAGACGCTCGACCCCGAAACGATTGTCCGCGATTATTTCGAAAAATCCGGCATGGGGTCATTCGTGTCGGAAGTGAATGTCGACGAGGGCCTGAACTATCGCACCGTCACGGTGGATGCGAAAACCGTCATGAACACCTCTTTCATTGATATTCTGGGCGTGGAAACCCTGTCTGTGCCCGCGTTCTCATCTGCCGAAGAAAAAGTCAGCAAGGTCGAAATTTCGATGGTGCTCGATATTTCGGGGTCCATGGGCTGGAACAACAAGATGGACAACCTCCAGGACGCCGCGGGGGTCTTTATCGACACAGTGCTGAACCCGGCCAACCAGGATCTGATTTCCATCTCGGTGATCCCCTACACCGCGCAGGTCAACGCCGGCGAGATGATCTTTGATGAACTGAACGTGCCGCAGGTCCATTCGTGGTCCTACTGCGTTGACTTCGACGATTCCGACTTCAACAACGCCGGACTGAGCCTGACCAAAGAATACGAACAGATGCAGCATTTCGATGCGGGATATTACTGGAACGGGGGCAACAACATCTCCAACCCCGGATGCCCCAAAAGAAGCTATGAAACGATCCTGGGCTTCTCCCAGAACGCCACGACCCTGAAAAACCGCATCAACAAGTTTCGCGCCCGTGCAAATACGGCGATCCATCTGGGCATGAAATGGGGCGTCGCACTGCTTGACCCCTCGTTCCGTCCGGTCACCCAGAAACTGGGCGTAGATGCTCCTTTCACCAACCGTCCGGCCGCCTACAACGACGTTGAAACCCTCAAGACTGTCATCCTGATGACCGATGGCGAAAACGTCAGCACCCGCCGGATCAGCGCCGACCGCTACAATTCCCGCGACGAACGCCGGACCTGGAAAAAGTACCCGCTTGGCTGGTACCTGAACCGCTATGTGCGCTACTACGATCAATGGCGCTGGCGCTACACGAAATACACGCCAAGCCAGGCCGACGGCCTGCTCAGCAACATCTGTGACGCCGCCAAAGAGAACCGTATCGTTATCTGGTCCATCGGGTTCGAGGTCTCCGACCACGGTGCAAACGTCATGCGCGACTGCGCCTCTTCACCCAGCCATTTCTTCCGGGTGGAAGGCGTGGAGATCAGCGACGCCTTTCAGGCCATCGCCCGCCAGATCAATCAGTTGAGGTTGGTACAATGATCAAACGCCTTGCCAGAAAATTCCTGCGCTTTCGCCGCGACGAAGACGGCAGCGCCATGGTGATCGAATTCGTAATCTTTGTGCCAATGCTTCTTGGCGCCTTCCTGATGGCCGCTGAAATGGGCGTCTATTCGATGCGCCAGATGTTTCTTGATCGCGGACTTGATCTTGCCGTGCGCTACGTGAGGCTGAACACCAATGTGCCGCTGACCCATCGCCAACTCAAGGACATGGTCTGTGGATACTCCGGGTTCGTGCCGGACTGCGGCAACACCCTGCGTCTGGAAATGACACCCATCGACCCGCGCCAGTTTGCGTCCCTGCCGCCCTTGCCGGACTGCGTGGATGTGTCCGAGCCCGTCAGCCCGGTCCGGGGCTTCACCCTGGGTCAGGAACAACAGATGATGCTTCTGCGGGCCTGCGTGAAATTCAAGCCGATGTATCCGACCACCGGCCTTGGCTTTGCCTGGGAAAAGGACGGATCAGGCCGCGCACGGATGGTTTCCATGGCCGCCTTCGTACAGGAGCCGGGATAATGCCCCTGACACAGCTGAAAGCCCGCCTGCTCAGTTTCTTGCGATGCGATTTCGCCCGCAAGGAAGATGGCGTGATCGCCATTGAAGCCGTGATTATCATGCCGATGATCTTCTGGACCTTCCTGTCGATGTTCTCGATCTTTGACAGCTTCAGGATGTACAGCATCAACCAGAAGGCCGCCTATACCATCGGCGATGCGGTTTCGCGTGAGACGCTGCCCATTGACGATGATTACCTGAACGGCGCTCTCAACCTGTTCGAATACCTGTCAAAAGGTCAGGGCAACACGGCGATCCGTATCAGTTCAGTGCGCTACAACGCCACCGACAATCGGTTTTACCGCGACTGGTCGGAAACACGCGGCTGGGTCCAACCGCTGACAAGCAGCGACGTGCGCACCTGGACAGACAGACTGCCGTTGATGATCCACAACGAACGGCTGGTCCTGGTGGAAACCTGGAACCGTTACGAACCGCCGTTCAAAACCGGTCTGGAACTCCGTGAGATCAAGAATTTCGTATTTACCCGGCCGCGCTATGCGCCACGGGTGTGCTGGGAGCAGTGCAACTGATCCGGGCCGGATCTATTCCAGATCACGTTTAGCCATCATTCCGGCGATGATTTCGGACATGAATTTTGTCTGATGTCCGGGGGTCATGCCGCCAATGCCGATCCGCCGACCCAGACGCCACCACAGCCCCGGCCGCCACATGCGCGGCGCGGGCTTTCTGGTCTTGAGCAGGAACCCATTGGATGGCTTGAAGGCAAAAAAACCGCGATCCATGCCCTGAATGTCGTCAATCAAGGCAATGACGGTGCCATCACCGTCCCGCAACCCAAGCGGCGTCAATTCCACCACACTTGCCGTGGCACGGCGCATCGCATCCGCCAGCCACAAGGCACCGGCCCCGACAAGAACCAGAAAAATCTGCCACAGCAACGACGGGGGTTGGGAAAAGGCGATATAGATCAGCATGAAACCCAACAGGCCCAGCGACAACAACCCTACAAACCGGCGTCCGGTTGAGGCACGCACAACCGCCAGCACTTCATTCTCGTCTTTGAATTCCAATTTGCACATCCCCTGCCGTTCGCGCAGGGGTATCGCGCCCGGCCCATCAGGGCAACCCGAACTCAGTCGCGCGGCGGCTTGCGATGTGCGCGCGGCCTTTGTTCAAGGATTTCTTCCAACCTGTCGGCATAGGCGGCGCGGTCCGATACGGTCATCTCCCGCACCTTGCCAAGCCAGACCCGCTGCGCGGCTTTCTGGATCCCCAATGCCGCTTCCGCCTGGGTATCAAGCACCCCTTGCACCTGCTGCGCGTCAAAATTCTCGGCCCGAAGCGCGTTCAGCACCTTTTCAAAATGCGCGCGGCGTTGCGCCGGGCCGGGCAAGCCGCCCCCAACGCCATGAAGCGACCGGCGAAACGCACGCCGCTCGGAGGCGGGCAAGGCACGCACATAGGCCGTTGCATAACTGTGCGTTTGCGGTCCCCGGAACCGCATATCGGCGTCCTTGAAACGATAACTCACCCCGATAATCAGACCCAGAACCACCAGGTTCATGGCCAGGGACAGCCCCAATGCCCAGCGCAGCTTGCGCGAGGGCCGGGCGCGGGGAATGGGGGTCTGCGCCATCTCAGCTTTCCTCCAGAACCCAGCCAAAGCCGGTCAGATCACCCGGATCACTCTCGTCGGAAAATTCCGCGGTTGTGTCCAGAAATTCACCCGCAAGGTCAGGCAGGACATTGGGCGGTGCCACGCCCAACCAGATCCCGACGCAGGTCGCTGTCACCAATCCGCCAACGCCGGGCGCACCACCCAAGAGCCGGAACCAGCCACGCCAGCCAATCGGACCGGCATAGGGCCGCAGGGCCTCGGCATCCTCAAGCACCCGCTGCATCAACGCCGCGGGAACCTGTGGCGGCGTCGCCCTGGCGTCGGCAAAAAATGCCTCAACGTCCGTAATTTCGTTGGTATGTCTATCCATCATCTTCAAACCCCAATGCATCGCGCTGTGACGCCAATGCCTTTGCAAGTCCCCTCTTGCCGCGCGCCGTCAGACTTTCGACTGCCTCGACCCCCACATCCAGAATGACCGCAATCTCCGGATTGGCCAAGCCATCAATGTGGCGCAGGACAACCGCCTGCCGCTGACGGTCCGGCAATGTCTCAAGCGCCCGCTGCAAAGCGTCATGGCGGGCCGCTTGTTGCAGGCCCTGTTCAACGGATTGCGCAGGATCGGCAGGTTCCGCAACATCGTCCAGCGCAACCGCCCTGCGCCTGCGCAACCGATCCGTACACAGGTTTGCCACCACCCGATAGAGCCAGGTGCTGACCTTCGCTTCGCCGGTGCGCCACTCCGGCGCGATGCGCCACAGACGCACCATGGCCTCCTGCACGACATCTTCCGCCTCCATGCCATCGCCCAGCACACGCATTGCGTGGGCAAAGAGGCGCGACGTCAGGGACGTGGCCAGCACCCTGGCGGCCGCCGGATCTCCCTGCGCGTACCGCGCGAGCAACGCGGCATCCGCGTCAAAAGAAGGATCAGGCTCATGCATCGCCGAAACGGCTACCCGGCCCGGGCGCGCAAGACAAGCGCGCCCGAGCGCCTTTTCAGTCGTTCCAGGACCCATGACGGCCCTTGCCATGCCGACCCTTGGAAAACTCATCCGCGCTCAACATGCCGTCGCCGTTTTCATCCAACCGCTCGAACATCTTGGCAGGGTCACGCGCCGCCTGCATTTCAGCCAGCGCAATCTTGCCGTCGTTATTGGCGTCGAGCCGCTTCATCATCTTGGCGCCGCGATGGTCCTTGCGCTTTCCACCCATATTCGCCAGTTCATCCGCGTCCAGGGATCCGTTACCGTCTGCGTCATGCTGTTCCAGCATCCTCTGAGCCCGCTTGCTACCACGTTCGGCGCGCATCTGCATCATCTCGTCGGCTTCGATGAACCCGTCGCCATTGGCGTCCGCCGTGGCAAACCGTGCCTCCATCATCGCCTGCATCTCGGCCTGTGTCACCTGGCCGTCGCCATCCGCGTCAATCTGCTCGAACATCATCTGACCGCCTTCTGGCTTGGCCGCGGCCGCACCACCTACTGCGATCAATGCTGCAAGCCCAACCATCTGGAACGTCTTTTGAATAGCCATCTTGAATTTCCTTTTTTGTTTCGTCCTACAGGCGCGGCCTGTTGGCGGCGCTGTCCCTCTTCAACGACAGCCCGGCAAACTTCCGTCGCAAAAATGCGCATCTTTTTTTAATTCCTTGCGACATCGCGATGCACCCCCCAAAGGCCCTCTTCCCTTTGACACCAAACAGGCGCATCTATCCCCCATATCCAAGGACACCTGCCATGACCCAGAACGCCACATCTGCCACGTCGATCCACAGCGCATCCGACGTTGCGGACGAACGCCCCCTGCTCCCCGCTATGCTGCGCGGCTGGCGTGGCAAATGCCCCAACTGCGGGTCCGGCCCACTGTTGCACAGCTACCTGAAGGTCAACGATGACTGCACCGTCTGCCACCAGGAATTGCACCACCACCGCGCCGACGATGGCCCGGCTTATCTGACGATCCTGATCGTCGGACACCTGATGGCACCGCTGCTGCATGTGGTCTTTGTGAACTGGCGTCCGGAACCATTGACGCTCTTTACCATTTTTGCGGTTGGCTGCGTCGGTCTCTCGCTCTACCTTCTGCCCAGACTGAAGGGGGCCATGATCGGCTTTCAATGGGCGAGGGAAATGGGTGGGTTTGCACGCAGCGCCTGACATCGCCCTGTCCGAAGGGGCAAAGAGAAAAATGACCATCGACAAAAGCCAAGTCCGGAACGCGGCAACCGTTATCCTTTTGCGCGACCGTTTCGAAACCCCGCGTGTGCTGATGGGCCAACGCGGCGCCAAGGCGGCGTTCATGCCGAACAAGTTTGTTTTTCCCGGCGGTGCCGTGGATGCCGCGGACGCGGCCATCCCCCTCGCTTCCCCGCTGCCGGATGTCTGCACCAACCGCCTTGAGGAAGACGCTGACCCGACGCTTGCCCACGCCCTTGCCGTCGCCGCCGTGCGCGAGGTCTGGGAAGAAACCGGTCTGGTGCTGGGGACTCCCGGCGACTGGTCGGGCGATGTGCCTGCCGATTGGCAGGACTTTGCCGCCACCGGACACCTGCCTCAAGCTGCCAGCATGCAGTTCGTGTTTCGCGCCCTGACCCCGCCGGGCCGCCCGCGCCGCTTTGACGCGCGGTTCTTTCTGGTCGATGCGGATACCGTCGCCAATGATCCGGATGATTTTTCCGCCGCTTCCGATGAACTGTCGCACCTGCAATGGGTGCCGCTAAGCGACGCGCGCGGCTTTGACATGCCCTTCATCACCGAAGTTGTGATGGCCGAAGTCCAGGCCCGCGCCCACGACCTGTCCCCGCCCACGTCAGTGCCCTATTTCCACAACGGTGCCGAAGAAAGCCTGTTCCTGCGGCTGCGCGGGCGACCTCAGACAGATTAACAGTGGCAAGCGGGGCGAAGGGATCGTCCCCCTAGATCACCAGGATCAGCATCAGGATCGACCCCACCAGAACCGCCATCCCGGCCCATTCCCGTGCCGTGATCTTCTCTTTGAAAAACAGCGTCGATGCCGCCACGCTGAGGATCAATTCCACCTGCCCCAACGCCTTGACATAGGCCGCATTCTGCAAGGTGAACGCGATGAACCAGCACAACGACCCGCCCATCGAGGTCAACCCGATCCACACCGCAACCTTGCGCGCCGCCCAGACGGCGGAAATCTGGCCCGGTTCGCGCAACCGCAACCAGATCAGCATCAGCACAGTCTGCATGCTCACCACCGCCGCCAGCGTGACCGTGGCCCGCAGGATCGGATCATCCTCCATCACCGTCAGCGACGCACCGCGATAGCTGACCGCCGAAATTGCAAAAAACACCCCGGACGCAATCCCCAGACCTGCCGCGCGGTTGCCAAAATCCCGCAGTCGAAACCCCGTCGCCTCCGGTCCCCGCGACAACAAAAGCAACCCGACAATGCCCAGCGCAATCGCGGCAAAACCAAGCGTGGAAACCCCTTCGCCCAGCAATATCCAACCCACCAGAACCGTCTGGATCACTTCGGTTTTCTTGAAAGTGATCCCAACGGCGAAATTACGCTGCTTGAAAAGCGTCACGACACAAACCGTCGCCAGAATCTGGGCCGTGGCCCCCAAGAGCCCAAACCCCCAGAAGGACAGAGCCGTCTGCGGCACCGCCTTGCCACTTGCGCCGAGATAGACCACCAGCAGCAGCACGATGAAGGGCATGGAGTAGAGAAACCGCGAAAACGTCGCGCCGCCGGCAGACAGGGTGGCGGTCGCCAGATGCTTTTGCAGCATGAACCGCACGGTCTGAAACGTCGCGGCGGCGATGGTGACGATAATCCAGAGATCAGGTACGGGGATATTCATCCCCCCCTATAGGCTCACCTGTCCGGGTCTTGCCAGAGCGGATGTGCAACCGGGTCTTTGGCCCTCACAAAGTACTTGCGGAAAATCGCACCATAAGACGGATAGACATAGCCATCGTTGCGCCGCAGGTAATGCGCCCGGTTGCTCCGGTACAATCCCGGCAACCGGTACCATGCCGCCGTGGGGTGCATGTGATGCACCACATGGTAGTTGTTGTTGAGAAACAACAGCGCCAGCGGCCCGCGATCCTCGATCACCACCGTGCGCCCCGACGCGCGCTCATGCGCCCGGTGCTCCAGAAACGTGCGGATCTTGAGCACCGACAGCGCCCCGTAACAGGCCATCAGGTAAACCCACAGCGGCAGTGCCGACAGGCTGACCAGCCACAGGGTCAGGGCAACGCCGGGGATATGGGCCAGCCAATGCACCAACACCCTGCGGTCGCCCTGCCTGATTTGTCGGGCGTCCTCCTTTGCAAAGGCCCATACGCCCACCGCCGGTCCAACCACCATCCGCCCCAAAAGCGTATTATTGAACCTCAACAGCTGCCGCATCCACCCCGGCAAGGTGACCCAGACCGCCGGATCAAGGTAATTGGTCTCCGGATCATCGTAGGGATCGGTCAGAATGCTGTCCTCATGATGCGCCAGATGCAGCGCCTTGAAACGCAGATAGGGAATGAACACTCCCGGCTGGATCACCCCCAATGCCGTTTGGACAGACGTCGATCTGACCGGATGCCCATGCAGGATTTCATGGGTCAGCGATGAATGCAGCGTCAACCCGACCACCAGAAGCACAAAGCCAACGACACCCCAGCCTGCAGGCAACACAAGCGCCGTTGCCAGCATCCCAAAACAAAGCGCCAACAGCAGCAGCGTTGGCCATTCCTGCCCTGCCGCCTCGGTGCTGGATCCGGCACCCGCAGGCTCGGGCGGGGGCGGCGACATAACTGGGGAGTGCATCAAACCTCGATCTTCACAAAAGTGTTATCGTCTTGTGAGACCTCACGGGGCATCAGACCATTCCGATAATGATTAACAAAGCGGCCCAGCTGTGACATTAATAACATTATGCCCAAAAACATCGACAAACTCACCCGCGCCCATCACTTCCGCACCCGCCTGATGCAGGCCATGCAGGATGCTGGCATCAACCAAAGCGCCCTGGCCCGCACCATCCAGAGCGACCGCTCCACCCTCAGCCAGGCCCTGACCGACGACGGCGCACGGCTGCCCAGCGCCCATGTGGTCGGGGCCTGCGCAGCGGCGCTCGGTGTCTCGTCCGACTGGCTGCTCAGCCTCTCTGATCGCCCCGAAACCGCCGCCGACCTGCTCTCCAACAGCTTCGAAGTCAGCCAGGCCCCCCGCGCCCTTGTCGATGAACAGATCTTCGCCTGGCACCGCGAGGCGGCGGGCTACAAAATCCGCCACGTCCCCGCGACCCTGCCCGACATGTTAAAAACCGACGACATGCTCAGCTGGGAATACGGCCCCCATCTGGGCCGCACCACCGAACAGGCAATCAATGCCTCGCGCGACCGGCTAGACTGGATACGCAGCGCCGGTTCGGAATATGAAATCGCCATGCCCATCTACGAAGTAACCAGCTTTATCCGTGGTAGCGGCTATTACGCCGGGCTGCCGGCCGCTCTGCGCCTTGCCCAAACCGACCAACTCATCACCCTGACCCGCCAACTCTATCCCCGCCTGCGCATCTACCAATTCGACGCCCGCCGGCTCTATTCTGCCCCCGTCACCATCTTCGGGCCGCTGCTGGCCGTTTTCTACGCCGGCGGCCACTACATGGCCTTCCGCGACACCCAACGCATCGAAACCTTCTCAAACGACTTTGACACGCTGATCCGCGAGGCCACCCATACCGCGCGCGATTTCCCCGACCACCTGACCGAATTGCGCGCCCTGATCCGCTGATCCATCGTATTTCGGAACGGTGAACCCGAAGCGCCAAACAAATCATGTCGTGCGGCGCAGCCGCGCCTTTGGATCACGCTCACCCCACCTTGGGATCGGGGTTCTCCGTATGCCCGTCCACCGCGATCACCTGCCCCGACACCATCCGCGCCCGCGCCGAGGCCAGAAACACCGCCATATCGGCAATATCGCTTGCCTCGACAAATGACCGCATCGAGGTGCCGGCTGCATAACCCTGATAGACCTGATCGCGGGTCATGCCCTTGGCGTCGGCCTCCCGCGCCAACACGCCCTCCATGCGCGGCCCTTCGACCGCGCCGGGGCAAATCGCATTGGCCCGCACCCCGAACGGTCCCAACTCCATCGCCAGGGTTTTCATCAACCCGATGATGGCCCATTTCGCTGCCGCATAGGGCGCGCGGTTGGGGTACCCATAGATCCCCGCCGTCGATGACGTGAGCACAATTGCCCCGCGCCCCGCCGCCTTCATCAAAGGTGCCGCATATTTCGCAGCCAGAAATGCCCCCTCCAGATTGACGCTGACACAGGCCCGCCAATCTTCCAGCGCCACATCCTCGACCTGCGCCGTCGGTCCTGCGATCCCGGCATTCGCACAAAGGACGTCCAACCCGTCCATCTGCCCGAACACCGCCGCCATCTCCCCCTCATCCGCCGCATTGGCCCGGTGGCAATGCCACCCCTTGGGACAATCCGACAACACCTGCGGATCCACATCCGTGATCCAGACCTCATAGCCCTCGGCAGCAAAAGCCTCAGCCATTGCCCGCCCGATCCCGCTGCCGCCTGCGGTGACCAGAACCCGTTTCATCGGGCCCCGCCAATCGCCCGGCCCAGACCTTCAGGCCGGGGCAATCCCGCATGACCGCGTGCAAACCGCACCAAGGCCGCCTCGATCTGCGCAGACGGCGCACTTGGCTTGCGGGTCTCAAGCGAGACATGCAGCAGGAAATGCTCTCCGGTGGCCAACACCCTGTCGCCCTCCCGCATGGTGTGGAACAGGTGCATCTTCTTGCCCTCTCCCAAAATCACCTGGGTGTCGATCTCGATCACCGCCCCTGCGTGCACCTCGTCAAGATGCCGGATGTGGGTCTCGGCGGTGAAATAGCTGCCCCCCGACTGAATATAGGCGGCGTCACAGCCGATGATCTCCATGAACCGGTCCGTGGCATCGGCAAAGGCATGCAGATAGCGGCTCTCGGTCATGTGTCCGTTATAATCGGTCCAATCCAGCGGCACCGTGCGCCGCGCCGTCAGCACCGGGCTATCGGCTGCAAAATCCTCTGCGGCCGCCCCCATCGGCGTGCCCCGACGCATCACCTTCTCCTGGGCATTGATCAGCGCCCCGGCCCCCCAGTTCTGCGCCTTCAACCCCCGTATCATGGTGACAAGATTGTTGTCGCGGATCCGCTCCAGATCCCGAATGGAATGCATCCCCGACTGCGCATCGGATTGATCCACGATCAGATCCACCAATTCATCGGTGAACTCCGGCACATCCATCAGCTTGGTCCAGGGCCATTTGAGCGCCGGACCAAATTGGGCCATGAAATGCTTCATGCCCGCTTCGCCGCCCGCCACGCGGTAGGTCTCGAACAGCCCCATCTGTGCCCAACGGATGCCAAATCCATAACGGATTGCATCGTCGATCTCTTCTGTGGTCGCAATACCGTCCTTGACCAGCCACAGCGCCTCGCGCCAGACCGCTTCAAGAAACCGGTCCGCCACATGCGCATCGATCTCTTTCTTGAGATGCAGCGCATGCATGCCCAAAGTGCCAAGCGTGGCTTTGGCCTGCTCAACAAGCGCCGCCTCCCCCGCATCACCCGGCACCAGTTCAATCAGCGGCAGCAGATAAACCGGATTGAACGGATGCGCGACCATGATTTGACCGGGCCTCGCCGCACCCTGCTGCAACTCCGACGGCTTGAACCCGGACGTGGACGAACCGATCACCGCGTTCGGCGCGCAATGTGCCTGCACCTCGGCAAATGTCTTGTGCTTGATCTCCAGCCGTTCCGGCACACTTTCCTGAATCCACTCCGCTCCGGCAACCGCCTGTGCGATGCTGTCATGGAAACTCACCCTGCCCTCATCAGGCAATGCCACATCCGTCAGGCCCGGCAAGGACCGACGCGCGTTCTCCATCACTTCGCCGATCTTGCGTTCGGCCTGTGGGTCTGGGTCAAACACCCGCACCTGCCAGCCATTCAGCGCAAACCGCGCCGCCCAGCCGCCCCCGATCACCCCACCTCCGATAATTGCCGCTACTCTGCTCATTTCATCACCCGCAATTTGCTGACATCCCAGCCGTTGAAATCCAAAATCTCTGTTGCCGCCCTGACGCGGTCCGCTCCGGGCGATGTGCCCCGATCAACCACCGCCGCCCAGCGCCCATCGGCATCTCCGATGGCCGCCGTGCGAAACCCCTCATCAACCCACATGACCACCAGCGCCTCTTTACTTTTTACCCCGCGCAGCACCCCCGGCGCGCTTTGCGTATAGGCCACGTCCCGACCCGCCGCATGGCGATGGACCACCCCCTTGCCCGTGACCCGATACGCGGCCCGGTGCGCACATTGCCCAAGACAGGCCACCGTCCGCCACCGCCCTGCAAATCGGTCTGCATCAAACCGGGTGGTCGCGCCAAGCGGAACAGTAGGATTGCGCAGCCCGATCTGCATGTCTGCGGAGTGAGGTGCCACACATGCCGCAAGCAACAACGCCACCCCCGACGCCGCGCCGCAGCGCAGTACGCGGGGTGTACGCCCGGTGTACATTGTGTGACATTTAACCACCGCTTAATCTGGCTTCATGGCATTCACGCAGGCGCACGTTTTTCCAGCCCAAGTTTCTCGCGTACTTCCGCCGGGCCAATCACCCGCGCGCCCATGTTTTCAACGATGGTCTGCGCGCGTTCCACCAACTGCCAGTTCTCGGCCAGCACGCCCTTGCCCAGCCACAGATTGTCTT
>CAXBKL010000020.1:0-38093 GCA_963976125.1 uncultured Sulfitobacter sp. | reverse complement strand
AGACAACAACCTCAACCGCATCCTGATGTCCCACGTCAAAGACACGTTTGTAGCGTTCGATCTCGGATGCGGGGCCCATGGCCTTGCGGGGATTGTCTGACAACTTGACTGTGGGTTTGCCGTTGGCCTCAACGGCCTTGCACACAAGGCTGAAAGGCGCGAGCGCGTCGTTTGGCACCAGCCCTCTGAAATCATTGGTCAACAAGGTGCCCCAGCCAAAGGAGACGTTCACCTTGTCAGAGAATTGGCCGTGCAGTGTCTTGATCTTGTCGACGTCCAGACCGTCACTGAATATCACCCGCTTGTCGGACAGGTCTTCGCCGCGCTTGGTCCACCAGTCGATCGCGATCCGGGCCGCAGTTGCCGGGTCTCCGCTGTCGATGCGGATGCCGGTCCAGCCCGCCAGCCAATCGGGGGCGTTGTCCAGAAAACCCTGCGTGCCATAGGTGTCCGGCAAGATGATGCGCAGATTGCCGTCATGCTCTTCGTGCCAGTCAGACAGGACGTCATAGGGGGCCCGCGCCAGGGCCGCGTCAGTCTCGGCCAATGCCGCATAGACCATCGGCAGTTCGTGGGCGTTAGTGCCGATCGCCTCGACCTCGCGGCTTTTGGCGATCTTGCAATTCGAGGTGCCGGTAAAGGACGCGCCCAACCCTTCCTGCATGGCCTGCACGCACCAGTCCTGCCAGAGATAGGAGTGGCGGCGGCGCGTTCCGAAATCAGCGACCGACAGGTTCGGCATGTCACGCAGCGCTTCGATCTTTTCCCAGACGCGGGTCATGGCGCGGGCATAGAGCACCTGCAATTCGAATTTGCCCATCGGACCCAGAACCGCCCGCCCACGCAGTTCCATCAACACGGCAAGGGCCGGAATTTCCCACAGCATGACCTCGTGCCATTTGCCCTCAAAGGTCAGCTCATATTGATCCCCGCGCCGCTCAAGGTGGTACGGCGGCAATTGCAGCCCTTCGAACCATTCCATGAAATCAGGGCGAAACATCTGGCGTTTGCCATAAAATGTATTGCCGCGCAGCCAGGTGCTGTCACCCCGGCTCAGCGACAGGGAGCGGATGTGATCCAATTGTTCGCGCAACTCCCCTTCGTCGATCAGCTTGGCAAGGGGAATGTGCCTGGACCGGTTTATCAGGCTGAAGGTGACCTGTGTGTCCGGTTTGTTGCGGAAAATCGACTGGCACATCAGTAGCTTGTAAAAATCCGTGTCAATCAGGGAGCGGACGATGGGGTCGATCTTCCACTTGTGATTGTAGACGCGGGTGGCAATATCGACCATTTCAGGCTCCGAATGCTGTTCGGGACGCTTAAATCAAAGCGCCTGCATGCTGGCAAGCGGTGTGAACGTTGCGGGCGTGCCGCAAAATTGCCGCGTAAAGTGCAGATTGTGACACGTATACCCGTATAGGTATCAGCATAGAAACGATTCCCGGGTGTACTGATATGGACCTGCAAGACCTGGCGACGCCAATTATTCTCTTCCTCGCCTTTGTCGGGTTTGTGACCTGCCTGACGAGGTTCCTTTGGGTGACATTGGCCCTGACGTTAGGCGGCGCGGGATATGTTTCGATGGATTATCCTTTGAACGAGGCGAATTGGCTGATCGCAGCCGCCATTGCCGTCGGGGCCTTTGTACTTTCCCGGATGTTTGCCACCCCGCCCCCGTCAAAACCGGAACCCGTGGTGCGCAAAGCCACGCCCGAACAGCCGGAAATCGTGATTGACGGAACAAACGTCATGTATTGGGGTGGGGAGAGCGCAGACCTGAGTACGCTAAAGTCGGTCATCGACGCGCTGAAGCGTCGCGGCTTTGGCCCCTGGGTCTTTCTGGACGCCTCCTCGCGCCATCATTTGCGCGACGAATCCCTGAATGAACGCAAATTCGCAAAGATCCTGGGGGTGCCGCAAAATCAGGTCATCGTGTGCCCGGCACAGACTGAAGCGGACGCGTTTCTTCTGGAATATGCCCGCGAGCATGATCTGCCCGTGGTCTCGAACGACCGGTTCGGGGACAGGCCATCGATGGCAAAGGGTCTGAGGCTGGTGAAAGGGGTCATCACCAATGGGAAGCCGATACTTCACGGACTATAGGACGACCCTATTTGTTGCAGTGAGGTTCAAAATTCGAAGCCGCCGCCTGATACCCCGATAGATCAAAAACGTAGGTCGCGCTTTGACCGGACCGGGGGTAACCGCGGAATGTCACGGTTTGTGACCGTTTCAATGCGCGATGCAGGTCAATTGGTTCCCAAACGGTGTTCATCTTTGCCACAGCAGCATTGGGCAAGAACATACCAACAATTCCGTTGGACAGTGCCGCCATGCCCCCGGCAAAATTGTTTGGCGGATAGGTCGATGCCCAATCCTGCGATACAGCCCAACCCATTTCCTGGGGCTTCCCACTGCCAAACCGCACTGTCACGCGGGCCAGATCGAGTTCGTCACGCGGATAAATATCCTCAAGGGATTGGCCCCAATAAAAGGTGACCCCCATCGGCCATTTCTCTGCGGCACCATAACAGCCAATACGAAGATAAGGGCTTTTGTCAGGGTTATCGAACCCTTGCGGGAAGCCATAGACGTATTGCTTTTTCTTGTCGGTCATCTGGTCCAGCTCGATCCGATAGATCCAGTCGCCGTAGCGTTTGTTGTTGTTGGCCACCATCGCCGCGCGGCGCGCGGTCTCTGCGGCCTTCTTGCGCTGCCTTTCTGCCTCCCGGCGTTTTCGGTCTTTCTCCTTCTTTGCGGCGGCCCGTTTCTTTCGCTCCGCTTCTTCAACCTTTTTACGTTCCAGCCGGACGGCTTCGGCGGCGCGCGCTGCATCATACGCCGGTCTGCCCTGTGGATGGTCGAGGTCATAAACCGCAAACACATATGGATCACTCTTGGGAACCTGCGCCTTGTTGGACAGATCGAGTGCCCGCCAGAATAGGGCCGTGACGGCATCCAAGCTCGCGGCTTCATATGTTTCTTTACCCCTGGTCTTTTCTATCCCCGGCACGCTTTGCTTCTTGAGAACTTTCGCAAGGTCTATGGTTTCCGCAACAAAGCCGGCCGCAGTGCGCTTTACCAGGATTTGCTGGCTGTTTTCCGAAGTCGTGACCTGAGCCACGAAATGATCGGGGAACAACGGCAACCGCATCACCCGCAGGTAGGCCCGGACTTGCTCCGGCGATCCGGTCTCGTCGCTGCCGATAAAGAGCACATGATGCCCTGATCCGTCTGACCTGAACTCTGCCTGCATGGCCGTGCCCATCAATTCCGGGTTATAGATCACGAAATTGGCGGGGATCTCCCCGATTGCAGGTGAGTACAGCAGCAGAGGCGTTTTGGATGTTGTGGACGTTGGCGCACTGCAAGCCGCCAGCAAGGTTGCTGATATGATGTAGACCACCGCCCTGAGACACAACTTTGCCCGGACAGGCAGTTTTCCAAGGACTGATGATCGGACAGGCTTCATACCAGCCTGACCCCCGCCCCGGTCATTCCCGCAACAGCCGACGCCAATGATCCGTCCAGATCAATCGCTCGGCACAATTCCTGACGGACGGTCACATCAAAGCCCAGCCTGGCGGCATCCACGGCGGAATAGTTTACGCAGAAATCCAGCGCGAGACCCACCATCGTCAGCGTCTCAAGGCCACGGGTGCGCAGATAGCCTTCGAGACCCGTGGGTGTCTTTTGGTCGTTTTCAAAGAAGGCCGAGTAGCTGTCGATGGCGGGATTGTACCCCTTGCGGATAATCAGGTCGGCGCGGTCCCGGTGCAGGTCCATGTGAAACCGCGCGCCCATACTGCCCTGAATGCAGTGATCGGGCCACAGCACCTGAGGACCGTAGGGCATGTCGATCATGTCATAGGGTGCGTGGCCGGGATGGGCAGAGGCAAAGGACGAATGCCCCGCCGGATGCCAGTCCTGTGTCAGGATCACGGCGTCGAAATCGTTCATCAGGGCATTGATGCCCGGCACGATCTGATCCCCCTCGCCCACTGCAAGTGCACCGCCGGGGCAAAAATCATTCTGGACGTCGATAATGATGAGAGCGTGCATGAACGTATCCTTTTGCTGATCGGCAGATGCGCGGATTTTAGCGCACCCCCCTCTTGCACAACAGCCCCCTCCCGCACTATTTGGTCGGCCATGTATACCATCGCCGCTCTTTACCACTTCACCCGCTTTGCCAATCCCGCCGCGCTGAAACCCGGCCTGCTGGATTTTTGTCTGTCACATGACGTCAAGGGCACCCTGCTTTTGGCACATGAGGGCATCAACGGAACCATCGCCGGACCACGCGCCGGAATTGATGCCGTCATCGAATACCTCCAAAAATTGCCGGGGTGTGGCGATCTGGATTGGAAGGAGGCGACCAGCGATACGCCCCCTTTCCCCAAGATGAAGGTGCGCATAAAGCGCGAGATCGTCACCATGGGACAGCCCGATGTCGATCCGCGCGCCAAGGTTGGCAATTATGTCGATCCACAGGATTGGAATGCCCTGATCCAGAGTGACGATGTGGCGGTGATTGATACCCGCAATGACTATGAGGTGGCAATCGGCACGTTCGAGGGGGCCGTGGACCCGCACACCAAAAGCTTTGGTGAGTTCCCCGCGTGGTGGGAGCAGAACAAGCATCGCTTTCACAATAAACGGGTGGCGATGTTCTGCACCGGAGGCATTCGTTGCGAGAAATCGACCAACTATCTGCTGGGGCAAGGGGTCGATAATGTTTATCACCTCAAGGGTGGCATCCTGAAATACCTCGAAGAGGTGCCGCAGGATCAGAGCGCCTGGAACGGCGAATGTTTCGTTTTTGATGCGCGGGTCAGCGTTGGGCATGGGCTGGCCGAAGGGCCGCATGTCCTCTGTCACGGCTGCCGCCAGCCGATCCTGCCACAGGACATGAAGCGGCCCGAATACGAGGCCGGCGTCAGTTGTCACCAGTGTTTTGACAAGACCTCAGAGTGGGACAAGGGGCGGTTCCGCGAGCGCCAGAAACAGATCAAGCTGGCCGAGGCGCGCACTCAGGTCGGGTAGCGCCCTGACCCTAGGCGGCCAGCGGTTTGCGCGGCGCGCGCGGTGTGCTGCGCATCAAGAGCCACAACATGATCGTGATGTTCATTGCGTTCCAGACAATGCCGTTGATGAACGCCCACCTATACGATCCGGTCCAGTCGTAAATCTGACCCGACAGCCAGCCGCCCAGCGCCATGCCCAGTATCGTCGCCATCAGCACAAAACCGACCCGCGCACCGGCTTCCCTGGCGGGCATGTATTCGCGCACGATCAGGGCATAGCTGGGGACAATGCCCCCCTGGCTCAGCCCGAACACAAGGCTGACCACATAAAGCGACACCAATCCTCCTGCTGGCAGATACAAAAACAGCGCCAAGCCTTGTAGGGCGGATCCGATCAGTAGCGTTTTCACACCCCCCAATTGATCCGCAAGCAGGCCCGACAGAATCCGCGACCCAACCCCACCCAGCAGCATCAGCGACAGCATTTCGGCCCCAGCCACCGGCCCAAACCCCAGATCAACGGAGTAGGACACGATGTGGACCTGCGGCATGGACATCGCGACGCAGCATCCGATACCCGCCAGCCCCAGCAGATATTGCAGGGCGCGCGGCCTAAGCCCCGATGACCGGGCATTCAGATGAGAGACATCCTGCGCGGCGGCGTGGGTTTCCATGCTCACCGTCCGACGCAGGAAAAGCGCAAGCGGAATGACCCCGACGAAAGTAGCAATAGCAAGGACAGTATAGACCGCACGCCAGCCCTGCGACTGCAATATTCCGGCCAGAACCATCGGCCAAATCGCGCCGGAAAAGTAGTTTCCGCTTGCCACAAGGGCCACGGCAATGCCCCGACGGCGGACGAACCAATGCGAGATGTCAGCGATCAGCGGGCCAAATCCAACCGCAGAGGCAAGTCCGACAACCAATTGGGCAAGAGCCAGCATCACGATCGTCTGGGACAGGATGGCAAGGCTCAGGCCAAGTACAATTCCAAGCGCCGCCAGAATCAGCGACAGGGTAATCCCGAACCGATCCATCGCGCGCCCGATGGCAAAGTTGCCCAGCGCAAAACCAACCATGTTCAGCGTGTAGGGCAGAGACGCCTGTGCTCGGGTGGTGCCAAATTCGACCTCCACAGCGGGCATAATGACGACAATCGCCCACATGCCCGCATTGGCAATAACGGCAACCGCCACGGTAATTACGAGACGCACCCAGGAGTAACGGCTATCTGTTTCAATTGTCGCACTCATCTTGGGCGGTCCCTTCCCGGTCAACTGTTGCCAATTCAGGTCCGGTGACAAGCGAAGAGTGAAAGTCCACGCAATTGAAGATGTTAAAGCGCTGGTAAGGCTTGCTGGCCTAAAACGGTTTTGGGTGAGTAAAGGTGGTTGAGATGGGTGCGCAGGCAAATGCGGCGCCAGTCATCATCAAACGCAAAAAGGTTGTTGGCGGCGGAGGGCATCATGGAGGTGCCTGGAAGGTTGCTTATGCGGACTTCGTGACCGCTATGATGGCTTTTTTCATGTTGATGTGGCTGTTGAACGCGACGACGGAACAGCAACGCAAGGGTCTTGCGGATTACTTTTCACCGACGATTCCGATCAATCGGATTTCGGGCGGTGGTGACGGTTCCTTTGGTGGGGACAGCATATTTTCAGAAGAAGTGATGGCCCGCAACGGGTCCGGGGCAAGTGCCTCCGAACCAACTGAGGCCGAACAGGCACGCGGGATCAGCGGCATGGACGCCGAAGGTGCCGCTGAACAGGAAATGCTCAAGGAGACGGAAGCCGCCCTTCTGGGTCGGGGCGGCGAAAGTGCTGTCATGGAAAACAGGATGCGCCATGTCATAACGCGCATCACCGACGAAGGTCTGGTGATTGAGCTTTTCGACCTTGAAGACATCCCGCTCTTTGATCGGGAGACCGCATCACCAACCCAAATGATGAAGGATCTGGCGGCCATTGTTGCCCAGAGCACAAAGATGGTCTCAAATCGCATCGCCGTTGGTGGGCATGTGCGCGCGAACCCCGTTGTTCTGGCGAACAGTCAGGTGTGGGAAATGTCGGCCATTCGGGCGGACCGAACGCGACAACTTCTGGAACAAAAAGGCGTTTTGCCCGAACGCGTCAAGCGCGTGACCGGCCATGCGGACAAATCTCCGGTGGTCCGCAACACGATGTCCCGGCGCAACAACCGGATCGAGATCATTCTCTTGCGCAAGGTCAGGCGCAACTAAGCAGGGGTCAGACTCCGGCAGGGGCCGGAATATATCGCATTTTATCTGTTAGCGCCGCATTAAGTCCGGCGCGCGTATCAGGGAGCCCAGGGCAAAACTGATACAGCAGAAAGGCGTGTCTATGACAATTTCTTCTTCACTCAACGCAGGGGTGGCAGGACTGCAGGCGAACGCGACACGACTTGCGTCCATCTCGGACAACATCGCAAACTCGTCCACATACGGCTACAAGAGAGTAGATACCGATTTCCATTCGGTTGTCATCTCCGCAAATGGGGGCAGCTATTCGGCCGGGGGCGTTCGCGCCGTCACAACGCGGCTGATTGATGAACGCGGACCCCTTGTCGCCACCTCCAATGCAACCGACCTCGCTGTGCGGGGCCGCGGATTCATTCCGGTGGCACAGGCCACGGAAGTGGATTTGGACAATGGCAGCACCACGATGTACCTGACCACAACCGGATCGTTCCGCACGGATGCGGATGGGTATCTACGGACCAATTCGGGACTGATCCTGCTTGGCTGGCCTGCCCTGCCGGACGGATCAATTCCAAGCTATCCGCGCGATACGGCCGATGGTCTTAAGCCCGTTCAGATCAACGTGAACCAGTTTTCGGGTGAGCCGACGACAAGCATGACGCTTGGCATCAACCTACCGGCAACGGAAACGGAATCCACCGGTTCCGGCGATCCGCAGGAGTTGTCGGTGGAGTACTACGGCAACCTGGGCACGTCGGAAAACATCAACATTACATTTACACCCACAGTTCCGGGGTCCGGGTCATCAAATGAATGGACCATGGCAATCTTTGACGCGTCCGATCCCGGCACGGCAATTGGCGAATACACTTTGGCATTTGCCGATGACCGGACATCCGGCGGAACGCTCGATTCCGTCACCACGATCAGCGGCGGCGCCTATGACCCGCTGACGGGGCAACTGATCGTCAATGTCCCCGGCGGCCCGATCGAAATCGACATTGGCCGACTGAACGAGAGCGACGGCATCACGCAGCTTTCGGACAGCTTTGCCCCGGTCTCCATTTCCAAGGACGGGTCGCCCGTCGGTAACATGACCTCCGTCGAAGTCGATCCCAACGGATTTGTGACAGGAACATTCGACACCGGCATCACGCGGACAATCTATCAGGTGCCCCTGGTCGATCTGCCCAACCCCAACGGAATGGTCGCGCTGGACCAGCAAACCTATCTGCCCTCAACGGAAAGCGGATCGTTCTTTTTGTGGAACGCCAGCGATGGACCAACCGGGGACATCCTGGCCTTTGCGCAAGAGGAATCCACCACGGACGTGGCCGGTGAATTGACCGCAATGATCCAGACCCAGCGTGCATACACATCGAACGCCAAGGTCATCCAGACCGTCGATGAAATGCTGCAGGAAACCACCAACATCAAACGGTAATCGCCGCTTGACCCTCTTCCCCTAACCAAAGGAAATACCATGACCATATCCGGGGCTTTGTCGAATGCCTTGTCCGGCCTGCGCGCAGCGAGTCGCGGAGTCGAGGTGGTATCAAGCAATATCTCCAACGCTCTGACCCCCGGATATGCCCGAAGAGAACTGTCGCTGGCCTCCTCTGGCATCGGTGACTTCGGTGGGGTGCGGATCGGTGGAATCCAACGGATCATGGACGCCGGTCTGGCATCGGATAAACGTCTGGCGGATGCGGCGCTCCAGAACACCAGCGCCGCCACCGGTTTTCTGACCAGGCTTGAAAACCTGATCGGGACCCCTGACAATCCTGCGTCCCTGTCCGCCCGCCTGTCCGGGTTCGAGAGCAGCTTGATCACCGCAGCAAGCAGACCGGATGCCCCGGAGCGGCTTGCCAGCGCGGTGCAGGACGCGCAGGGCCTGGTGAACAGCTTAAACAGGGCGTCGGCTGGAATTCAGGAGGCGCGAACCTTCGCAGACCGCACCATCTCTGGCCAGGTAGATCAACTGAACACCGCACTGACCGAAGTACGGGATCTGAACATCCGGGTCACCGCGGCGGCAGTTCAAGGCAACGATTTTTCTGCGCTTCTGGATCAACGGCAATTGGTGGTCGATCAGATCTCTGCGCTGGTTCCGGTCAAGCAGGTTCCCCGCGACACCGGACAGATCGCGCTATACTCAACCGGCGGCGCAATCTTGCTTGATGGCACTGCGGCAACAATTGGATTTCAGAAAACAAACGTCGTGACACCATATCTTTCAATAGATAACAACACGCTGTCTGGCCTGACGCTCAATGGTATCGCGGTGCGCACCGATAGTGAACGCGGTGGCCTTCGGGGTGGCGCTCTTGGCGCACAGTTTGAAATCCGGGACGAATTTGGCGTTCAGGCACAGGCGCAACTGGATGCGGTCGCCCGCGATCTGGTTGAGCGGTTTCAGGATCCGGCGGTCGACCCTACCCTTGGCATTGGCGATGCTGGCCTGTTCACCGATGGACCTGGTTTCTTTGATCCGCTGGACGAAACCGGCCTGTCGAGTCGGTTGCGCATCAATCAAACTGTGGACCCGGATCAGGGCGGGGAACCCTGGCGCATCAGGGACGGGATCAATGCGCCCGCACCCGGCAACGTAGGCGATGCCTCCTTGTTGCAAAACCTTGGCGCAGCTCTGAGCGCAACGCGCATTCCAGCCAGCGGGGGGTTTGGTGGCGGAGGGTTCTCAAGCACCAGTCTTGTGTCGGCCTTCGCATCGGAAATCAGTGCAAACAGGACAAATGCCGAACAAAAACAAAGCTACGCCTCGGCCCGGCTTTCCGAACTGACAGATCGGCAACTAGCTGATGGTGTGGACACGGACGCCGAAATCCAACGTCTTATCCTGATTGAACAATCCTACGCCGCAAATGCGCGGATGGTTCAGACTGTGGATGAGCTGCTCGACATACTCACAAGGATCTAGATCATGATGGTAGCAACTTTGGGCGATCTTTCGCAGTCATATTCAATGCGGCAGCGCAATGTCGCGCTGCGTGAGCAGCTGGCCCAGTATTCCGAAGAACTGGCAACTGGACAGGTGGCAGACGTGCGACAGGTGTTGAACGGCAACTACAGTTATCTGACAGACATAGAGCGCAAGATGGACATCATCGCCGGGTATTCGGTGGCCACGGCTGAGGCCACACATTTTACCAATGGCATGCAACTGGCGATCGGCGAAACATCGGAATTGAGCCGGGATCTATCCGCCACATTGATCACCGCCGGCACCAGCGCGCTTGGTGCGGCGCGGAGCGACATCGCCGGGGAGGCGCGCAATGCGCTGGAAGCCATTGTCGACCGAATCAACACGAATGTTTCCGGCCGGTTCCTGTTTTCCGGCACCGCGACGGATCAGCCACCGCTGCCGGACGCGCAAGTTCTGCTGGACGCGGTGCGCACTGCCATGGCCGGAGCCGCCACGCCGAGCGACATGATGGCCGCGGCCCAAGCCTGGTTCGACGATCCCCTTGGGTTTGCGACAACCGTCTATCAGGGCACAGATGATCCACTGGCCCCCTTTGCGCTGTCTTCAACCGATGCCGTTGGACTTGACCTGCGGGCAACCGACCCAGACATCAAGAGGGTGTTGATGCTGACGGCAGTCTCGGCCCTTGCACAGGACGCGAGTTTTGGCCTTGATGTGGTGCAACAGACCGAGCTTTTTGCCATCACCGGACAGGAAATGCTTTCGGCGCGCGACGGCGTCACCTCCCTGGGAGCGCGGATCGGCTTTGTCGAGGCGCGGATCGACGCCGTAGCCACACAGAATGCCGCTGAGCAAACCAGCCTGAGCTTTGCCAAGGCAGAGCTTCTGGAAATTGATCCTTTCGAGGCGGCGACGCGGCTGGAGGACGTGCAATTCAATCTGGAAAGCCTCTACGTGATTACTGCCCGAAATGCGCAACTCTCTTTGGTGAACTTCATATGAAGCGCCTTCTGATCTTGATCCTGACCTTGAGTTTCGGCGCGCATACGGCATTTGCCGGACCCGTCCGCATTAAGGATCTGGTGGATTTTGACGGTGTTCGGGGCAACGATCTGGTGGGATATGGTCTTGTCGTCGGCCTGGATGGCACTGGTGATGGCCTGCGCAACGCCCCCTTCACAGAAGACATAATGACCAATATTCTTGAGCGCCTGGGCGTAAACGTGACCGGAGAGCAGTTCCGACCAAAAAACGTGGCGGCGGTTCTCGTCACGGCAACATTGCCAGCTTTTGCCCGTACAGGCGGGCAGATTGACGTCACCGTGTCGGCCATCGGTGACGCAAGCAGCCTTATGGGAGGCACATTGATAATGACGCCGCTGAATGCAGCAGACGGTGAGATCTACGCGGTTTCCCAAGGGACCATCATCGCGGGGGGGGCGACCGCCGAGGGCGATGCCGGTCAGGTGACCAGAGGCGTGCCAACGTCCGGTGTGATACCATCAGGCGCGCGGATAGAGCGCGAACTCGACTTTGATCTCGACACGTTGGACGACATGAGGCTGGCGTTAAGGGAGGCCGATTTCACCACCGCCGCCAGGATCGAAAATGCAATCAATGCGGATTTTGGTCGCATTGTCGCGGTCATGCTTGATAGCGGCACCGTTCAGATGAACGTCCGGGCGACTGAAATGCCGTCGGTTGCACATGCGCTTGGGCGGATCGAAAACATCAGGGTAGAGCCTGAACGCAA
Organism: uncultured Sulfitobacter sp.; assembly: GCA_963976125.1. Taxonomy (GTDB): domain Bacteria; phylum Pseudomonadota; class Alphaproteobacteria; order Rhodobacterales; family Rhodobacteraceae; genus Sulfitobacter. The sequence continues at coordinate 26,151 of CAXBKL010000020.1, read as the reverse complement.
GGCCCGTGTTGTGGTAGATCAACGCTCCGGTACAATCGTGATGGGCGAAGACGTCCGCATTTCGCGGGTGGCCGTATCACAAGGCAATCTCACCCTGCGCATACAAGAAGCCCCATTGGTCATTCAGCCCAATCCGTTTTCGGAGGGAAGCACGGTTATCGTTCCGCGCACCAATGCCGCCATCGAAGAAGAACCGGGCATCGCGCTGGCAGAAGTGCGCGAGGGTACCTCATTGTCAGAGGTCATTGCCGGGTTGAACGCACTTGGCGTTTCGCCCAGAGACATGATCGACATTCTCAAGAGCATCAAGGCCGCTGGCGCTTTGCACGCTGAATTTGTGGTCCGCTAAGTATGACCCGCTTGCCGGAGACTGCGCGTCCGAATTTAGTAGAGCCAGAGTGACAGAAGGCCGGAGCCTATCGGTCCCAGAGCCTGATCTGGCGAAAGAAAAGCGCAGTCAGCCCTGGCCATACACCCTCACTATAGGCCAGGAGAGCCGAAATTGCCGCAATGGTCCCGATCTGCATCAATCCAAATGACCGCGCCAGCGCCAATAGAGTGACCTGCTCAGAAACGGCGAGGAGGCCAACAAACAACAACATACCACCCAGTTGGAGCAAGGCGGCGTCCCGACGCATTTGTGTGACCGAAGTGAGCATCCGGGTCGCTCCGAAAATCACCGGGGCACAGCTGCCCAAAAGCAGCCAGAGGACCAGGTCGTTCCTGACGATCATATCGCCCAAAGCCCGAGATTGAAGCCATTCGGCCACTGCAAGAACAAGTAACGCCGCTGCCCCGCCCACCAGCATCAACCCTAGGTTTACCCGCGCCATTGTTGGCACAAAGGCACGACCGCCGTTGGATGCCCTGGCGGCAAAAACACTTTGGCGGGCTGACACTTCGAGATGATCAACGGCCAACGGTACGACCCATACCAGACCACGTGCAACCAGATAGGGGAGCGGTTCTTCCCTCGCGAACAGGAACGGGATCGCCAACAGGTCGCAATTTCGGAACCCACCCTGAAGGAGATCAATGACGGATGGGCCCGGTTGGATGCGCGTTCCGCCCGGCTGGCGTAATTGTGGCATGGCCCGCGCAAGGGGCTGGAGCAACAAGAGCAGATACGTCAGCAGGATGGCCAGAATTGCGACATCGGCATCCAGCGGACCAAGTTTCGATATGCCCCACAACACCGCAGCATTGAGACCCATTCGGAGGTTCTGCATACCCGGCCTATCCGACCCGGCCCTGGCAGCGCATATGCGGCAGATCTTCAATAGCACAAGGATCAGGAGCAGCCCGATCAAGCAAACAAGTGCAAAGGGCCGGGAGGTATAGAACGAGGCAGAACGCATCGTGAAAAGGGCAATGATAAGAACCGAAAGGGCCAGCCACCGACCCAGAGCTCGGCCCAGCATATCTTGCCCGTCCAGGGGCCGGGGCCCTTCGTCGCTCCCCGCCAGCAGCAGTCGTGCCAGAACTTCGGCAAGGGCAAGGGTCAGTAAAACGACGGTGAGCTCGCCCATGTTCATTTGTTGATGAAGCACGGCAAAAACCAGCACCCAGCCGATCGCGTGTACCCATGCAGAACCGTTGTGGTGCCAGTGGCCCCACCCCATGCGCGCCGCAGCCATTTTCATACTCCACCCCCGGTCTCATCACCCAAGGGCAAAATGTCCGACAAGTGCTTCCAACCGGTTAAGGCGGTAGAGTCGAAAAATGGGGCTTTCTTCTCAAGTTTTCAGGCAACTTGTGTCAAAAATAGCTGCGCACCAGACTTCCTGCAATCAGGCTCCACCCGTCTGCAACAACAAAGAACGCCAACTTGAAAGGCAAGGAAACGATCGCCGGAGGAACCATCATCATGCCCATGGACATCAGGATGGCGGCGACAACCAGATCAATAATCAAAAAGGGGAGGAAGACCAGAAAGCCGATCTGAAACGCGCGGGCGATTTCCGACAGCAAGAAACTGGGTACCAAGACCGACAAGGGGGCATCTGGCGTTGGTTCAGCATTGAGCGTATCGGGACGCAACTCGGCCATGGCAAAGAACGTCTCGGGGTCCAATCGAGCGGCCATGAAGCTTCGAAATGGGGCCAGCGTACGGGAAAAGGCCGTTTCAGCGTCGATCTCCTGATTTGTGAGCGGCGCGATGCCGTCCTGCCACGCCGCCGTAAAGACCGGTTCCATGACAAAATATGTCAGAAACAACGCCAGGCTGACGATCAGCATATTGGGGGGCGATTGTTGCAAGCCGATCGCCTGTCGCAGGATGGAAAGCACCGTGACGATAAAGGGAAAGCAGGTGATCATGATGGCCAGACCAGGCGCGAGACTGAGCACGGTGATCAGCGCAAAAAGCTGGATCGTTCGGGCCGATAGTGACCCCTCGTCACCCAGCGAAACCGTGAAGTCCTGCGCGGCGACAGGCACAGCAAACAGCGCAAGCGTCACGGCACCGAGAGCCAGAAAAAGCAAACGTGTGCTATCGGTCACAGGCTGTCCTGAAAATCGGCGATCTCGGTCAACCTCACCACCAATTGCCCGGAGGTATCCCCCTCTTTTTCTTCCAGAAGGCCGCGCGCAATCAGTCTGTCACCGACAAAAAGTTCAACCGGATCATCGACTTTGCTGTCCAGAATGAGGACGGCATTTTCACCCAGTGTCACCAGGTCGCGGATCAATGGTCGCGCTTTTCCCACGCAGACGTTCACTTCGATCGGGACCGAGGTGAAGGGATTGGTTGGATCGGCGGCAGGCGCGGGCGCACGGGTGGAGTCATCCATCGTCGGTATCCTTCTGTGCTTGGTCAAAAAAGGCTGCCACAGCATCTGCTGTCGCTGTGAGCACTGCATCAAGATTGATTTCGCGTTCGGACGCGCCAACCCGAACGTAGGCTTGTCCTTCGGTCAGGGCGGGTTCTGAAACGATGTTGAACGGGACAGACAATTGGTCCGACAAAACATCGTTGATGGGCCCGAGACAGGCAGGAGCAACCGCCAGTTCAATCGCTCCGTCAGCCTGCGCATCAAGCAATGTGGCGACTTCCTGCAGGATATGTGCATGCAGGCCCCTCTGGATTGCCGCGGGCATCAGCTTTGTCACGAATTGGGTCAGCAATGGTTTCATCGCCAACGCAATCTTGCCGTAGGCCTCGTGATAAGTGAAAGACATGTCCTGCAGGTTCTGCGCGACATCGGCCAGCACCCGTTCGCCATCTTCCTTATGGACCTTTGTGGAATCGTCCCAGCCCGCCTGATAGCCGTTCTCAAAGGCTTCCAGACGCTCATCTTCAAGGCTGTCCGCATTGCGCATTACTGAAGCCTGGTCGCCCACGCCTTGCGTGCCGAAATCAGCGTACCGATGAAGCAAGGACATCAGGCTTTCTCCTCCTTGTCTTCGAGCCAACCGCGCAGGATTTCCACGGTTTCCTGCTGCCGTTCACCTATCATAGTGCGAAGCCTGTCAACGGGGTCCGCAGCGTTGGCGCTTTCGTCCGGGCGGTAATCTGTCAGGGCGGGTAAATTCCCGGTTTGGGTAGCATTTTCACCCAGAACAGGCCCGTCGGGGTCGGTGATCGCATTTGAACTGGCCGGCTTGGCGGCTTGCGCATGCGGCGGGCTCAGAGGGAGGCTCAACGTCCCTGTCTGCCCATCACCCATGCCACGTGACAGCACGGGTCGGACTACAAAAATTCCAAGTATCAAGGTCACCAAGGCAAGAATTGCCATTTGGATCGCGGACATCAGATCAAGGTCAATTGCACTTAGCAGCGAGGTTTGCACACTGGTCCCCGCCGCCGGGACCGATTGCAGCGCCATGGATTTGATGGTGATGATGTCACCACGCGCCGCGTCAAATCCGACCGCCGAAGAAACCAGCTCCCGAAGGGCACCCATTTCTTCGTCGCTTCGCGGCTCGGGCACGGTTGCGCCATCGGTGTCAGTGGTGACCGGTTCATTCACCAGGACGGCAACGGTTAGCCGTTTTATGGCCCCCGGCGCACGCAGGATTTCGCGCTCGGTCTCTGACACCTCGTAGTTGATCCGCTCTCGGGTTTCACTGTTTTGCGATGACGACCCTTCACCGCCGTTTGCCCCTTCCGCATCAGGCAGATTGCTGGCGACGGTCACGTCTCCGCCACCAGCATCTTCTGAGGTGGTGCTGCGCTCTTCGGTGTCAGTGCTGATCGCCACGCGGCCCTCCGGGTCGTAGGTACGCTCGCGGATCGCCTCGCTTTCTGTCACCGTATCGACACTGACCTCGACAATAGCGTTGCCAAAGCCGACCCGCGCCTCCAGCAATCTTTGTACGCGATCGCGCAAGACCTGTGCCTTGTCGTCACCCCCGATTGCCGGAACCGCCTCATCTGTCTGTCCGACCAACGCACCATTTGCATCAATCACCGCAACATCATCCGGTGCCAGTCCGGCAACCGCCGACGCCACGAGATAGCGGACCGCCTTTGCCTGCGCGGCTGAAATACCGCGTCCGATCGGCGTAAGGGAAACAGATGCCTTGGGTGTGACACCGCGCTGAAACGGATTGGACCCCGTGCTGGCAATATGCACACGGGCCATCGCAATCTGCGGGTTGGCCACAATCGTGCGTGCCAGTTCGCCCTCTTTTGCGCGCCAGTAAGCGGCATCGAACATTTGCGACGTGGTGCCAAACCCGGTGAGTGCATCCAGCAGCTCATACCCCCGGTTCCCATTCGCAGGCAGCCCTTCACTTGCCAGCGTCAGGCGAAGTTCATCCCGTTGCTTGGCGTCGACAAAAATTGATCCTCCACGCACTTCATACACCATACCCCGCTGTTCAAGCGCGCGAACGACGTCTCCTGCGGCACCGTTTTCCAGCCCCGCATAAAGGAGTGTCATGCTGGGCGCCGTGGCCATGCGTGACATCGCGATGATCCCGAAAAACATCGCACCTGTGGCCAGGACCACAATTATCTGACGGCGCAGATCAAGCTGCGTCCAGACTTTTAGTAATTGCTGCACAATTCCCTCCGCCTTGCCCGACGTTCTGTCCGGCCTTGACCTCAGGGATGAACGAACGGGCTTAACATTCGGTTAGTGCAAACCGGTCTATAGCTACTGAAACCACAACTTTGGGAAGAAACATGGCAGACACCAGCCAAGCAACTGAAGACCAGGCCGATCACCCCGCCAAACGTTCCAGAATGCCTCTGGTTATTGGCGTTTTCCTTGCGCTTGCCGGTGGCGGTGGCGGATATTATGCCACGACGTCCGGCATGATCCTCGGCGGCGAATCGGGTGATGAAAAAACGTCCGGTTCATTTGATTCGGAGGCGATGGCGACCAATGTGTCCTACATCGAGGTGGATCCGCTCACGGTTTCATTGCGGGCGCCTTCGAAATCCCGTCATCTGGTATTTCGTGCCAGTCTTGAGGTTGATCCCGAGGCCGCAAGCGAGGTTCAAAAGCTGCTCCCAAGAGTAACAGACGTGCTCAACAGCTATATGCGCGCACTTGATCCTGCGGAATTCGAGGAAGCATCGGCGCTGACCCGATTACGGGCGCAGATGTTGCGTCGTATCCAGGTCGTGACCGGGGCGGACAAGGTGAATGACCTTCTGATTATGGAATTCGTGCTGAACTGAGAGGCGGACATGGAATTAATTGCAGACATATTTCTGGCCACAGGGGCTTTGGGTGCTGGGTTTTATTGCTACGTGCTTGGTCGGCGGCTCAACCGCTTCAATGATCTGGAGAATGGGGTCGGCGGTGCAGTTGCGGTGCTATCCGCGCAAGTGGACGATCTGACAAGAACGCTCACCACGGCGCAATCCGCTGCGGTTTCATCAACCGAATCGCTGAGCGCACTGGTAAGCCGTGCCGAGCAGACATCCCGTAAACTGGAGCTGCAGATGGCGTCGCTTCACGATGTGCCGGAACCGCAAGCCCCGGTTGAGGCGGCGCCGGCGCCGGTTCCCGATGCACCGCCGCCCGGGCCAATGTTCACCCGGCACCGCGATGAAAGGGGGGCAGCATGAAGAAATCCAAACGCCGCCCCGGCCGTGGGGCAATCGTGCTGATTTCATCGCTGTTTGTCCTGTCGGCACTGGTGCGCCTCGGCACAGACGCCGGCGTTGTCCTTGCTCAAGCTGTGAGTGAAACGGTTGAAAAGGCTCCGGGGGTCGCGGTTACTCCGCTCAAGGAACCTGAGAGTGAACCCGAGCCCGCCCCTCGGAACCGCGCCGAGATCGGCAATCTTCTTGAGGCATTGCAAGCCCGCGAGGCCCAGGTTCAACACCGTGAGCAGCAGCTTCGGATGCGCCAAAAGGCGCTGGAAGTGGCGGATCAGGAAATCCGCAAGCGTTTGGTGGAGCTGGAGCAGGTCGAAGCGGAACTGCGGCAGACGCTGTCTCTCGCAGATGGGGCAGCCGAAGGAGACCTGGCACGGCTGACAACGGTCTACGAGAACATGAAAGGCAAAGATGCCGCCGCTCTGTTTGAAACGATGGAACCGGCATTTGCCGCCGGGTTTCTGGGACGCATGCGCCCTGATGCGGCGGCGATCATCATGGCTGGTCTAACACCGGAGGCCGCCTATACCATCTCGGTGATCCTCGCCGGCCGCAACGCAAATGCGCCAAAAACCTGATCGACGATGAGGCTTTCTTAACCCCTGATTGCGACAGTGCCCCCACACAGAAAAAGCGGACAAAGTCATGATAGGTATCGTAGGCATTATTGTTATCTTCGTCATGGTATTTGGCGGATATCTTGCGGCGGGCGGCAAGATGGGGATCATCCTCAAATCGCTCCCGTTCGAAATGACGATGATTGGTGGCGCTGCCATAGGCGCATTTCTGATCAGCAATGACAGCTCGGCGATCAAACACACGATCAAGGACCTTGGTAAAGTTTTCAAAGGCCCAAAATGGAAGCATGAGGACTACCGCGATCTGCTGTGCCTGCTATTTGAATTGATCCGGCTGGCCCGTCAGAACCCCGTCGCTATCGAAGAACATATTGAAGATCCGGACAATTCCTCGATCTTTTCCAAATACCCGAAGATCCTGAAAGACAAAGAAGCTGTGGCACTCATATGCGACACCTTGCGCTCGGCCTCCATGAATTACGATGATCCCCACCAGGTGGAGGAGGTCTTGGAAAAACGCATGGAGGCGAACGCCCATCATGCCCTTCATTCCAGCCACGCCCTGCAAACCATGGCGGATGGCCTGCCTGCCCTGGGCATTGTGGCCGCGGTTCTGGGCGTAATCAAGACGATGGCCTCCATTGACCAACCCCCCGAAGTTTTGGGCAAACTCATCGGGGGCGCTCTGGTCGGCACCTTTCTGGGGGTCTTTCTGGCCTATGGGCTGGTTGGGCCATTCGCGGCCAAAGTCCGGGATGTGACCGAAGACGAGGCCCATTTCTATCAACTCATTCGAGAGGTTCTTGTGGCGAACTTGCATAATCATGCCACCAACATCTGTATTGAGGTTGGTCGCCAAAATACACCATCACATCAACGGCCCAGCTTCACCGATCTGGAAGAGGCGCTTAAGGCGCTCAAGCAGGAAGCCGCATGAAGGTGTTCTGGATGGTACTCCTGGCTACAGTTGTGTTTGCGGCAACTATGGTCCGGGCCGAACCTGCAATCGTCCAATCAGGCGAACATGCCACTTTCAGCCGGCTGGTAACAACCCTGCCCAAGGGGACACGTTGGAATGTGCGCCAAAACGGCCCTGAAGTGACCCTTGAACTGCAAGGCTTCGATGGCGGTTTCGCCACAGAACGGGTCTTTGACTATATTCCGCGTGATCGGATTGCCGATCTTCGCCAGTCAGGTGGAAAGCTGGTGCTCACCCTCAACTGCAACTGCGGTGTTTCGGCCTTTGTCGATCAGGAACGCTTCGTTGTGTTGGATATCGCCAGCCCCGGCGTAACTCTGTCGACGCCTTTCATTGTGAACCAGGCGACCTTGAACAACCGTCTTGCCCTGGCCGGCGGCAAGCCGGACGGCCGCAACCCGACAACCCAGAATGATCTTTCATCAAGGGGGCCTCGCCCGCTGGCAAGAGGTCCGATCTCGACAGAGGAAAGCCTCGCACTCAGGGACATGCAGGATCAACTAATCCGCGAGTTGAGCCTGGCCACCACCCGCGGGATGCTAAAGCCCGCCTATGATCTGCCTGATCTGCAAAACCGCCAGTCACAGATTGACGTCAGCTCATTGCCGATGCCAGCAGCGGACTTTGAAGAGGCGTGGGAGGGGCCGCAAAGGATGGGATTTGGCAGCAATATGAGGATTTCATCCAGCCTGGATGGCCTAGACACCCGATCAGCTACCGATCAGGAAGACGCGCCCGGAGCTGGGGTCTGCATCTCGGACGCCACAGTTGATCTGGCCCGCTGGGGTGACGATCGCCCCTTTCATTCTCAGGTCGGTTCAGCACGTCAGGCCCTTTATGGAGAGTTCGACACACTGGACCGAAGCGCGGCACAACATCTGGCACGGATCTATTTGAGCTTTGGCTTTGGGGCAGAGGCGATCCAAATCCTTACCCTCGAAAATCCGCTGCGCCCAGAGGATCAGGTTCTTGTGGATTTGGCAGAAATTCTTGAGTGGGGCCATGCGTCCAATCCGGAATTTCTGACCAGGATGACGGGCTGTCTGGGTGACGCAGCCCTCTGGGCATTGCTGGCAAACGCGGAGTTGGACACAGGTATTGACATAGAGCCCGAGGCGGCCTTGCGCGCCCTGAATAAACTGCCCCCTCATCTGCGACAAATCCTTGCGCCACAATTGGCCGGGCGTCTGCGGAAATATGGCGACATTCAAGGCGCCGAAAACGCCATGCGCAGTCTGACCAGACTCCCCGAACACCTGCCGCCAGCCGCCAGATTGGCGCAGGCGCAGTTGGCGATTGAGCAGGGATATAACGACAAGGCAACGACTCAACTGCGCGCCGTCGCTGAAGAAAACACCAAAGAATCCCCCGAGGCGCTGATCGCTCTGGTTGAGGTCAATTTGAAAGATAATCAACCCATTGACACCAAAACTGCGGAATTGGTCGCAGCATACGCCAAGGAACTGAAGGGATCCGAAATCGGAGATGAATTGCGCCGGGCCCATGTTTTGGCCCTTGTAAAGTCAGGCCAGTTTGACGCCGCTTTCTCCACGAATGTGGCCCTTGGTGGCGACTTGGACGGTGAACCAGCAAATGATCTTCGTCTGGTGCTACTGTCGGAGTTGACGCAGAATGCCGATGACATTGTATTCCTGGATCACGCCCTCAAATTTTCCGACCGCGATGTCGCGCGGCTTGATTTGGACAAGAAGCTCGCATTGACCCAACGGCTGCTTGATCTTGGATTTGCAGAAGCCTCCCAACGTGTGCTCGCGACAGCACCTCCGCGTCCGCGCAACGCGCAACGGCAATTGCTTGCGGCGCAGATTGCGATTGCACTTCAGCAACCCTTCAAGGCCAGAGCCGAATTGATCGGCCTGGACGGCGCGGATGCCAATCAGCTGCGTGCAGAAGCCAGCGAAATGGCTGGAGCCCACGACCAGGCCTATGCACATTATCGGGAGTCAAATGACTCTGAAGATGCCATGCGTGCAGCCTGGCTGGCAGAAGATTGGGATAGTGAAGCCCTTGTTTCCAGTCCGGTTTTCGGCTCTGTCGCGCGTCTTTCCCGAACCCTGCGCGGCACTGGCTCAGGGCTCGACGGCATGCTTGCGCGTAGCTCCGCCACATTGGAGGAAAGCAGCAAGGCCCGGGCCGCCTTGGCGGCTCTGCTGGCAACGCCGGAATTGCAGCTCAATGCAGAAAAAGAGGCCGAGTAATCACCGTGTTGGTTACAGAAAATAAAGGTACACAAAGTAGCTGTTGGGCATCACAGAAAGTGAACTCAGGAGAAACAGAATGTGCCAGACCACGGGGTGCCGCAGCATCGTAAACGGGGGTATCCGTCTGATTGCAACGGTGCTGTTTTTCGGCCTTGCCGCTGCAGCCAGCGTATCGGCTCAGCCCGATCCGGCGGAAATATGCGATCAGGCAGCATTGCGCATTTCCGAGGAAACGCAGGTGCCACTGGATGTTCTGAGGGCAATCACCCGCACCGAAACCGGTCGCCAACGCCGCAACACACTTCAGCCTTGGCCCTGGACTGTGAACATGGAGGGGACCGGTGTCTGGTTCGACACCGAAGATCAGGCCCGCGTTTATGTCTTTGAGCATTTCAAAAACGGCGCGCGCAGCTTCGATGTCGGTTGTTTTCAGATCAATTACAAATGGCATAGTCAGGCATTCAACTCCATCGACGAGATGTTCGACCCGGTAATAAATGCCCGGTATGCGGCGAATTTCCTTGCCCAATTGCACGGCGAACTGGGCACCTGGGACAAGGCGGCGGGTGCCTACCACTCCCGAACGCAAAAATACGCGAAACGCTATGTGGCCAGGTACACCCAAATTCGCAAAACGCTTCCTGAACGGCCGCAGCAATCCCGCGCTAACACGTTCAGCCTGCTGGCAGGAAAATCTGGCACTTCTCGTTTCGGCTCGCTAGTCCCACTTGATCTGGCATCATCCCGCAGCCTGCTTCATCGCAGCGGGGGATGAGCAGTGGAAAATCTATCCCTAAGGGCCCTGTTCAACCCTACAATTCTCCTCGCCGTTGCGCTGATGGGCGTGATCGTCATGATGATCCTTCCAATGCCGTCCTGGGTGCTGGACACCGGATTGGCCGTTTCATTTGCCCTTGCGATCTTGATTTTCACGGTGACCTTATTCATTGAGCGCCCCCTTGATTTTTCAGCATTCCCGACGATCCTTCTGGCGTCCTTGATGCTCCGGCTGTCGCTGAACGTCTCCTCGACCAAACTCATCATCGGACAGGGTCACACCGGAACCGACGCCGCAGGGGATGTGATCGAGAGCTTCGCTTCCTTCGTGATGGGCGGATCCGTGTTTTTGGGGTTGGTCGTGTTCTGCGTCCTGTTGATCGTCAATTTCATGGTTATCAACAAGGGTGCCACCCGCATGGCGGAGGTGGGTGCCCGGTTCGCCCTGGACGGGATGCCAGGCAAGCAAATGGCAATCGACAGTGACATGTCGGCGGGTGCAATCACCCATCAGGAAGCCCGCGAGCGACGCGAACGCGAGCAACAGGAAACCACCTTTTTCGGGTCCCTTGATGGGGCGTCGAAATTCGTCAAGGGTGACGCCATCGCCGGTCTCCTGATTACTGTGCTGAATTTGGCTGCCGGACTGGTCATGGGCATCGTCGTGCACGGAATGGAGCTGGGGGCCGCGTTCGAAACCTACGCCATCCTGACGGTAGGAGATGGGCTTGTGTCTCAAATCCCCGCTGTCGTAATCTCCATCGCCGCGGCGCTCCTGCTGGCCCGTGGCGGCACACAAGGGGCCACTGACCTGGCGGTGTTCAGTCAATTGGGCAAACATCCTTCCGCGCTGGCGGCAGTTGCGATCTTGATGATCGCATTTGGCCTGTTTCCAGGCCTGCCATTTGTACCCTTCATGGCCGGTGGCCTGGGCCTGGGCCTGGCGGCCGTGCTGATCTATCAGCGGTCAAGACAACAGGCCCTTGTACTTGCGACGCCTGAACCGTCAGAACCTCTCAGAAAAGAGAAGTCACTTGGTGATGTCCTGGAGCTCGACGATGTGCACGTGGAATTTGCGCCGGATCTTGTGAACATGGTTCTTGACCCTGGTACCGGGCTTGACGCCAGGATTTCGAAAATGCGCACTCATGTGGCATCAGTATTCGGGGTAATCCTCCCCGAAATACGCCTGACCGATCATCCGGGCCTTCCGACTGGCACCTATGTGATCCGAATTCATGGGGTCGAACAGGCACGCGCGGAATTGAACCCTGATCAGGTCCTTGCCCTGTCTCCGGAAGACCGCAGCATTCTGCCGACGGGAACCGACACAATTGAACCAGTTTACGGGGCGCCCGCGCGGTGGATCAACAGCATGGATCAGGAGGACGCCGCTCTCGCCGGGGTCACTCTTGTCACGCCAACCGAAATACTCGCGACGCATCTGCTCGAAGTGGTCAAGCACAACTTTTCCCGCCTGCTGACACTCAAATCACTGCGCCGGACTCTAGGGGAACTGGTGAACATCTCCGACCCCACCAGAGCCGAAGCAAACCGCAAGATGTTGGATGAGCTGATTCCCGAAAAGGTGCCGATTGACGTGTTGCATGCCGTCTTGCGCCTGTTGCTGGACGAACAGGTCTCCATCCGGAACCTGCCGCTGATCTTGGAGGCAGTTGCTGAGGCCCGAGGCCAGAAGGCGCAGCCCGAGGCTATTTGCGAACATGTCCGGCAGCGGCTGGGGTTCCAGCTGGTTGCCGAACTGCGCCGTGCCGATGGAACATTACCCTTGGTCCAGCTTGCGCCGGAATGGGAGGATACCTTCAACGCCTATCAGGTCGACGGCGACCGCGGATTGGACATCGCATTGCCGCCCGATCTGTTCAACCAGCTCGCAGAAAGCGCTTCGCAAAAACTGGGCGAAGCCAGCGAAAATGGCATCTACGCGGCGGTTGTCACGAATACCCGACGCCGACGTTTTCTGCGCACAGTAATGCGCGCCAAGGGTGTATCAAACCCAGTGCTGTCCTTTGAGGAAATCGGCATCGACGCGCGCCCTTCGCTTGTCGGCATGATCGCAGCATGACAGCAGGGTTGGCTGAATTGATGCAGCTTTCTGCAGACATGCTTTGGCAGGGGTTCGTCGTCTTTTTCCGATTGGCTGCCATTGTTTCCCTGCTGCCCGCCTTTGGCGAGCGCAGCGTTTCCGTTCGTGTCAAGCTGGCCGTGACCTTGGCTTTTGTTCTTATCACCGCCCCGGCCCTGCCGCTTGCGCCGTCTCCGCCGGGACTGGATGGCCTGACGATCCTGGTCCTGACGGAAACAATTATTGGTGTGATGTTGGGGATCGGCATTCGACTTTTTGTAATGGCACTCCAGACCGCCGGGTCGATCGCGGCACAATCAACGTCGCTTTCACAGATCCTCGGAGGGGCCGCCGTCGATCCCCTGCCGGCGATTGGGTACATATTGATTGTTGCGGGTCTGGCCCTTGCAACCATGACCGGTTTGCATGTCAAGGCCGCCGCATTGATGATTCTGTCTTATGACATCCTGCCCATGGGTCAATTTCAGGATGGCGGGGCGGTGTCGAGCTGGGGCGTTGCGCAGATCGCCAACGCCTTTGCGCTGGCCTTCACGCTGGCCGCACCCTTTGTCATCCTGTCGGTGATCTACAACATTGCCTTGGGCGCCATCAACAAGGCAATGCCACAACTGATGGTGGCATTTATCGGCGCGCCGGTCATCACAGCAGGAGGGCTTTTTGTCCTGATGCTCGCGGCCCCGTTCATGCTTGAGGTCTGGCTTTCAGCGCTTGATAACTTCCTCGCCTCCCCCTTGCGGGTGTCCAGATGAGCGGGCGGGACGAAGATACCGAAAAGTCGTTTGAGGCAACACCGCAGAAATTGTTGGAGGCCCGCAAGAAGGGGGAAATCGCCAAGTCGACGGACCTGCTGACTGCTGCGGGCTACACGGGGTTGTTAGTCGCGCTGCTGATGACCGGCGCCTCGGGTATTGGCAAGGCTGGCACGGCGATGATGGTCATGATTGGCCAGCCCGATAAGCTGGCCACCCTCTTTTTCAGCGCAACCGCCGAAACACCGATGGCCGGTCTTTTCATGCCGATTATTGCCGGGTTCTTGCCGTTTTTCCTGCTGCCGGCAATCGGCGTCGGCATTGCCATTGCTGCCCAGAAAGCGCTGGTTTTTGCGCCCAGCAAACTTTCTCCGAAACTGTCGCGCATATCGCTTTTATCAAATGCCAAGAACAAGTTCGGCCGCGATGGGATCTTCGAATTCATCAAGAGTTTCACCAAACTGACGGTCTACTCCCTTGTCGTGGCCCTTTTTATCAAGGTCCGCATGCCACAGATGGTTTCGGTCTTGCAGACCGATCCCCGGCTCGTGCTGTCGTTGCTGGTGGAACTGTGCCTTACCTTGCTCTTCATCGTGGCTTTGATCTCTGGCGTTATCGGTGTCATCGACGCGTTTTGGCAACATTTCTCCCACCTGCGCAAGAACCGGATGTCGCACAAGGAGATCATGGACGAGACCAAAAATGCGGAAGGGGATCAGCACCTCAAACAAGAGCGCCGCCAGCGTGCGCTGTCCATTGCCCAGAACCAGATGATGGGAGACGTCCCGAAGGCCGATGTCGTGATCGTCAACCCGACCCACTACGCCGTCGCCCTTAAGTGGAGCCGCCGCCCCGGAGAAGCCCCGGTTTGTGTCGCAAAGGGCGTGGACGACATCGCGCATGCCATCCGCGGGGTCGCCGAAAAAGCCCAGATCCCGATCCATAGCGACCCGCCGACCGCGCGGTCCCTTTTTGCCACGGTCAGGATCGGCGAACAAATCACTCCCGAATTCTTTCAGGCGGTTGCCGCTGCGATCCGGTTTGCCGAGGCAATGCGGATCAAGGCAAAGGCCCGCATATGACGAAGCTGAGGCAATTGCATCAGATGCAGCACCTTGTTCAGGCCGCATATGACCAGCAACAACAGAGTTTCGGCAAGATCATTGCAGAGGAAACCACGCTGCGCCGGGAGTTGCAGCGGGTGGACCAGATGGACCTGGAAGCACGTATCGCCGTTCAGAGCGACATCGGAATGCGGGCCATCGGCAGTGACGTGATTTGGCAAAGCTGGGTGGGACGAACCAAGACCCAGCTCAATCTGGAACTGGCCAGAGTGCTTGCCATCAAAGAACAGCATTTGGCCGCAGTAAGAAAGGCCTACGGCAAGGTCATGGTGGTAGAAGCCCTGATCACGCAAGAAAATGCGGTGGAAAAGAAAGCCCAGCAAAAGCGGGCATTGGACACAACAATAGACTATGCTGTTTCAATGCGCTCATAAGAGCGGCGGCAAGGATAGACTATTATCTGACGGCATGCAGCGCCGATCTCCGATTGTCGGGCGTGCCCGGCGGCGTCAGGCTTACCTGCCGGGCCGTTTCGACAGGGCAAGCGTCCTGCGTCATCAGGCGTTTACCCGTCAGGCAGGTGCGCGGCCCCCAAACAACCTTCGGCTCTTTCGGAGCACCGCTGAACCCTTGACCCTGGCTGAAACCGGGGGATGCGAGCGCGAGAGGGGACGTGTCGTGTATTCCGTGAAGTGCTCTAATAGTCCTGCCGTGCGATCTCGGTGATTAGTACATTCTTGATCGCGTCCTTGCCCATGTCCTTTTGTCCCATTTCCGTCAGGGCCGCGCGCAACGTGCCCAGATTTCGGGCCGATGTGAACGCCCCGTCGAACCCCCCGACATTTGCATGGTCAAACAGTACCTGCAAAAAGGAATCGCGCAGTTTTGGTTCATGGCGATAAACCTCGTCCTGCCGATTTTCCGGCACCTCAAGGCTCAGAGCAAGTACGACCAGTGCAATCACATCACTGTCCTTTACAACCGGTACGACAAACTGATTGTTCATCTTGATGTACTGTACCGGCGCGTCGCTATCATTGACTTCTTCTTCCGAGTGGCCATCCTCGCCAGGCTGGCTTTCACCGTGTTTCTCTATCTCTACCGGCTGGAGACTTTGGGGGACCGGACGCAGGTAAATTCCTGCACCAACTCCGGCCCCCGTCCCGATCGCCAGCAGCACCAGCGGTAGTATCTTTCCCAACATCTGTCTGCTCCTTTAGAATGGCAGGATCGCATCCAGGATCTGTTGACCGTAACGGGGCTGCTGAACGTCCGTAATCTGGCCCCGCCCGCCATATGAAACCCGTGCAGACGCAATCTTGTCATAGGTGATTTCATTTTGACGCGAAATATCAGCGGGGCGGACGAAGCCGGTTACCAGCAGTTCACGCAGTTCAAAATTCACCCTTATTTCCTGGCGACCTTCGATGTCCAGAACCCCATTGGGCAGGACATTTACCACCGTTGCAGCAATGCGCAGGGTCAGCTTTTCATTGCGTTTGACAGAGCCATCACCAGAGGAGTTGCTGGATGAATTGATCCCCACCAACTCTTCCGAGGATGCCCCCTCCGGCAAGCGTTGGTCCAACCGTTGCGGCAACCCACCGAGGGCCGGCACGCCAAGGCGTTCCTCACCGGACCGCGACCGCCCGGTGGCGTTCGAGATTTCAGCCCGTTCGTCGATTTCAATGACAACCGTGAGAATGTCGCCCCGCTCCAGTGCCCGCCGATCGCCCAGCAAGGAGCCACGCCGGCCCGTCCACAGCGAGGCGGCGTCGGTTAGGCTTGTCTGCTCCAGCGTAAGTGGCAAGGTAGATGTAATCATCGCCCGACGCTCTTCCCCGGATTCGGTATCCGAGAATTTCGGGGCTCTGCCAATATGGCCGACGCGGGTGCATCCCATCAGGAAAACCGCCAATAACAGCAATGCAAAGTAGGGTCTCATGTGCTTTTCCTAATTCCTGACCTTGACGGTGCCATCGGCCTGAACCTGACCAAAGAGCGTGGCCCTTGATGTCAGGTTCATCACCCGCACACGATCACCGGCGGCACCGCGCTCCAACGCCCGCCCTTCGGTCGTGATGTGTAGCCCTCCCCCAGAAAAATTCAGGCGCACAATCTGGTTGCGGGCGATCAGTGCCGGGGGGCCAATGTCACCAACCCTGATCGGCCGCCCGGAATACAGAACCACGCGGGCTTCTTGCCCGATCACGTCGTCCAGCCGGGCAAACCCATTTGCATTGTCAATGTTCTTCAACCCGACATCGGTGTTCAGAATGACTGCGTTGGCACGAATGGTACGGATGGGAACCACGGTTTCCGCCAGAACAGGCATGGCCACCAGGGCCGCAAGTACAGCACGCAGGAACATCAACGCACTTGCGTCGTGGCGCCCATCATCTGATCGGCGGCGGAGATGACCTTGGCATTCATTTCATAGCCGCGCTGCGCCGCGATCAATTCGGTGATCTCGCGCACCGCATCCACCGAACTATCCTCGACATAGCCCTGTCGCAATCGGCCCAGGCCATCTTCGCCGGCGGTCGAAACCAATGCAGGCCCCGATGCTTCGGTTTCGACAAACAGGTTGCTGCCAAGCGCCTCAAGCCCCTTGGGGTTGGTAAAGCCGGACAGCGACAGTTGGCCGAGCAATTGGCCGACTTCGGTGTCGGTGAAATAGGCGAATATTTCCCCTTCCCCATTGATAGATATGCTGCGCGCATCCGTCGGGATCACCACTTCGGGCGAGACAGGATAGCCATCTGCGGTGACAATGACCCCTTCGGCGGTACGCTGCAGTGCGCCGTCGCGGGTGTAGGCTGTCTGGCCGGAGGGCAAGGTCACTTCAAGATACCCCTTGCCATCAATCGCCACATCCAGATCACCGCCCGTCGCAGAGAGCGCCCCCTGGGCCAGATGAATGGAAATTGCCGCAGGCCGCACCCCCAGGCCAAGCTGAATTCCCGTGGGCAGGACCGTACCGTCGGACGCGTTTATTGCCCCGGCACGAGCCATCTGTTGATAATGCAGGTCGGCAAATTCCGCGCGCCTGGCATTGTAGCCGTTGGTGGACATGTTCGCCAGATTGTTGGAGATCGTTTCGACCCGCATCTGCTGCGCGGCCATGCCAGTGGCCGCGATTTTCAAAGCACGCATGGCGGCTTCCTTTCTGCCGTGGCGGCGTTAAGTGGTAATGGATTTCATTGCGGTACGCACCCGTTCGTCCTCGCTTTCAAGAAAGCTCTGGCCGAGTTCATAGGCCCGTTGCACTTCGATCATTCTTGCCAGTTGGCCAATGGCACTGACGTTGGAATTCTCGACAAAACCTTGCAAGACCCGCGCGGATTCCGACGGTTCGAACCCGGCGTCGGCGCGGAACATGACACCGTCCTCACGGACCATCGCGGAGGCATCGAGCGGCCGGACAATCCCGACCTGCCCGATCGGAGCGCCATTTGCGCTGAGCGTACCATCAGAGGCGACAGCGATTGTTTCTCCCGGCGGGACAAAAACCGGAGTACCGCCCGCGTCCAGAACTCTGTACCCGTCATAGGTCATCAGATCGCCTTCGCCGCTGGGTGAAAAGGCACCCGCTCTGGTAAGCCGCTCACCGGCAGGGGTCTCAACAAGGAAAAATCCGTCTCCCTCAATGGCAAGGTCAAACGTCCCATTGGTCTGGGTCAGCGGCCCTTGTTCAAAAGATGTATTGCCTATGTTCCCCTGTCCAATCGACAAGGATACACCTGCATCGACGGACTGGACATACTCCGAAAATATCAGGCCCTCGGCCCGAAATCCCGTCGTCGCCGCATTAGCGATGTTGTTGGCGACAATCTGCATCTCACGGGCAAGGCCCGATTGACGACTGAGCGTGGTATAGCCTGTGTTTTCCAAATTAACCTCCGATAATCAGCGGAATGATTCGATCCTGAAAAAACGACACGAGCGTCTGAGTCATAAACCCCATTGAGAGCCAGAACACGGCACCGATCGCCGCCAACTTCGGGACAAAAGTCAGCGTCAATTCCTGAATCGACGTGAGCGCCTGAATCAGCCCAATCGAAACACCGGCCAAGAGGGCGACAGTCAAAATTGGCAGTGAAATGACCAGCGCCACCCAAAGACCCTGCCGCAGCGTATCAAAGAATATGACCTGTTCTGTCATGGCCTATCCTCAGACCGGCATCCGCAGGATTTCCTGATAGGCTTCGACGACCTTGTTGCGCACACTCACTGCGGTTTCCACCACAAGTTCAGTTTGCGCCAGGGCCGTAACCAGCGAATGCGGGTCCGCGTCCCCGACCATGGACGCCTTGGCGGTCTGTTCGCTTTGAGCCAGGGTGCTTGCAAAATCAGCGGCCGCCCCCTTGGCCATGGCCAGCATGCCGGGAACCTTGTCTGGCTCCATCGCCGGCTTGGCGGCGGCGTATTTCTGGATGGCGGAAATGCCTTTGATATCCATTCTGGATCTCCTTGTTTCAAGTCAAAGGGTGCGCGGCCTTACCGGCGCAATAGCTCCAACAGTCCCGACGACATCTTGCGGGTCTGTTCAAAAATTTTGAGGTTTGCCTCGTAGCTGCGCTGCGCCTCGCGGGCGTCGGCCAGTTCGATCAGCAAATCGACGTTTGACCCATCATATTGGCCCGTTTCATCGGCCATCGGATGGGACGGATCGTAAATGCGTTCCAATTCGGACCTGTCAAGGCGCACACGGCCAGGTGACACTTCGGCCACACCGTCGCGGTTGGCAAATGCCGTTTCAAAAGAAACCAGCTTGCGCCGGTACCCGGGAGTGTCCGCATTTGAAATATTCTCCGACAGGTGCCGCAGTCGCGTTGCCTGAGCGTTCAAACCGCTCGACGATACCTGCAACGCTTTTGAAAACTCGCTCATACTGCCCCCTTATTTGCTGCGCGACGCGCTACGCAGCACCGTCATCGCATGTTTGTAGATGGCCAAGGCCCGATCATGTTGGCGTTTGGCGTCAACGGACTTCAACATTTCCTGTTCGAGAGAGACCTGGTTTCCATTGGGGGCTGCCCCCATCTTTTCCTCCAGCGGCGTGGCCATACCGGGGGTACCGGAAAAACCATTGAGATGTTTTGCACGGCTAGAACGTTGCGTACTCGCAGCGACTTCGGGCAGGTAAAGCGTTTTGAAATCGGGAATATCGCGCGCCACATATCCAGGTGTATCGGCGTTGGCGACATTCTGCGCGGCAAGCGCCTGTTTCTGGCCAGCGTGTTTGGCCATGGCGGATGATATTCGGAAGACATCTAGCGTCTCAAACATCGGGGCTTCTCCCTCGAACAACTTCATCTCTGCTTAAGGGTGATTCCTTTAGAAAGGGTGAGCAAAACAAAAAGGATCAGAACGATGCTTGCTTCTTCTCTTGGCGGATTGGCCGCACAGATTACATCCCTTGAATCCGTGCGACCCGTGGGGCGCGTCGCACAAGTCGAGGCCGGGGTTATTCATGTCGATGGGCTGGCGGGGCAGGCGCACCTGGGCGACAGGGTGCGCATTTTTCGAAGAAGTGGCGCATCGGTTCTGAGCGAAGTGGTGCAGTTGCAGACGTCGACGCTGATTGCCCTGCCGGAAACACCGCCTGATGGTATCGCCCTTGGGGACCGCGCCACTCTTTTGCCGCCAACGGTTGTGGCCCCATCCGATTTCTGGCTGGGCCGGGTCATTGGTGCCTCTGGACAACCTCTGGATGGTCGTCCGCTGCTGCGCGGTCCGGTCGCGCGGCCCCTGCGCGCGCCGCCGCCACCTGCGGCGGCGCGGCGCGGTTTGGGTCAACGGCTGAACACTGGCATGGCCGTCACCAATACCTTTTTGCCGATGGTTGAAGGACAGCGGATGGGGCTTTTCGCCGGTTCAGGCATTGGGAAAAGCAGCCTGTTGGGTCATATGGCGCGGCACATGCAGGCCAATGTCGTCGTGATTGCGCTGATCGGTGAGCGTGGTCGAGAACTGCGGCATTTTCTGGAAGAAGTCCTTGGCCAGGACGGCTTGAACCGCGCCGTTGTCATCACTGCAACCTCTGACCAATCCCCCTTGCAACGCCGCCAATGCGCCTGGACAGCGATGGCGGTGGCCGAACACTTTCGGGATCAGGGAAAATCAGTTCTGTTGCTGGCCGATTCCATCACCCGGTTTGCAGAAGCGCACCGCGAGGTTGCGGTTGCGGCGGGGGAGGCCCCCGTCCTGCGAGGGTACCCTCCCTCCACCGCCCATGAAATCATGTCGCTGTGCGAACGCGCCGGTCCGGGGCAGGAGGATCAAGGCGATATAACCGCGATCTTCAGCGTATTGGTCGCCGGATCAGACATGGATGAACCCATCGCCGATATTCTGCGCGGTGTTCTGGACGGTCACATCGTTCTCGATCGGAGCATCGCCGAGCGCGGCCGCTATCCCGCGATTGACGTGCTCCGCTCCACCTCGCGCAGCCTGCCGACAGCGGCCAACGAGGCGGAAAACCACCTATTGACGCAAGCGCGTCGACTGCTGGGTATCTATGATCGAAACGCCATGATGATCCGCGCAGGTCTCTATGTACAGGGGAGCGATCCCGAGGTTGATCTGGCAATCCAGGTCTGGCCAGACCTTGATGGATTCCTCTGCCGGGTCGAAACTCTGGACACTCACCACAGTTTCCAGCAATTGGAGCTTTTGTTGCGGCGGGCCGGCGCGTTGAACCGGGTAGCAGATCGGGCCTGAGGGGATCCCGGTGCCGGGTTCGCCCTACCCTCCGCGCAAAAGGGTCAGGGCAATCGAACCGCCCGAAAGCCCGCCACCAAAGCTGTCTAATTGTTCACGCACCATGAATTTTGTAATCAAATCCTCGCGCAGTGCACCATCGACAAACTGTGCCGGGTCGTCGGACCCGAATACGGCGCGGGCGCGGTCTTTGAATATGCCCAGTTGTTGATCAATGTCGATCTGACCGATCTGCGAAGGGAGGCCAAACGCCATTTCAAACACTTGCCGCAGCGGAGGGTCTCCCATGATGGCAAACCATTTTGACTCTACGGACGTATCCCTGGCCGCCAACTCCGGCAATTCACGCTGCGCATAGAGGGCGACGCGCATGGCGTCGTTTTCCTCACCGGTCGCCAGTTCAAAGCTGCCGGCTTCGAATCGGTCGATGATGGTTTCGACAAATGATGTTGCCCCTACTTTGAGAAACTCTCCCGGACCAAAACCAAACGCTTGAGACAGCGCACGATAGCGTTTGTCGGCAAATCGGTTTGCCAGCGCATCATCACTTGTGGTGCCTTCTTCAAGGATCTTGCGCACGAAGAAACGATTATCAATGTCGTCCTGCAGCCCGAAAGCCCCCAGCGCCACAGTCAACAAGCGTCTGTCATTCACCAGTTCCTCGGCCAGGGTGACCTCGCCAATGTTTTCGCGGAAATAATCGGTGTCGCGTTGCAGCGCAGTTGATTTGGTAAATACCTCGAATTGCGCATCATACGTATTCTGCAAGAACCGCCACCCAACCAGGCCGGCGGAGGGGATGACAGGCTGAAACATTATTGCGGCCCCAAGGCGAGAAGGCGAGTCTCGCGCGGCAGCAGCGCCCGCACGCATTTGAGCGCGCGGTAGACGTGGCCGTCTATGACCGCAGCACTTGCGTCGGACAGCATCCCGCGGCTGTCCTGATCCTGAAATACCTGGCTCAAATCCTCGATCTGGCGCAGCAGGTTGTGATGTACGTCGCTTGCGGCCGTATCGCCGGACAACACCAACTGCATGGCATAGCACAGTCGGCGCACAGGGGTCTTTGCGTCTTCGGGGTGGATCGCGTCGCGCAGCCGCAGAATGTTTGCATCCGGCGTCATGATCGAGAGCCTGCTGCGCCGGTCGCCATTTTCAATCACGGCACCGTTAATCAATACCCGCTCCTTGGGGCTGAGCTTGAGGACAAGACCGCTCATCCCGCTGCTCCTGTGGGGTTCAATCCCCGCAAGATTGCCATGTTGATGTCGAGAAGCGGGAGCGGGGACACCTTGTTGGTGAGCACCTCGCTGGAGTGCTGGTCGGTAAATTCCGCAAGATAGAAGATGCGCGCGCGCAGATCGGCCGGCAACATGTTGTCGACGTCTGCGACATCAAGGGCCAAGGTGCGCCAGAGCTTGCGGTTTTCATGAAGCGCATCAATCAATTTGACCCGATTATCTGCCTCTATCGCAGATTTCATCCGATATGTGATGCGCGCTATCACCTGATATTCGATGCTGCGATCGGAGCGTGTGGGCGCGGCGGTAGGCGCATAGGCGCGCCGGGCCATGTCAGTTGCGTTCACGAGAAAACCTTACCTGTTCAGGGATAATACGTCCGAAGTGGCGAAGACGCTTTCTACGCCTTCGCCGCGCTTGTTACCGGAAGAGAGACAGGATGGTTTGTGGTGCCTGGTTGGCAATCGACAGGGCCTGAACACCCAACTGCTGTTGTGTCTGCAGGGCCTGCAAACGTGCAGATGCCGCTTCCATATCAGTGTCTACCAGAGAACCGATACCCGACTTCACAGCATCGCTCAGCTTGCCGATGAATTCGCGTTGATCGGAAATCCGTTCCGCCGACGCACCAAGTTGCGCCGCACCGTCAATCGCCACTGTCAGAAATGCCTCGATCTCGCCAAATGCCGTCGCGGCGTCAGTTGCATCCGTGATTGCTGTAATCGTAGTTGCGTCCAGGTTGCTTGTGAAATCCACCGTCGCCACGTCAATTGTCGTGACTGTCGGTGCTGCGTTGCCAACGCGGTCCAGCGATGACACCACGGTCAGCGCGGTACCGCCATTGCCGTCAATATCATCCAGCAGAAGGTTCACACCGTTGAATTGTGATCCATTGGTAATTGCGGTGATCTGGCTTATTTTTTCCTGCAAGTCTGCGTTGATCTTGGTGAAGTCAGCCGTTTCAGACTGGCCCGCAACGGACAACTGCTTCATCTCCTTGAGGGTTTCTACAATTTGTTCCGCCCCGGCAGAGGCAACCGCCACAGTGGATTCGCCAATCGCGAGGGAATCGGAAACCGCCTCAAACCCTGCAACATCCGATTCCATCACCTTGGAAATCGCCCAGATGGCCGAGCTGTCCTTGGCGGTCGAAATCTCTTTACCTGTGGAAATCGCGTTTTGCGTGGCAGACAGGTCCTTGTTGATGGATTTCAGGGTCTGCAGCGCAACCATTGCGGAGTTGTTCGTGATAATGCTCGACATAAGCATGTTCCTTCAGTCAATGACGCTTTGCGTCCGTTATGTCCCACACCCCCAGGGGCTGGACGGAAAGTCGTTCTGACCTGTGCATGCACTTGATTGAGCCAGCCATGCGCCACCCGACCTCGGATGCAGGGACCAATTGAAGCGATATGGCTTAACGATTGCTGAAAATCACCGGAACGACTGCGCAGCTTTTGACTAAACGCTTATGGACCTCAGGCGCGTTTTTCCACAGAGCTTCGGCTTTGCACACTGATCGCGTGCTTTTTGCCATCGGCACCGTAAGTTTCGAGCGAATTGCGGACGCGGCGCAATGCCTGCATCCGATCGGCGACAGTTCTGATCCCGTCAAGGGCACCGTTCAACAACAACTGATTGCGTTTCACCTTTCTGTCCAGCACCTGCATCGCTGCGAGATCGGTCTGCGATGCCCCGTTCATTTCCCCGATCAACGCCTCTTTTGGCGGCAGCAGGTCTGTCACCTTCTCTAGGTCTCCTTCAAGCAGTGCCGCACGTTCAGCATCCAGCAGATCGTTCAGTTCGGAAATGGCCGTGCCACTATTTGTCATTTTCCCGCTCCTTCAATGCGTCGTAAATCGATTCGCTCAACCCGATGCCCCCTGACTGAACCATCACGCGGGCCTGTTCCCGCGCCAGAAACGACGCAAACTGATCCTCACCGGCCCCGCCACCGAAACTCTCCCTCGACGCGCCGAGCCCAGCCGCGCTCAGCATTTCCGCCAGGAAAGCCGTTTCCAGCTCCTGTGCGGCCTTCATCAACAAAGGGTCGGTGACGGATGGGGGTTTGGGCCTTGCTGGCACAGCTGAAATGTCCATCGGATTGGTCCTTAAATTGCGTTCTATATTTTGTGACCATGCGCTGCATTCGGTAAACAATCAGTAAGGATGAACGCCCATGTTGCCCCAGGACGGAGAAGAACTCCCCGGAGGCCCAACATGCAGACCATTTTTTCGCAACTTGTCGCACCCACGTCGGTGGAGGACCGCCTGACCGGTCTGATGCTGCTACCGGCGGAAGGGGACAAGGGCGGGCTGTCTGGCCAACCTGCGCTGTCCGACAAGGCGTTGGCTCAAAGTTTTGAGACCGTTTTTGATGTTCTTGTTCAGGCGGGTGACCAACCCGGTTTGCCTGACGGTCCAACAGTCCAGGAGTTAGAGAGCCTGCCGCAAACCACTGAAGAGACAGAGACGCCGGACAAGGTCGTCAAAGCCGATGCGGTCCGTGAAGAAGGCATCGCAAATACCGACAACCCCCTCCCGAAGTTGTCGGATGCTCCATCGCTTGAGCGGCCCTCGCTTCGCCCGGACATCCAGCCCGAACAGGGTGCGCGACCATCCATGCAGATAGCACAAGACAATCCGACCCTGCTGCAGCCGGTTCCGTTTTTGCCGGCGCAGCAATCGCTGACCCCGCCAGTGCAGCAGAGGGGTGAACGCCGCCCACTGGGATCTGCTCCTTTGCCGATACCCCTGTCGCAGCGCGGCGCGGAGGAGCACTCCAAGGCACAACTGGCGGAGCCGATGGCCGAGAACCCACCGGCAAGACGGGCAGTTACTGCGACATCGACATTGCCGTCCCTTGCTCAGTCTGAGCCAGGGGAATCCCCATTGAAAATGGCCGCTATCCCGCTGGAAAGGTCAACAGAACAGCCACTCCGATTTCCAGTTGTCGCAAACCCCGTGGGCAAAACGCCCTTGCCGAGTCCCAAGCCGGAGACATCCGTGCCAAGTCCTGACCTGGCGGCGAAACCAGCAACCTCGGCAGAGGGCATCATTCCCGGCAATGTCCCTGCACTGTCGGCGTTGCAACCTGCCGCACAGGCAGGCGACCCAATTGCTGTCACCCTTCGCGGGGCAGAGCCTTCCGAGGTGCTCGCCATTTCGGGAAGGACCGATAGCCCCCAAGTGGCCAAGGTTTTTCCCAACCGATCCAACCCGGTGACAACTGCCATCCAAAATGTCGACCGTCCATCTGGCCGGGAAAAGGCTCAGCCGATGCCATCGACTGCGGTCAAAGCCACTGCGGCAACGGTCGCTGACGAGATGATGCAAACCGTCCAGAACCGGGAGATAGCACAACCGGATGATGTGACGGTTATCCAGCAAGTTATACGCCTCAAAGGGACAGGGCCAATTGCATCCGCCGACCCGCAGGTGGTGCCGGAACAATCTGCCGGCTCGCGCCTGCGCACGGCGCTCCGCCCACAGCAAACACCGGCGATGACGCCCCCGCAACCTGTTGTGGCCACAACCGATCTTCACAAACAACAAATCGGCCGAGCCTTGTCGGGCGGCCCGGACCAGATTGGCCTCCC
Organism: uncultured Sulfitobacter sp.; assembly: GCA_963976125.1. Lineage (GTDB taxonomy): Bacteria > Pseudomonadota > Alphaproteobacteria > Rhodobacterales > Rhodobacteraceae > Sulfitobacter. The sequence continues at coordinate 51 of CAXBKL010000020.1, read as the reverse complement.
CCCTCTTAACGCATCACCCGCTACCATTTGGGATGTTCAGGTTGCCAATGC
>CAXBKL010000019.1:0-38165 GCA_963976125.1 uncultured Sulfitobacter sp. | reverse complement strand
GGTCTTGTCACCTATATCCACCTGCTGTTCGACCAGCATCAGATTGTTTTTGGTCAGGGTGTCCCTTCAGAGAGCTATTTCCCCGGTCATGCGCAGGATCATGCGGATGATCCGGTGCTGGGTCAGTTGCTTGACCTGTTCCCGAACGTGGATCGGCAGGGCGCTTTGGCATGGCAGACCAGCCGTCCGGTGTTGCGCCGGGCGGAGGCAGAATTGCTGGCGGCCTGAGCAGGGCCGTTCACAAGGCATCCTCAAAGCCCTATAGCCATAGCATGAGCAAACGCGGCAACAAGAAAACCGGGAAGGGCCGTCGGGCCAGGCGGCATTTTGATCTGGGCCGCTGGTTTCGGCGTTGGGTGTTGCGGGCAATTTCGGTGGTGTTTCTGATTGCGGTTTTCGTCACCGTTATGGGGACATTCATCAACCCGCCCACCACGGCCTACATGTTTGCCGAAGGGCGGCGGTTGGCGGGTGTCAAATATGACTGGATTTCAATCGATAATGTGGCACCGGTGATGGCCCGGTCGGTTGTGGCGGCGGAGGACGCGAATTTTTGCGGGCATTGGGGATTTGATCTGGTTGCCATCCGCGCCGCGATTGATGCGGGGTCGAACCGGGGCGCATCGACGATCAGCCAGCAGACGGTCAAGAACCTGTACCTGTGGCATGGCCGATCGTGGACGCGCAAGGCGTTGGAGGCCTTTATGACGCCGCTGGTCGAGGCGATCTGGACCAAGCGGCGGATTGTCGAAGTCTATCTGAACATTGCGGAATTCGACGAAGGTGTGTTTGGCGTGAAAGCCGCAGCGCAGCACTATTTTGGCGTGGTACCGGCGGACCTGAGCGCCACGCAGGCGGCCCGGCTGGCGGCGATCCTGCCGTCGCCCAAGACGCGCTCGGCCTCAAAACCCGGTGAATATGTGCGCAAGCGCAGCCGGCAGATCCGCTCCGGGGCCGCGACGATCCGCGCAGACGGGCGCGATGATTGTTTCGAGAGTTGAAAAGGGATCGGGGCTCAGGCATTGAAGGGCAAATGCCCCCAATACCGGACTGACCCCTATGGCGCGCCTGTTTCACGTTCCTCTTTCGCCCTTTTGTCGCAAGGTGCGGCTTAGCCTTGCAGAAAAGAAGATCGAGGTGGACCTGGTCGAGGAACGGTATTGGGAACAGGATCCGGAGTTCATGCGCCGAAACCCGGCAGGCAAGGTGCCTGTCCTGCGCCTTGACGGGATCATGATGTCCGAAAGTGCGGCAATTTGTGAGTATATCGAAGAGACGCGGCCGGACCCGTCCCTGCTTCCCGGTGATCCGGTCGATCGGCTGGAAGTGCGGCGGTTGGTCACGTGGTTCGATGACAAGTTTCACGCCGAGGTCACATCCAAGCTGCTTTATGAGCGGGTCAACAAGAAGATGATGAAGCAGGGCTATCCGGACAGCACAAATGTCAAGGCCGGGGCGCGGGCCATCAAATACCATCTCGATTACATGACATGGTTGCTGGATCACCGGCGCTGGCTGGCGGGGGACAAGATGACGCTGGCGGATTTTGCTGCGGCGGCGCATCTGTCGGCGCTGGATTACATTTCGGACGTGGATTGGAACCGCTCCGAGGTGGTCAAGGATTGGTATGCCAAGATCAAGTCGCGGCCCGCGTTCCGCGCGTTGCTGGCTGATCAGGTGCCGGGTTTTCCGCCGCCCCGGCACTATAACGACCTCGATTTCTAGAGCTGAACGCTGGGGGGCCTTGCGCCCCCCAGACCCCCCGCAGAGTTTATCCGGAAAGATGAAGATGGATCAGGGGATCAAGGCGCGGTTGGTGGAGCAGGCCCTGAGCGAGGGGTTTGTGGCCTGTCGGATATGTCGTCCGGGAGATGTGCCCAAGGTGCCTGGAAGGCTGGCTGCGTTCCTGGAGGCCGGGTATCACGGGCAAATGGGTTGGATGGAGGAGCGTCAGGCGTGGCGCGGCGATCCGGCGGCATTGTGGCCGCAGGCGCGGTCAGTGATCATGCTGGCAGAGAGCTATGCCCCGATCCAAGATCCGCTGGCGGTGCTGGCGCAGCCGGAAAAGGGCGCGATTTCGGTTTATGCGCAGGGGCGCGATTACCACGATATTGTCAAGAAGCGGCTCAAACGGCTGGCGCGGTGGCTGATTGAACAGGCACCATGCGAGGTAAAGGTGTTTGTCGATACCGCGCCGGTACCGGAAAAGGCGCTGGCGCAGGCTGCCGGATTGGGCTGGCAGGGCAAACATACCAATGTGGTGAGCCGGGACTGGGGCAACTGGGCGTTTCTGGGGGCGGTGTTCACGACGCTTGAACTGGAGGTGGACGCGCCGGAGGCCGATCATTGTGGCTCATGCACGGCCTGTCAGGACATCTGCCCTACGGATGCTTTTCCGGCCCCCTATCGGCTGGATGCGCGGCGCTGCATTTCCTATCTGACCATCGAGCACCGGGGGCCGGTCGATCCCGACCTGCGGGCACGGATGGGCAACCGGATCTATGGTTGTGATGATTGTCTGGCGGTTTGCCCGTGGAACAAGTTTGCGGTTGCCGCCAGTGATATGCGTTATCACGGGCGCGAGGTGGAGCCGTCGGACCTGAGCGATCTGGCCGGGCTGGATGATGCGGCGTTTCGCGCGCGGTTCTCGGGGTCGCCGGTCAAACGGATCGGACGGGAGCGGTTTGTGCGCAATGTGCTGTATGCGATTGGCAATTCGGGGCGGCTTGCGCTGCGCGATGCGGCGCAGGCCTTGGCGGATGACCCCGACGAGGGTGTTGCGGATGCGGCGCGCTGGGCCATGGCGCGGTTGGATCAGCGGTGACGCAATTGGGCTGGACCTTGAAGGTCAGGCGGTTACATCTGGGCGGAAATGAAAAAGGAGGCCCCGATGGCATTGCTTTTGGGTGTGGATACAGGCGGCACCTATACCGATGCGGTGCTGATCCGCGATGAAAAGGTGGTGATTGCCAGCGCCAAGTCACTGACCACGCGGCATGATCTGGCGATTGGTGTTGGTGGTGCCGTGCGCGCGGTTCTTGCTGCGGCGGAGGTGGAACCGTCCGAGATCGCGCTGGCCTCGTTGAGCACCACACTGGCGACCAATGCCCTTGTTGAAGGTCAGGGCGGGCGCGTCGCCTTGATCTACATCGGGTTTCGGGAAAAGGATCTGGCTGCGCATGGTCTGGCGGAGGCGCTCAACGGGGATCCGGCCATTGTGCTGGAGGGCGGGCACAATCATGCAGGCGGTGAAGCCAAGCCGCTGGATGAGCCGGCGCTGATTGCGTTTCTGGAGACCCACAAGGATGATGTGAGCGGATTTGCGGTGGCCAGTCAGTTTGCCACGCGCAACCCGGCCCATGAACAGCGCGCGGCGGCGTTGGTGACGGAGTTGACGGGGCGTCCGGTGTCGGCCTCGCATCAGCTGTCGGCGAAGCTGAACGGGCCGAAGCGGGCGATGACGGCGGTGCTGAATGCGCGGTTGATCGGGATGATTGACCGGTTGATCGGGCGGGCCGAGGACACGTTGATTGATCTGGGCGTCAAGGCGCCGCTGATGGTGGTGCGCGGGGATGGCGCGCTGATTTCAAGTGCGCAGGCCCGCGACCGCCCGATCGAGACCATTCTGAGCGGCCCGGCGGCCTCCATTGTCGGAGCGCGATGGTTGACCGGGGCCGATCTGGCGCTGGTCAGCGATATTGGCGGGACAACCACGGATGTGGCGCTGCTCAAGGGGGGGCGGCCCAAGATTGATCCGGCAGGGGCGCAGGTTGGCCGGTATCGGACCATGGTCGAGGCGGTTGCCATGCGCACCACCGGATTGGGCGGTGACAGCGAGGTGCATTTTGTCGCGGAAGGGTTGCAGGGTGGCGTGACGCTGGGTCCGAAACGGGTGATGCCGATTGCGTTGATCGCGCTGGAGGCCCCGGAGGTCGTGCATGCCGCGCTGGACAGTCAGTTGAAGGTGGCAACCCCCGGCGAGCATGATGCGCGGTTTGTACGTGCCGTTCCGGGTGTCAGCCGCGAGGGCATCGGGGGGCGTGAGCAGGCGCTGTTGGAACGCATCGGAACGGGTGTGCATCCGTTGGCGCACGTCTTGCGGGCGCGGATTGAACACGGGGCGCTGAAGCGTCTGGTGGAACGGGGATTGGTCCAGATTGCGGCAGTCACGCCCTCGGATGCCAGTCATGTGCTGGGCCGGGTGAAGGAGTGGGATGCCGGGGCGGCGCGCAAGGCGCTGCACTTGTTCGGGCGGCGGCGGACCGGGGCGGGCAATGTGTTGTCGACCTCCGGGGACGATGTGGCGCAGATGATCGTTGACCAGTTGACGCATCAGACGGTGCTGGCATTGCTGGAGGCCGCCTTTGCCGAAGAAGAGACCGGGTTTGATGTGGCACCGGAGGTTCTGGCGCGGCATGTGTTGATGCAGCGGGGGATGGTCGGGGATCAGGGGCTGGTGCGGCTGCACACCGGGCTGCGCGTGCCGGTTGTCGGGTTGGGTGCCTCGGCGGCCAGCTATTATCCGGCGGTGGGTGCGCGGCTGGGATGTGAGATGATCCTGCCCGAACATGCCGGAGTTGCCAATGCAATCGGTGCGGTTGTGGGACGGGTGACGATGCGCGAGACCGGGACGGTCACATCCGCCGGAGAAGGCGCGTTCAGGGTGCATCTGGACAGCGGGCCGCAAGACTTTGGCGATCAGGAAAGCGCGCTTGCGATGCTGGAAAACGCGCTGCGCGAGGTGGCGGTGGCACAGGCGCAGGCCGCCGGGGCCGAGGACATCCAGGTGAGCGTCAGCCGCGATGTGCGCACGGCGGGTGTTGAAGCGCGCGAGGTGTTTGTGGAAGCAACGATTACGGTGGAGGCCGCAGGACGGCCAAGGGTTGCGGACGGGTAGAGGATGGCGCGGCGGGCCAATTCAGGCTTGTTCACCAATTGTTAGTGTGGGAGTCTGCACAAAAGAGCAGATCATTTTACAGGTTTACCCATGTCCCCGTTGGATCAAGGCGCTGCCACGCTGTTGAAGGATGTATTCGGGCATGATGCCTTTCGTCCCGGTCAGCAAGAGATCGTTGATGCGGTGACGCAGGGTGAAAATGTGCTGGCGATCATGCCAACAGGTGGCGGGAAGTCGCTTTGTTTTCAATTGCCTGCGGTGATGCGGGGCGGGGTGACGGTGGTCATTTCGCCGTTGATTGCGTTGATGCGCGATCAGGTGCGCGCCCTGCAGGAAGCGGGGGTGGGTGCCGGGGCGCTGACGTCCGGCAATACGCCAGAGGAAACCGATGCGGTCTGGGAAGGACTGGAAGCAGGCACGCTCAAGCTGCTTTACATGGCGCCGGAACGGTTGGCGGCGGGGTCGGTGACCGGGATGCTCAAACGGGTGGGCGTTCAGATGATCGCAGTGGACGAAGCCCATTGCGTCAGCCAGTGGGGTCACGATTTTCGCCCCGATTACCTGCGGATTGGCGAATTGCGCCGGGCGCTGGATGTGCCATTGGCCGCCTTTACCGCGACCGCAGATGCAGAGACCCGCGATGAGATCATCGAAAAGCTCTTTGATGGGGCGGCACCCCGCGCGTTCCTGCAAGGGTTCGATCGGCCCAATATCCACCTTGCCTTTGCCGCCAAGAACAAGCCGCGCGATCAGATCCTGAACTTTGCCGCCGCGCGCAGGGGGCAGTCGGGGATCGTCTATTGCGGCACACGCGCCAAGACCGAAGGCATTGCACACGCGCTGCGCGAAGCGGGGCAGAAGGCGATCCACTATCATGGCGGGATGGAGGCCGAAGATCGCCGAATCGCGGAACGGCAGTTTCAGCAGGAGGATGGGTTGATCGTGGTGGCAACGGTCGCCTTTGGCATGGGTGTGGACAAGCCGGACATCCGTTGGGTGGCCCATGCGGACCTGCCCAAATCCATCGAGGCCTATTATCAGGAAATCGGCCGCGCGGGCCGCGATGGCGCCCCGGCCGAGACGCTCACTTTGTTCGGGCCGGACGACATCCGGTTGCGCCGGACCCAGATCGACGAAGGATTGGCCCCGCCGGAACGGCGTGCGGCGGATCATGGGCGGCTCAATGCGCTGTTGGGGTTGGCCGAGGCGCTGAGCTGTCGGCGGCAGACGTTGCTGGGGTATTTTGGGGAACAGCAGATCAGCTGCGGGCGCTGTGACCTGTGTGACAGCCCGGCGGAGACCTTTGACGGAACAACGGCAGTGCGCAAGGCGCTGTCCGCGATCCTGCGCACGGACGAGTGGTTTGGCGCGGGGCATCTGATTGATATTCTGCTGGGTGTTGAAACCGACAAGGTGCGTGCGCGGGGCCATGCCGACCTGCCCACGTTTGGGGTCGGTGGTGAGTATGACCGCCGTCAGTGGCAGGCGGTGTTTCGGCAGATGATGGGGCATGACCTGATCCGGCCCGACCGGGATCGGCATGGCGCGCTGCGCATGACCGATGCGGCACGGCCGATCCTGCGCGGCGAGGCCGGTATCACGCTGCGGCGAGATACGATCAAGGCGGCAAGTGCGACGCGGCGGCCCGCCGTCAAGGCGATGGTCAGCGACGAGGACGCGCCGTTGCTGTCGGCGCTCAAGGCGAAACGGCGCGGGTTGGCAGAGGCGGCCAAGGTCCCGGCCTATATCATCTTTACCGACCGGACATTGATCGAAATGGCAGAGACCCGGCCCCGCGATCTGGACGCGATGGCGCGGGTTGGTGGGGTTGGTGCGAAGAAACTGGAAACCTACGGGAGGATGTTTCTTGAAGTCATCAACGGCGAGGCCGAGGTCATGCATCCGACGCGGCGCAAGCTGGCCGGACGTGTGGCGGGGACGGTCTATGACCAGCTGTTGCAGATTCAGGCCGATCTGGCCCGTGGTGAAGCGGGGACGGACAAGCCGCTGAGCTGTTCGGCGTCCTTGTTGGCCAAGGTGGCGCAATTGCGCGGGGCGGATGCGGACGCGATCGAACGGTTGTTGGGTGAGCGGCGGGCGGAACGGTTTGGTCCTGCGTTTCTGGATGTGTTGCGCGAGGCGGGGTGACGGGCGTGATGGGCGCGCCGATCCTGGGCGACACTGATAGAACCGGGAGGCCCCGGATCAGGTCCGGGGCGGGGTTGCTCATTCGGGTCGGAATGCTAAGTCACGATAGGCAACGAAGGGAATTAAGATGCTGGTTGTGATTTCGCCTGCCAAAAGACTCGACTGGAACGCGCGTGATGTTGCAATGACGCAGCCGGACTTTCAGGACGATGCGGTGCGCCTGTCCAAGACGGCGCGCAATCTGACGCTGGGCAAATTGAAAGAGCTGATGGACCTGTCGGATGATCTGGCCCGGTTGAACCGCGACCGGTTTGCGGCGTTTGAGGCAGAGCCGGACACCGATGCGACCCGGCCCGCCGCCTTAGCCTTTGCCGGGGATACCTATCAGGGGTTGGAGGCCGGGAGCCTTGATGCAGATGAGTTGGCCTGGGCACAGGACCGTCTGCGCATTTTGTCGGGGTTATACGGGGTGTTGCGGCCCCTTGATGCCATCCAGCCCTACCGGCTCGAGATGGGCAGCAGGTTGAAAACCCGGCGCGGTGGAACTCTGTATGATTATTGGCGCGATGATCTGTCCAAGGCGTTGAATGTGCAGGCGGCTCAGGTCGGTACGGATGTTCTGATAAACTGCGCCAGTCAGGAGTATTTTGGCGCTGTTGCACCCAAGGCGTTGAAATTACGGGTGATAACACCGCAGTTCATGGAAGATAAGGGCGCGGCCAAGGGGCCAAAGATCGTCAGCTTTTTCGCCAAGAGGGCGCGCGGCGCAATGGCGCGGTTCATTGTTCAGAACCGGTTGACCGACCCCGAAGCGATCCGGGAATTCGACACAGGCGGCTATGTCTGGCAGGCGGATGCTTCGACCCCGGACAGGCCGGTGTTTGTGCGTCCCTACCCCGCTTCCTGAGCGGCGGGCCAGGGGGGCATGATCCGATCAGTCAAGACCGCCTCAATCCGGGCAAAGAGGTCGGGTTTGCGCAAAGGTTTGGTCAGGTAATGATCCAGCCCTGCCGCCAGAATGCTCTTGTCATCGCCTGCCATGGCATGGGCGGTCATGGCGACAACGGGCACATGCCGGCCGGTTTCCTGTTCCAGCGCACGAATGGCGCGGGTCGCTTCCTTGCCGTCCATCCGGGGCATTGAGATGTCCATGAAAATGAGGTCGGGATCAATTTTACGATAAAGCGCAACCGCCTCTTCGCCGTTGTTGGCAAAGGTCAGATCAATATCCAGGGTCTTGAGCAGCTTGCGAAACACCAGTTGATTTGTCTTGTTGTCCTCTGCGGCCAGTACCCGCAAGCGGCGCGGTTCCGGGGGCGATGAAGGGGGTGGATCAGGCGCGGTTTCAGGTGCCAGAGGTTCGGCTTGAGGGATTTCGGTCAGGTCCATTTCGACCACAAATCCAAAGCACGAACCAACCCCTTCGGAGGAGGTCACCCAGATATTACCCCCCATCAGTTCGATCAGCCGCTGTGAAATCGCAAGTCCCAGACCGGTGCCGTCAAATTCGCGGTTGCGTTCGTTTTCGACCTGATTGAATTCGCCAAAGATATGGCTGATCTGCCCTTCCGGGATGCCGATGCCGGTGTCCTCGACGCTGATGTGAAGGGCGATTGTGCCCAACACCGGATCCGGCACGCCGGTGGCGCGCACGATGACCTGACCCTTCGTGGTGAACTTGATCGCGTTGCCCACCAGATTGGTCATCACCTGCCGCAGCCGCCCCGGATCACCGATCATCTGGGCCGGCAGAAACTGATCGAAGTCCAGCATCAGGTCCAGACCCTTGTCGCGGGCGGAGGGTTGCAGCAGCATCAACACCTCTTCGAGGGCGCGTTCGAGATCGAAGGATTCGGGCTTGAGGTCAAGTTTCTTGGCTTCGATCTTGGAATAATCCAGCACGTCATTGATGATGACCAACAGTGCCTCGCCCGAATTCCTGATGGTGTCGACATAGAGTTTCTGTTCCTCGTTCAGCCCGGTATCGGCCAATACATCGGCCATGCCCACAACGCCGTTCATCGGGGTTCTGATCTCGTGGCTCATGTTGGCGAGGAAGGCGGATTTGGCGCGGTTGGCGCTTTCTGCGACGGCGCGAGCCTCCTTGAGCTGCTTTTCGTAGATGACCGTGGCGGTGATGTTGAGGCCAAGCGACACCAGATCGCCCTCCGGCCCGCGTTGGTCGATCATCTTGATATAGCTGCCATCCCAAAGTTGGATGACAACGGGTTCGGGTGCCGGGCTTTGCACCCGTTCGGTCATCATCTGTCGCCAGGCGGCGGGGGCCATGTCGCCGGTGTTCACGATACCCTCGTCGGTCAGCAGTTGCAGGATGGTGACGTAATTCACCCCCGGTTCAATCATTTCAAGGCCATCAAAGACATGGATGTAGGACCGATTGGCCATTATCATTTCGTTGTCGGCATTGAAGAATGCAAAACCGTCGTTGATGGTTTCGATGGAGTGCCACAGGCGGCGTTCGGTGATGGCGATCTTTTGATTGGCGGCCGTCAGGTCCGATTTGACCCGCTGGTTTTCGCCACGGATCGTCTCCACCTCTGCGCGGGTCTCGACGATCTCTTCGCTCAGTTGTTGGGCATGCAGGCCCAGCTTGCGGTTGGCCGCGAATAATTCCGCCTGTTTGAGTTCCAGCATCCGCTCCGCCGCGAGCCGGGCGCGGCGTTCATCTGTCAGCTTTTTGGCAAGGCTCATACGGCGCTCCGGCTTGCGCGGTTTCAAGGTCTTTGCACCCTCAGCGAACAAGGTGAATATCCGCTTAAGGCTGCTGCTGCCTTGCCCGGCGCGGGGTCGCATGGCACCTTTGTGCCAATCAAGATGGAGATCACGATGTCCCTTGCCCGCCTGTTTTACCTGTTTGCCCTGCTGACCGCCCTGTTTGCCGGGGGGGCAATGGCGCAAAACGCGGTGCCGGACCATCGCTACCTTTTTTCACGGGATATGGACTTTTTCGGCTCTGACCTGACCAATCTCTTTGACACGACCGAGGACGCCTGTGTCCGCGCATGCAGCGCACAGGCGGATTGCGTTGCCTTTACCTACAACAGCCGCTCCAACGCCTGTTTCCCCAAATCCGCAATCCGTGATGAACAACCCTATGCGGGCGCGGTTTCGGCCCGCAAGGTGCCGACCGATCCACAGGTCAGATCAAATCAGCCGGCCCGGTTGGTCGCCGCCCCGTTCCTGTCGCTTGATGACCAGAACCGCGCAAGTGCATTGGTCGCGGCAAATACCAGACGCTATTCGTTTGCCGGGGAATTGCTTGATGACCTTATCGTCAAGATGTCGGACGGCGCGGCCGCAGGCAACACGACAAGCGCGCTGGGTTGGGCGGGCAAGGCGGTGGCGCTGTCGGACCGGTCGGACCTGTGGACCCGCTATGCGTCGCTGGCGCTGGAGCGGGCAACGGCGCTGAAAAACAGCGAGCGACGCGGGATGAACCGTCAGGCAATGCAGGCGGCGACAAATGGGTACCTGCGGGCCACCGATGTTCCGGGGCAGGTTTATGCGCTCGAGGTGATGGCGCAGGCGCTGGAGGCCAACCGCCGGGGTCGGGACATGATCGCGGCACTGCGGCTGGCGGTGTCTTTGATGCCGCGCGACGATCTGGAACGTGCATTGGATGAGGCGATTGCCAAATACGGGTTTCGGATCACCGAACACCGGATCGACAACAATGCCGCCGCGCCGCGCATCTGTACGGAGTTCTCCGAAAAGCTGGTGCAGGTGGGGGTAGATTACGAGCCTTTTGTCCGTGTTGAAGGGCGCGGGTTGGTTGTCCAAGCGGATGACGCGCAGCTTTGCATCGACGGTGTGGAACACGGCAAACGCTACGATGTGACGTTCCGGGCGGGGCTGCCTGCGGCCAGTGGCGAGGGGTTGCACCGCGATGTGCGCCTGCGTCTTTATGTGCGCGACCGCGCCCCGGTGGTGCGGTTTCCGGGCCGCGCCTATGTGCTGCCCCGCGCAGCAGAGGCGGCATTGCCCGTCGAGACCGTCAATGTCGATAGGCTTGATCTGAGACTGCGCCGGGTCAGCGACCGCAATCTGGTGCGCACGATCCGGGAAAGCTATTTTGGCAGGCCACTCAGCAAATATGAGGATGACCGGTTCAGCCGCGACCTGGCACAGGAGGTCTGGACCGGGCAGGGCGATGTACAAAACGAGTTGAACCTGGACATGACCACGCGGCTTCCTCTGGGTGATGTGCTGGCCAGCCAGCCGGCGGGGATATACGCTCTCAATGCTTCAGTGCCGGGGCAGGATCCCTATGACAATCCGGCGGCAACGCAGTGGTTTGTATTGTCTGATCTGGGGCTGTCCACGTGGTCCGGTGTGGATGGTTTGCAGGTCTCGGTGCGCCGACTGGCGGATGCGGCTGCGCGGGAGGGGATCACCCTGTCGCTGATTTCGCGGGCCAACGCGGTACTTGGCACTGTTCAGACAGATGCCAGCGGGTTTGCAACCTTTCCTGCCGGGCTGATCCGTGGCGCGGGGGCGGCGTCACCGGCGCTGTTGATGGCCGAGGACGGGGATGCGGACGTTGCCTTCCTGTCGCTCACGGGCCCGGCGTTTGATTTGTCGGACAGGGGCGTGGAGGGGCGACCGCCTGCGCCGCCGATTGATACGTTCCTGACCACCGACCGGGGGGCCTACCGGGTGGGCGAGACGATCTATGCCACGGCCCTGACCCGCGACGAGACGGCACAGGCCATCGACGCCCTGCCGGTCACAGCCATCCTGCGCCGCCCGGACGGGGTGGAATACAGCCGCCAGCTGAGCCGGAACGCCAGGGCGGGCGGCCATGTGTTTGCCCTGCCGCTGGGCGCGGATGTGCCGCGCGGCGCGTGGCGGATCGACATCAAATCCGACGTGGATGCGGCCCCGCTGGCCAGTCGGACGGTGCTGGTCGAGGATTTCCTGCCAGAGCGGATAGATTTTGAAATGACCCTGCCGGACGCGCCGTTGCGCCTTACGGATACCGCGCCGTTGATGGTGGATGTGCGGTATCTGTTTGGCGCGCCGGGTGCCGATCTGGCTGTCGAAGGCGATTTGCGGCTGCGGGCCAAGCGCACCCGTGACGGCTGGACAGGGTACAGCTTTGGTCAGCATGACACGCGGTTTGGCACGCTGACGGAATATCTGGGCGATGCGGTGACTGACGGGCAGGGGCGGGCGATGTTGCCGCTGCGGTTTCCCAAGGTTGCTGAAAACCCCGGCATGCCGCTGGAGGCACAGGCGATCCTGCGGGTTGCCGAAGGATCGGGACGTCCGGTTGAGCGGCGGTTGATCCGGGAAATTGCCTCTGATCTGCCGATGATCGGGATCAGGCCACAGTTTGACGGGGTGCTTAGGGAAGGGACCGACGCCGCCTTTGATCTGATTGCCGTGGGGCCGGACAATGCGGCCCAGCCCATGCAGGTGCGGTGGACAATGAACCGGATCAACACGCGGTATCAGTGGTATCAGCTTTATGGCAACTGGGAATGGGAACCCGTGACGCGCCGGGTGCGGGTGGGTGCCGGTGAGGTCATGCTGGGGGCGCAGCCGATGAGCGTCAGCGCGCCAACCGAATGGGGCGAATACGAGATGGTCGTCGAACGTATTGGTGCGCCCTATGCGGCGTCGTCAGTGCGGTTCTATTCCGGGTGGTATGGCGGCGATGGATCGACGGACACGCCGGATCGGCTTGCGTTGTCTCTGGATGCCGAAAGCTATGACATTGGCGCAACCGTACAGGTGCGTATGGTTCCCGAAGCCGAAGGTGTGGCGCTGCTGACGGTATTGTCCAACCGGGTGATTGAGCGCAGGGTCGTGGCGGTGTCAAAGGGCGAGAACGTGATCCCGCTGACCGTCACGGAGGACTGGGGCAGTGGCGCCTATGTCACGGCGTCCGTACTGAGCCGTATGAATGCAGCGGCAGGCCAGAACCCCGGCCGGGCGTTGGGCCTGGCCCATGCCACCATTCGCCCCGGTGACAAAAAGCTGACTGTCAGCTTTGACGCGCCGTTGGTTGTCGATGGTCAGGCAGGCACGATGCGGGCGTCGGTTCTGGTAGATGGCGTGGCCGAGGGCGAGATGGCCTATGTCACGCTGGCGGCGGTTGACGTGGGTATTCTGAACCTCACCGGATTTGAACCGCCCGATGCGGATGGGCATTATTTCGGTCAACGCCGTTTGGGTGTCGAAATGCGTGACATTTACGGGCGGCTGATCGACGGGATAAACGGGGCGCTTGGCCGTGTCCGGTCGGGTGGTGATGCCGCCGCGACCGTGCAGGTGCAATCGCCACCGCCCACCGAAAAGCTGATGGCGTTTTTCAGTGGGCCGATTGCGGTTGGCCCCGACGGGCGGGCAGAGATCGAGATCATCCGGCCTGCGTTCAACGGCACGATCAGGATGATGGCCGTGGCATGGACCGCCACGGCAGTTGGCGATGCCGCACAAGACGTTATTGCCCGTGATCCGGTGGTTGTCACGGCATCGCTGCCCCGCTTTATGGCACCGGGGGATCAGAGCCGGCTTTTGCTGGAACTGGTGCATGCCGAAGGGGCCAGCGGCGATGTGCGGTTGCAGGTCTTTGCAGATGCGGGGGTGGCGTTGGGCGCGGCGCCGCAAACCGTGACGCTTGCGGACGGGGGCAGTGCGCGTCTGGAGATCCCCATGGCGGGGCGTGAGATCGGCGATCACCTGATAACCGTTGTTGCCACCACTTCTGACGGCACGGAATTGCGCAAGGTCTTGACCATGGCGGTGCGCAACAACGATCCCAAAGTCTCTCTGACGCGGCAATTTTCGCTGGGGGTCGGGGAGACCTTCACCTTTGACCGCAATGTCTTTGCCGGACTGCGGCCCGGCACCGGTACCGCGACATTGACGGCGGGGCCTTTTGCGCGGTTTGACGTGCCGGGACTGTTGCAGCGTCTGGACCGCTATCCCTATGGCTGCACCGAACAGGTCACCTCGGCAGCCATGCCGCTGCTGTATCTCAGTTCCATGGCGCAGGCGGCGGGTCTGGGGGCACCAGAACAGATCGACGACAAGATCAACAAGGCCATCGCGCGCATCCTGACCCGACAGGCCAGCAACGGGGCCTTTGGTCTGTGGCGGGCGTCTTCGGGTGAATTCTGGCTTGATGCCTATGTGACCGATTTTCTGAGCCGGGCGCGGGCGGAGGGGTACAGGGTGTCGGATCTGGCGTTCAGCCTTGCCATGGATAACCTGCGCAACCGCATCAACTACGCGCCCGACTTTGACGATGGGGGCGAGGATGTGGCCTATGCGATGCTGGTGTTGGCCCGCGAAGGTGCGGCCAGTATGGGTGATCTGCGCTATTATGCGGATACCAGAGCCGAGAACTTTGGCACGGCGCTGGCGGTGGCGCAATTGGGCGCGGCGCTGGCGTCTTATGGAGATCAGCCTCGGGCGGACGCCATGTTCCGGCGGGCGCGGGAGTTGTTGAAGCGGCCCCGTGAAAACCGCCTTTGGCGCAGCGATTTCGGCACCAACCTGCGCGATACCGCTGCGGTGCTGAAGCTGAGCGCGGAGGCGGGCAGTCTGGCGATTGATCCGGTGGCGCTGGCTTCATTGCTCAGTCGTGACCAGCGGCGGTTGTCCACGCAGGAGGCCGCACAGGTCGTTATGGCCGCCAATGCGCTGGCCGCGCCCAACGTGGTGCCGGGGCTGCGGGTTGATGGGCAAACCGCAAGCGGCCCGGTTGTGAAACGGCTGAGCGACCGGCGGGGAGGGGTCTCCACAATCGAGAACATCAGCGGATCGACTATGGATGTGACCATGACCGCCGATGGGGTGCCTTTGGTGCCACCGGCAGCGAACGGATATGGATATGCGATTTCGCGGAGCTATTACACCACGGAGGGTCTGGCCATCAGCGGTGACATCCGGTCAGGAGACCGCATGGTCGCGGTATTGGAGATCACGCCGTTCGAGGCGGTTGGCGCGCGGTTGATTATTGACGATCCATTGCCAGCGGGGTTTGAAATCGACAACCCCAACCTGCTGCGCAGCGGTCAGCTCCGCGGCCTTGACTGGTTGCAGATCAAGGATGCGGAAAACGCCGAATTCCGCAGTGACCGGTTCATCGCAGCCGTCAATCACCGCAGTGCCAAACCGTTTCAACTGGCCTATATTGTTCGCGCGGTAACGCCCGGTACCTATCATCATCCGGCGGCCACGGTGGAGGACATGTACCGCGCAGAATACCGCGCAAACACCGATACCGGGCGGGTGACTGTCCTGCCATGATCGGGCGCTTTGGCCTTTTTGCACTGGCGCTGATCCTGGGGGTCGGTGCGGGCCTGCGGGATGCCGGTGACAGGTGGATTGATGCCACTGTCCTGCCGCCTGTGCTGATTGAAACCTCGGTCGAGGTGCACGACCGCAGCGGAGCGTTGATGCGCGTGTTCCCTGTCGAGGGCGGGCGCGTCCGGCTGGCCCTGCGACCGGATCAGGTTGACCCGGATTTCATCGCCATGCTGATCGCCTATGAGGACAAGCGGTTCTATCGGCATGCAGGTGTTGATCCGCTGGCCGTGCTACGTGCCGGGGCACAGGCGGTCCGTCAGGGCGAGATCACATCCGGCGGCTCCACCCTGACCATGCAGGTGGCGCGGTTGCTGGAGAATTCCGGCACCGGGCGCTGGCGGGGAAAGCTGCGACAGATCCGGCTGGCGCTGGCGCTTGAACGGCGGATGACCAAGCAGCAGATATTGGAACTGTATCTAGTCCATGCGCCCTATGGTGGCCGGTTGGAAGGGTTACGCGCCGGATCGCTGGCGTGGTTCGGCAAGGAACCCAAGCGGTTGACGGTGGCCGAGGCGGCCTTGTTGGTGGCGCTTCCGCAGGCTCCCGAAGCGCGGCGTCCTGACCGGTTTGCCGAGGCCGCAAAGGCCGCGCGCGACCGGGTGCTGGCGCGGGTCGATGCCCCGCAACAGGTGTGGCCTGGGCCGGTTCCCGAAAACATGACGCCCTTTGTCCGCCTTGCGCCCCATTTGACGGACTATCTCCGGTCCACATATCCGCTGGCAGAGCGGCACGATCTGACGCTGGATGCGTCCCTTCAACGGCAGGTCGAGGCGCTGGCGCGGCGTGCGGTGACCGGGCAGGCACCGGGTGTTTCGGCGGCCATCGTTGTAGCAGATCACCGGACCGGGCAGGTGATCGCCGCTGCCGGATCGTCAGAGTATTCGGCGCAGGGTGGTGCGCTGGGTTTTGTCGACATGACCCGCGCGCTGCGCTCGCCCGGTTCGACGCTAAAACCTTTCATCTACGGTCTGGCCTTCGATCAGGGGCTGGTTCATCCCGATACGCTGATCGACGATTCCCCCGTTACCTTTGGCCGTTATGCGCCACAGAATTTCGATGGGCAGTTTCGCGGTGAGTTGACGGTGCGCGAAGCCTTGCAGGCGTCGTTGAATATACCGCCGATCCGGTTGACCCATGAACTGGGTCCGGCACGGTTGATGGCGGCCCTGCGCAAGGGCGGGGCGGCCCCGCGGGTGCCCGGTGGCAAACCGGGACTGGCTTTGGCGCTGGGCGGTGTTGGTCTGACGCTCAATGATCTGGTGCAGCTTTACGGGGGGCTTGGCAATGGCGGCGTTGTCCGGCCCCTGCGTTGGCACCGCGATCAGCCGCCAGTGCCACCGCGCCGGATCATGTCCCGTGTTGCCGCGTGGCAGGTGGGTCATATCCTGTCGGGCCTTGCACCGCCTGCGGGCAGTGCGGCGCAGACCGGGCAAATCGCTTACAAGACCGGCACGTCCTACGGCTACCGGGATGCCTGGGCGATCGGATATGACGGGGCACATGTGATCGGTGTCTGGCTGGGGCGCCCGGACGGCACGCCGGTGCCCGGTGCCTTTGGCGGGGATCTGGCGGCGCCGATCCTGTTTGAAACCTTCGGGCGGATCAGGCCGGAGCCTGCGCCATTTGCGGCGCCGCCACCCGAAACGCTGATTGTCAGCACCGCAGCCTTGCCGCCCCCCCTGCAACGGTTCCGCAGCCGGGAGGCGGTTTTTGCCAAGGCCCCGGATGCCCCGGTTGTGAGCTTTCCGCCGGATGGGGCGGTTTTGCGCGCAGGTCGGGATGGCATTCCGTTCAAGTTTCAGGCGGGTGCCTTGCCCCTTACGGTTCTGGTGGATGGCGCATTGGTCCGCACCGGGTTGCATCGGCGTGATCTGGTGCTGCGCGATCTGGGTCCGGGGTTTTCGACAATTGCCGTCATCGACGCAAAAGGGCGCGGTGCGCAGGTCAATATCAGGCTGGACTAAGCCCGCTCGCGGTGCCACGACTTGACCGATTGTCCCGAAAGCACCCCGAATGTCCCTTGTCTTTTCCGTCTTGCCCATCGTGCTCATTATCGGGCTGGGATACACGCTGGCCAAATCCGGGGCGCTGCCCAAAGCAGACTGGAAAGCCATTGAAACACTGAGTTTCCGGGTTTTGATTCCTGCTTTCCTGATCCTGATTATCACACGAACAGATATGTCGCTGGATCAGTTTGGCGATGTGATGCTGGCGTTGATGGTGTGTTGGGCGCTGATTGCGGCGCTGATCCTCGGTCTGCGCCTGATGGCGCACGACGTGTTGGGCAACCCGTCTTTCACCACAATTTTTCAGGTGGGCACCCGCTGGAACGCATTTGTGGGGCTGGCGGCTGCGGAGCAATTCGGCGGCGATCCGGCCCTGGCGGTGCTGGCGGTGGCCGTTGCCTTGCTGATCCCGACAATCAATGTCAGTTGCATCGTTGTGCTGTCTGCTTTTGGGCCGACGCACTCCAGCCTGCGTCAGATTGCGGTTGCTGTCCTGCGCAATCCGCTTGTTCAGGCCTGTGCGATTGGCCTCATGATTGCCTTTTCGGGCATGTCCCTGCCCCAGCCGGTGATCGAGGCGCTTGATATGATCGGGCGCGGGGCGCTTGCGGTCGGGCTGATGGCGGTGGGTGCGGGGATCAGCCTGCGCCGTTTGACGCGGTGGAACTGGAAAGTGGCGACCGGCCTTGCGGTACGGCCGGTATTGGCACCGGTTCTGTTTGTCCTGATCGCAGGCATGCTGAGGCTGAACGAGGTGCAGACATTTGCCGGTGTCCTGGTCTTTGCCGCCCCGGCGGCCTCGAACGGGTACATCATCGCGCGGCAGATGGGCGGGGATGCTGACCTTTATGCCGACACGTTGACCTGGCAGACGATTGCGTCGCTGAGTGCCTTGCCGCTCTGGGCGCTGTTTGTGCTGACTTGATGGAGAACCAATAAAAAGCCGCGCAGGTGGGTTGGGAACCGGACGGATTTACCTTACGTATTGAACTTAACGAAAAACCAGTATTGTCTGCTCCGGCCTGAAATCAAAGATTTCAACCAGTTGGGCAATACTCAGTCTGTCATGCTTTCGAGACGTGCTTTAGATCAGCGATGAAACACATTACCGCCCTTGTTCTGAGCCTTTTGCCAGCTGCTTATGCAGCGGCGCATCCGCATGTCTTTATCGACACCGGGATGAGCCTGCATTTCGATGAAACCGGGGTATTGAAACAGGTTGAAGTGACCTGGGTCTACGATGAATTCTATTCTCTGCTGATCACCGAGGATATGGGACTTGATCAAGATTTCGACGGGGTGTTGACGCCGGCGGAAACCGAGAGGTTGACCGGGTTCGATATGCAATGGATCGACGGATTCAACGGCGATCTGGAGATAATTCAGAACGAGGAGCTGTTGTCGTTGTCGGGACCAAGGGACTATTCGGCGACCCTTGCAGAGGGACGGATCACCACGACCCATCTGCGCGATGTCGGTGCGGATCAGGTTATCGGAACCGCCATTCAAGTGATGCCTTATGACCTGACTTATTACACCGCCTATGATGTGACCCTGCCGGTTGTTGTGAAGGGCAAGAGCGATTGCGCAAGGCAGATTGAATTGCCGGACATGACGGCCGGTCTGATGGCGGTGCGCGAGGAGCTGAATGCGCTTGGCACTGATCAGACCCCGCAAGAGGCCGGGTTGCCCAATATTGGCAGGAAGCTGGCCACCAGGGTGATCGTCACATGCCCCGCGTCCTGACGGTCCTCGCCCTGATCCTTGCGGTTCTTCTGCTTGGGTTCTGGTTCACCAATGGATTTGACCGGCTTGGCCTTTGGGCCGCAGACCAACAGCGCGCCTTTCAAAACACCATTGCGCGGGCTTTGCGTGCCACCCGCGCCGGAGAGGCAGGCGCGGTCCTGACCTTGCTGGGGGCCTGCTTTGCCTACGGACTGGCCCATGCAGCGGGTCCAGGTCATGGCAAGGTGCTGATCGGCGGCTATGGGATGGCGCGCAAGGTGCCGATGGGGCGGTTGTCGGTCATTGCCCTGTCTGCATCCCTTGGGCAGGCGGTGACGGCGGTGGTTCTGGTCTACGGCGGTGTCTTGCTGCTCGACCTCGGACGCGATGCCATGGTGGGGATCACCGAGGAGTTCATGGCACCACTCAGCTATGGCGCGATTGCCCTGATCGGTTTGTGGCTGTTGTGGCGGGGGATACGGAAGCTGATCCCACGCGGGCCTGGTCATCTCCATCAAGGGACTGGTGCGGCCTGTTCGAGTTGTGGCCACACCCATGGCCCTTCGCTTGAGCAAGTGGCGCAGACCGCCGGTGTACGGGACGCTTTGATTCTGGTTGCCGGCATAGCGATGCGGCCCTGCACGGGCGCTCTTTTTGTTTTGATTATCACCTGGCGGATGGAGATTGGCGGGCTTGGTATCGCCGGGGCCTTTGCCATGGCGGTGGGCACGGCGCTGGTGACCATCGCAGTGGGGTTGCTGGCAGGCGGTTTGCGCGGCGGGCTTTTGGCCGGGGTCAGCGGCTCGCCCCGATTTGCTCAGGCGGCGGCTCTGGTTGAACTGTTGGCAGGAGCGGCCGTGGTGTTTCTGGCGGGTGGGTTGTTGTTGCGGGCGATGTAGTGGCGGATGGCCGGGTGACGACGCCTACCAGCGGCCTCGACCGTGTGGATGTCCCCGGAACTTCGAGGCCCCGGCGCGAGGCCGGGGCGGTGGAGCGGGTCAGACCCGTCGCAGGATCATCCCGTCTTTTTCATCCACGACATAGCCCTGCTTTTCGTAGAAAGCTGTCGCCCCGCGGGCGCGGTTGGTCAGCAACATGATCTTGAACGCGCCCTCGGCCCAGGCCTTCTGCGCAACCGCTGCCATGATCTGCCGCCCGAACCCCTTGCCCTGATGGCTTTGCAGGGTTGCGACATTCTCAACCAGTGCATAGGGGCGCATCCGGTAGGTCATGTTGGGCAGCATGTGCAGGGTGGCCATCGCGACAATCCGGGTGTCCAGTTCGGCCCCGATTACCCAGGTGCCGGGATGGGCCAGCAGCGCCTCAAACCCGCCGATCCCGGCATCATAAGAGGGCAGGCTGTGACCGGTCGAAAGGGTTTGGTACAGGGCACGGGCATCGGCGTAATCGGCAAGCACAAGCGCCCGGCAGGTCGCCTTCACCGCCGCCCCTCGCGCAGCCATGCGGCAGTGATCAGGAAGGCGGATAAAAGCAGTACCAGCCAGCCGGGGAGAAGGGCCGTTGTGCGCACATCGCGCGTTTCATAGGCACCGCGCGGGGTCAGGCCGAGCCAGCCCCGGCCAGCAGCGGGGCGTCCTGCACGAACATTGCGCAGGCGGGGCAATCCTTCTTCCAGCCGCGCAACCCCGCCCCGCATCGACGTCAGGATCGGATCAAGGACTTCCGCATTGGCGATGGTTTCGACAAACTCGCGCGGTGCGGCGGGGCCAAGGCCGATGACGCTGCTTTGATCGCCGTTGTCGAGCCGATAGAGGCCGATTTCAGGCCCCTGAAAAACACCTTCGTGGACCCCGGCGGCGGTCTCGGTCAATGGCAGTGTGGCACTGCTGCCGTCGGGTGCCGTCACCGAGACCTCGGGCACGGTATCGCCCAGGGTGCGGCGGGTGATCCGCATGGTTTGCCCTTCGGCAACGGCTGTCAGGGCTTCTTCTTCAAGTTCGGGTTCCTTCATCATCCAATGTGCCAGCCTGCGCAGGAGTTCAAGCTGCGGGCCGCCGCCTTCGTATCCCCGGCTCCAAAGCCAGGCGTGATCAGAGGCCAGCAATGCCACACGGCCTTCACCGACCCGGTTCAACACCAGCAGCGGTCGGCCCTCGGTGCCTTCCATCACGACGTTGCCTTCGGGTTTTGTGACTTCAATCTGACGCAGCCAGCGGCCCCAGTCGCCAGCGCCCGGCAGATTGGTGGTGACAGGATGACGCTTGCCCAGCTCCGTTACTTTTGGCCGGAAGGGGTCTTCGACGACCCGCGCGGTTGGCGTCGCGGGCAGGACCACGCCAAGAGGGGACCGGAACAGGCTGTCGGCGCTGGCGAAATCCGGGCCAGCCGCCACCAGAACCGCGCCGCCCTGCCGGATATAGCCTGCGACGTTATCGAGGTAGAGCGCGGGCAGAATGCCGCGCCGCTGGTAGCGGTCAAAGATAATCAGGTCGAAATCATTGATCTTTTCCATGAACAATTCGCGGGTTGGAAAGGCGATCAGGGACAATTCGTTGACCGGGACGCCATCCTGCTTTTCCGGGGGTCTGAGGATCGTGAAATGCACCAGATCGACCGAGCTGTCGGATTTCAGCAGGTTACGCCAGGTCCGCCCGCCGGGGTGCGGCTCACCACTGACCAGCAGAACCCGCAGGCGGTCGCGGACGCCGTTCATCTGAATAAGCGCGGTGTTGTTGCGGTCTGTCAGCTCTGCGTCGGCCTGTGGCACGGTGAACTGGATCACGTTGCGCCCGCCATGGGGCAGAGTGACAGGCAATTCCAGGTCTTCGCCAACCGGCACGCGGAAGGTCTGTGCAGGTTCCCCGTCGACCGAAATATCCAGCAGTACCAGCGGCTCATCGGGGGGGCCTGCGCCCAGATCGTCAATACGCAGTGTCAGCGTCACAGGTTCTCCGATGATGGCAAAGGCGGGCGCGTTGCGCACCGTCAATCGGCGGTCCCAGTCGTCGTCGGCCCCGGTCATCAGCAAATGCATGGGCGCGGGCAGATCAATGGGCAGGTCCGCGTCATGGACCCGTCCGTCGCTGATCGCCAGAATTCCGGCGATGCGTCCGCGCGGTTCTTCGGCAAGGGCGTCGGTGATCGTGGCCATCAATTCGGTGCCGGCGTCCCCCTGGCCGTCCGGCACGGTGATCCGGCGCAATTCGGTATTGGGCCGGGCGTTGATCCGGGCGGCCAATGTGGCGGCGGCCTGCGATGTCTGATCTTCGCGCAGGCCCAGTTTCTGGCTGGCACTTTCATCTTCGACCAGCAGCACGATGTCGCTGAGCGGGGCGCGGTCTTCCTGCTGGTAGGAGGGGTTTGCCAAAGCCCCGAGCACAACCAGCGCGGCCAGCCCGCGCAGGGGCCAGCCATTCAAGCCGCGCAGGGCCGCAATCAGCACAGCCAGCGCCGCCACAACCGCCACGGCGACAAGCAGCGACAGGGGGATCAGCGGGTCATAGATAATTGTTGACGTCATTGGCCCAACCGATCCAGCAGAGCAGGGACATGCACCTGATCTGATTTATAATTTCCCGTCAGGACATGCATAATCAGGTTCACGCCAAACCGGTTTGCCAATTCGCGCTGACGTTCACCGGCGTAGCCGCGCCCGACCGGCAACAGTGGTGCGCCATCGCTGCGGACGGCCCAGGCTGCGGCCCAGTCGTTCCCGCCAATCACCACCGGCGTGACGCCATCGTTGAGGTTGCGGAATGGCATGCCTTCGATCTGTCTGGCGTCAGGCGGCGCGGCTTCGACCCAGACATCCCGGCTGGCATGGCGGCCGGGAAAGTCCTGAAGCAGATAGAAAGTGCGGGTCAGCACATGATCAGACGGTAGCGGTTCAAGCGGCGGCACGTCCAGCGGTCCCGCCAGATCCTGCAACTTGCGGCCATTGGGGCTGGCGGCACCAAAGCGGGCGATGTCCGCATCGCGGGTGTCGAACAGGATCAGACCGCCGGAGCGCAGGTAATCGTTCAGCTTCACATATGCCTCGGAAGAGGGGCGCGGCTGGTCGGGGGTGATCGGCCAATAGAGGATCGGGAAAAAGGCCAATTCGTCGGTTTCAAGGTTTACCGAAGTAGGCGGGGCGGGTTCCACCGATGTCCGGAAAAACAGCGTGTCGGTCAGCCCGGTCAAACCGGCCAATGCGATTTCGTCCACGCGGGGGTTTCCGGTCATCACGTGGGCCAGTGAAACCTCGACCGTTGCGGCCAGAGCAAAGTCATCATCTGCCGTCTGCGCCTCCGTCGGCAGCGCAGGTGCAAATAGCACCGAGGCCAGCATCAGGGCTGTGGCATTGCTGCGCCCCACAAGCCGCCCCGAAAGCGCCAGAGAGGCCACGACATCAGCCAGCAAGAGCAGGATCGACAGGCTCAGGAGCCACCCCGCCAAGGGTTTTTCCGGTGCCACCGCCAGACCGCGGACTGGGACACCCAAAGGCCAGCTTGCCGGGGTCAACACGCCCTGCGCACCAAAGACATTGCGCGCCAGACGCCGGTCGCCGCTGGCATAGATGCCGGGCCGGACGTCGGGACCAGCGGCGGCGTCGATCAGGTCAGGCCCCGCCACGCCGGGCAGGTTGCCCGCATCGCGCAACGCCCCATAGCCGTCCATCACCCGCACCGGCGTCCATGTCGTGCCGGCCAGATCAGCGGCCTCCGGTGTGGCCGAGGCGGAGGAGATCGCCAGACGCTCCATCATTTGCACAAACAGACCCGAGAGCGGCAAGGTCGACCATTCCGCCGTGGCGGTGACATGGAACAACACGATCTGTCCCTGACCGACGGCCTTGCGGGTGACCAGTGGTGTGCCATCGCTGAGCGCTGCAATCACCCGTTCGGCAAGCGTCGGGTCGGGCTGTGCCACGACCTGGGCCGAGACCACAACATCGTCAGGGATGTGCAATCCGAAAAACGGCGACCGATCGCTGAACGGGGCCAGCGCCTTTGGCGCGCCCCATGACATTGCACCACCTACGCTGCGCCCGCCCGCGCGCAAACGCACGGGCATCAGCGGGTCTTCGTCCATGCGGCTGACGTCACTTGCGGCGATGCGGGGGCCGGCAAAGCGCACCAGCATGCCGCCGTTTTCGATCCATTGGGTCAGCGGCCCCGCCTCTGCCGCGCCAAGTGTCGCCACATCCGCCAGAACAATCACATCCGGGTTTGCCGGCAGCACATCCGTAATCGACCCTTCGATCAGGTCGGCGGTCGGCACCAGCGCCTGTTCGATATAGTGCAACGGTGCGAGTAGTTGCAGTGCTTCTTCCGGGCCACCAGTGCCGATCAGGGCCACCTCGCGGCGGCGCAGGGCGTCATCGACCAGCGTTGTGGCCCCGGCGGAGCGTTGTCCGGCGATGACAAACCCAGTGATGCGGGCGCGTAGTTCGGACGGCAGGGCAAGGTCGGCTTTGGCCCGCGTGTCGCCTGCTTCAAACTGCGCGGTTGCGGTCGCAAGGATGCGCGCATTGCCCGCCGGATCGCGGCCTTCTGCCTGGATCCCCACCTCGCGGGCGGTGCCGGGTGCCATGCGGCTCACGGCCAGTTTCACCAGGTTGTCTTCATAGATCGCGGGTTCAATCGCCATGACGTTTGCTGCAGTCTGGTACACCTCGACAGTGCCCTTGGCCTGCAAATCATCCAGAAGGTCCGAGCGCCCGTCGAAATCCAGTGCGTCGCTGAACCACAAGGTATCGAAACCGTCGATTTCCGACAGCAGGTTTCGGGCACGTGTCAGATTGGCCTCGGAAGGTTGCCAGGGCGTTGGCGCAAAGCCGGCAAGGCGGGATTGCCAGACATCAGCGGTCTGGAACGCAGGGGTTTCGGGGCGGGTCAGCGTCAGGAAACCCACGGTCCGGTTGGCACGGCCCGCGCGGGTCAGCTGAGCCTGGATGGCTTCGGTTTGTTGCGGCCAACGGGTTGCGCCCGCCCATGATCCATCCAGCACGATCAACAGCGGGCCAGAGCCGCCGGCCTGATCCGTTTCGGGGTTCAGCACAGGCCCTGCCAACCCCAGAATGATCGCTGCGACGGCCAACATACGCAGTAAGAGCAACCACCAAGGTGTGCGGTCAGAGACGGTCTCATCATCCTTTAGCCCCAGCAAAAGCGCCACGCCCGGAAAGCGTTTGCGCACTGGCGCGGGTGGGATCGCCCGAAGAATCAGCCACAGGATCGGCAGTGCCAGCAAGGCCATCAACAACCAGGGCGCGGTGAACCCGATGCCCCCAAGAACCGTCATGCCGCCACCCCGCCACGTGCATCAAGTGCAGCATAGAGCCACAACAGCGCCGATTGCGCCGACGCATCCGTATGGTGCAGCCCGTATTGCCACCCCGTAAGCGTGCATAGTTTTTGCAGCTCGGCCTTGCGTGTGGCGAGACGCTCCAGATAGCGGCCCTTGAGGTCATTTGCCTTGAGTGTTTCGTGACGGATCGTGCCGCCAACGCTTTCGAAAATGGTGCGCCCGGTGAAGGGAAATGCTTCTTCGGTGGGGTCCAGCACGTGATAGAGAACGCCGCGCACACCCCTGTCAGCGGCCTTTGTCAGGGCCAGTTGCACCTGCTCAAGGTCGCCCAGGAAATCGGAGATGAAAACAGCCCGTGCGTGGGGGATCATCGCCCGGTGCTCCGGCGGGCTGTATTCGGCGCTGTCATCCTCACAGAACATTTCCGCCAGCCGCAGGATTTGCGGGTTGCCCCGGCGGGGGGGCAGGGTGGTGCCGGTCAGCCCGACGCGTTCGCCGCCCCGGATCAGCAGGATCGCCAGTGCCAGACCCAATAGCCGCGCGTGATCGGCTTTTTGCGGCAGATTGGGGTCTGAGGAAAACCGCATCGACGCCCCCTGATCCACCCAGAGCATCACCGATTGAGCGATCTGCCATTCCCGTTCGCGTACAAATTCCTGATCGCCCATCGCCGAGCGCCGGTGGTCGATCATGCGGCGGCTGTCACCGGGCTGTGCCGGGCGGTATTGCCAGAAGTCATCGCCCATGCCCGCGCGCCGCCGTCCATGCGCACCCAGAAGGACCGCACCGGCCAGATGTTCGGCCCGCGCCAGAAGGGCAGGCAGGCGCGCGGCCTGATCCTCGGCGGTTGCGCGAAGGGATTGCGGTGTGTTCACGCGGCGGCCTTTGATCCGGTCAGGGCGGCGGCGGTTTCATCAATTAGCGATTGCAGGCTGTCGCCCCGAGCGCGTGCCGCAAAATTCAGTGCCATGCGGTGCGACAGGACAGGGCGCGCCATGTCGATGACGTCCTCTGCCGAAGGCGCCAACCGCCCTTGCAGCAGGGCGCGCGCCCGCACCGCCAACATCAGCGCCTGTGCCGCGCGCGGTCCCGGACCCCAGGCGACGGTTTCCCGGACCCGCGCGCTTGCCCCGTCCTCTTCGGGGCGGAAGGCGCGGACCAGATCAAGGATCATTTCCACCACCGAGTCCCCCACCGGCATGCGGCGCAACAGATGTTGTGCGGCCAGCAGTTCCTCTGCGGTGAACACCTGCGTTGATTGCGCCTCTGTGTCGCCTGTGGTGGCGATGAGGATGTCGCGTTCTGTATCACGGTCCGGATAGGCGACGTCGATCTGCACCAGAAAGCGGTCCAACTGCGCTTCGGGCAGGGGGTATGTCCCTTCCTGTTCAATCGGATTCTGCGTGGCCAGCACGTGAAATGGCACGCCAAGCGAGCGGCTCTGCCCTGCGACGGTCACGGTCTTTTCCTGCATCGCCTGCAACAGCGCGGATTGGGTGCGCGGCGAGGCGCGGTTGATTTCATCGGCCATCAGCAACTGGCAAAACACTGGCCCCTCGATGAACCGAAACGCGCGGGTGCCGTCCTCGGCGGTGTCCAGAACTTCGGATCCCAGAATATCCGCAGGCATCAGGTCGGGCGTGAATTGCACCCGGTTGCCATGCAGCCCCATAACCGTGCCGAGCGTTTCGACCAGCCGTGTCTTGCCGAGGCCGGGCAGGCCAATCAACAACCCATGCCCCCCGCACAAAAGCGCGGTTAGGGTCAGTTCAACCACACGCTCTTGTCCGATGAACCGATTGGTGATCGACGCCCTGGCATCGCCCAGCTTGGCGCCCAGTTTTTCGATTTCGGCGACCAGGTCTTCGGCTTGCGTCATGACAATTGCTTTCCTTGGGTTATATACCTTCAATGTAAGTGTAACTCTTGACGAGGAAATGGCAAAAGCGATGAGCGGACAAAAAACCGTGACACCAACCGCATCGGGGCTTGCTGCGGCAGCAAAGGCCGCAAAAACACGCGGTTTACCGCCGTTGGAGACGTGGAACCCGCCGTTTTGTGGTGATCTCGATATGCAGATCAAGCGGGATGGGACGTGGTTTTATGAAGGGACGCCGATTGGGCGGCCTGAGTTGGTCAAATTGTTTGCAACGATTCTGTGGCGGGAAGGGGACAGCTATTTCCTTGTCACGCCGGTGGAAAAGGTTGGGATCACGGTTGAGGACGCGCCATTTGTTGCTGTGGATTTTGAGCCAGAGGGGGCGGGTGAGACGCAGCGCCTGCGCTTTGTCACCAATCTGGATGACACCGCCGAGGCAGGCCCCGACCATCCGATCCGGGTGGTGCGTGACCCGGAAACGGGCGAACCTGCGCCCTATGTCCTGATCCGCCGCAACCTTGAGGCGCTGATCGACCGCAAGAGCTTTTACCGGCTTGTCGACCTGGGGGCGCACCATGACGGGTGGTTTGGTGTGTGGTCAGGCGGAGAGTTCTTTGGCATCATTCCGTCCGAGGAATTGCCGGATACCTGAGTCATGCTGAAATTTGCTGCGAACCTGAGCCTGCTGTGGGCTGAATTGCCCTATCTCGACCGGTTCGCAGCGGCGGCCGATGCTGGGTTTGAAGCGGTGGAGATCCTGTTTCCCTATGACCTTGCCGCGTCCCGAACACAACGCGCCCTGATCGCCAACGGGCTTGAGCTGATCCTGATGAACGGGCCGCCGCCGAACTATACGGGGGGTGCGCGGGGATTTGCGGCAGTGCCGGGCGGGGAGGAGCGGTTCAAATATGATATGCGGCGCGCGTTTCGTTATGTTGATGTTCTGAAACCGAAATTTCTGCATGTAATGGCGGGAGAGGCGGAGGGTGAATCGGCAAAAGACACGATCATCCGCAATCTGAAATGGGCATCAGAGGCCGCGCCCAAGGGACTGACCCTTACCGTTGAGCCGCTGAATCCGAAGGCGATGCCGGGATATTTCCTGAATGATTATGTGCAGGCGGCGGACATTCTGGACGCGGTGGGCGCGCCCAATGTCGGCCTGCAATATGACAGCTATCACGCGCAGATGATCCATGGTGACGCGGTAGCGATTTTTGAAGCATACAAGCGCCGCATTGCCCATGTTCAGATTGGCGATACCCCTGACAGGGGCCCGCCGGGCAGCGGTGAGGTTGATTTTGTCACCCTCTTTGCCAGTATTGCCGCATCGAATTACAAAGGCTGGATCAGCGCCGAATACCTGCCCGGTACCCGCACCGAGGAGACCCTTGATTGGATGAACATCAGATAATTCCGGCGCGTTTTGCGGCGGTTGTTTTTGGGTTCATCCTGTCGGGGTTGATGTCGGTTCTGGTGGTGGGCGCAAACAGCGCGGCGTTCTTTGCTATATGGATGAGCGGTCGGGTGCCAAACTGGATGGTGGCCTTTCCTGCGGTGCTGGTGGTGGCGCCGCACACCTGCCGGCTTGCTGCCAGATCGATGGGGCAGGGCTGAAAACCCGACATTATGGTTAACGCCCTTATTCCAAAGGGCGAATCATGTGGGCAAACCATGCACCAAGCGTACACCGAACGTACTGCAACGGTGATCCGCACCGCCGCATGAACGTGGCGCGCGGTGGCGTTGCGTTAGATTGGTTCTGATTTTCTCGGAAACGGCGAGGACCGCGCGGCCACAAACACCCCGTGCGTCGGGCAGTGCTTGCCGCTGAGAAGGCGCTGCCCGGCGGCAACAGGTAGCCTTGCTCCGGGGGGGTGAAAAATCAGATGGCGTTTCCGAGAAGGTCGAAAACGGTCGGACAAGGAATAAAGCCCGCCGGGTTTAGACGGGAAAAATCACTGGCGCGTTGCCCGGCTGCCAGGGTGGATATTTGAGCATGATCCGGGCAAAGCGGTCCGAGGCAAGGAAACGTTCCAGCCAGGCCTGAAGCGCTGGCCAGGGCTGGGCATCGAACCACGGTTTGTCGATGAAGGCGAATTGCCGGACGAAGGGCAGGAGGGCGTGATCGGCAAGGGTTGGTTTGTTGAACATCCATTCAGTGATCTGCGCATCGAGGTCCGACAGGAATTTGCTGGCGTTTCGGCGGTGGTGGTCCGGGTCTTCGTCGGGATAACGGGTTGCGTATTTGGTGTGGTCCAGCGCGGTCTTGAACGGGCCGTCGGCGCGGGCGATCCAGTCGTGGCCCTCGGCGGGCATGTTCAGCCAGTCTTCGGGGTCTGACTGTTGCAGTGCCCAGATCATGATGTCGAGGCTTTCGTCGATGGTCCGGGTCCGGGTGACAAGACAAGGTACCGTGGCGCTGGGTGAGGCGTCGAGAAAGGCCCTGGGTTTGTCGCGCAGGACGATCTCGCGCAGATGGGTGTGTACACCGGAGACGTCCAGCGCAAGGCGCGCACGCATGGCATAGGGGCATCGGCGGAAAGAGTAGAGGAGAGGGATCATTTGAAGGCTGCCCCGCGCCGGTCCTGAGCCGAGACCTTTTGCCGTGGCGGCGCTTGGGTGGCGGCGAGGCGCGGGATCAAGACATGGGCGTGGCGGGATTTAAGCCCCATGATCGGTGTCCCATTCTTTCAAGACCCGCTTTGGTGCCATATCACGCCATGTCTGCACCAACCGCGCCTGTGCCCAATCGGGGTCGATGCGCCCGGCGGCGACAAGGATCAGGCCGGAATTTGCATAATGCGGGTGCAGGACAAATGTTTCAGGGTCCGTGGCCATCAGCATGTCGCGTTCTTCGATGTCACCCTTGAAAATCGCGGCGTCGATGTAGGGGGACCACCAGGTCCACATCTTGCCGTGCGCCTTGAGGTTCTCGGTGCCCCAACTGACGGCGAGGGCAACCTTGGGCAGGTCGAGGGCAAAGGCGAGAGTTTTCAGGTCTTCCCATGTGTGGACGGTGGTCATCGGCCTGATCCCTTTCTCTGTGCCATCCCGGTTTTGCGCGGGGGGCTGATGCTGTTGCCTGTCGAGGCCCCGGCTCGGGTCCGGGGCGTGCCGCGGCCAGCCCAGTTGTTCAGTGCGCCTCGGCCCAGTTCGCCCCGGTGCCGGCATCCACGGTCAGTTTCACGTCCAGCTTGACCACCGGGTCACTGGCGTTTTCCATCACGTCGCGGGCGGCGTCGATCAGGGCGTCTTCGGCTCCCTGTTCCACTTCGAACAGCAGTTCGTCATGCACCTGTAACAGCATCGTGGCGGGCAGGTTGGCAATCGCCTTTGGCATGCGGATCATGGCGCGGCGGATCACGTCGGCGGCGGTCCCCTGAATGGGCGCATTGATGGCGGCGCGGGCGGCAAAACCGGCGTGTGGTCCCTTGGCCCCGATGTTGGGGGTATGGATTTTGCGGCCAAACAGGGTCTGGACGTAGCCGTGTTCCTTGGCGAAAGCCTTGGTATCGTCCATGTAGGTGCGGATACCGGGAAAGCGTTCGAAATAGCGGTCGATGAAGCCTTGGGCTTCGGCACGTGGAATGCGCAGGTTGCGGGCAAGACCAAAGCCGGAAATCCCGTAGATGACACCAAAGTTGATCGCCTTGGCGCGGCGGCGGATGTCGGGGGTCATGTCCTCCATCGGGACATCGAACATCTCGGAGGCGGTCATCGCGTGGATGTCATCGCCGCGGGCAAAGGCTTCTTTCAGTGCCGGCAGCTTGGCGATATGGGCCAGGATACGCAGTTCGATCTGGGAATAATCCAGGGCCACCAGCACCTTGCCGGGTTCGGCCACAAAGGCCTCGCGGATGCGGCGGCCTTCTTCGGAGCGGATGGGGATGTTTTGCAGATTGGGGTCGGTTGAGGCGAGCCGCCCCGTGGACGCCCCGGCGATGGAATAGGAGGTGTGCACGCGACCGGTGTCGGGGTTGATGTGATCCTGAAGGGCGTCGGTATAGGTGGATTTGAGTTTTGACAGTTGCCGCCAGTCCAGCACCCGTGCCGGCAGGTCATGTTCGGTTGCAAGATCTTCGAGCACGTCAGCGCCGGTGGCATAGGCTCCGGTCTTGCCCTTCTTGCCGCCCTCGATCCCCATTTCGTCAAACAGGATTTCGCCCAACTGCTTGGGAGAGCCGACATTGAATTTGCGCCCGGCAAGGCCGTAGATTTCATCCTCCAGCCCGGCCATTTTCTGGGCAAAGGCGTTGGACATCCGGCTGAGCGTGTCGCGGTCCACCTTGATGCCGGAACGCTCCATACCGGCCAGCACGGGCACCAGCGGGCGTTCGAGGGTTTCATAGACGCGGGTCACCTGTGCGCTGTGCAGTTGCGGTTTCAGGAACTGCCACAGGCGCAGGGTGATGTCGGCATCTTCGGCGGCATAGGGGGTGGCCTGTTCCAGGGGCACCTTGTCAAAGGTGATCGCGGATTTCCCAGCGCCCAGCAGCGGTTTGATGGGGATCGGGGTGTGGTTCAGGTAGCGTTCCGACAGGGTGTCCATGCCGTGATTGTGCAGCCCCGCATGTTGCGCATAGGACATCAGCATGGTGTCATCAAACGGGGCCACTGTGATGCCGATCCGGGCAAAGATCTTGGCGTCGTATTTCATGTTCTGGCCGATTTTCAGGATACTGTCGTCCTCCAGCATCGGGGTCAGCAGGTCGAGCGCCTCTTGCAGCGGCATCTGCCCTTCGGCCAGGGCATCGGAGCCAAAAAGGTCGTCTGTCCCGCTCTCCTTGTGGATCAGCGGGATGTAACAGGCCCTGCCCGCCTCGGTGGCCAGCGAGACACCAACCAGATCGGCGGTCATTTCGTTCAGGCCGGTGGTTTCGGTATCCACGGCGACATAGCCCACCTCGTAGATCGCGTCGATCCAGCGTTGCAGGGCGGCGGCGTCGCCCACCTGTTCATAGTGTGCCGGGTCAAAGGGAATATCCGCCACAATCGGCGCATCCGGCACCGGGGGGGCGTCGGCGATGGTGGGTGCCTCGGTGCCAAGCTGTGTGGCTATCCGCTTGGTCAGGGTGCGAAACTCCATCTCGGCCAGAAAACCCAGCAGGGTGTCGGGGTCGGGGTCACGCACCTCAAGATCATCCAGCGTGAAATCCAGCGGCGTGTTTTCGTCCAGCAGCACCAGACGGCGCGAAAGCCTGATCTGATCGACATTGTCGAGCAGGGTCTGGCGGCGCTTGGGTTGCTTGATCTCGCCTGCGCGTTCCAGCAGCGTGTCCAGATCGCCATATTCGTTGATAAGCAGGGCCGCCGTCTTGATCCCGATGCCGGGGGCACCTGGCACGTTGTCCACTGAATCACCGGCCAGCGCCTGCACATCGACCACACGTTCGGGATAAACGCCGAATTTTTCGAACACGCCTTCACGGTCGATGCGGTTGTTTTTCATCGCGTCCAGCATGTCGACGCCGCCGCCAACCAGCTGCATCAGATCCTTGTCCGAACTGATAATGGTACAACGCCCACCTGCCGCGCGCGCCTGCACGGCGAGAGTGGCGATGATGTCGTCGGCTTCGAACCCTTCCTTTTCCTTGCAGGCGATGTTGAATGCCTCGGTTGCCTGTCGTGTCAGGGGCATCTGCGGGCGCAGATCCTCCGGCATCGCCTCGCGGTTTGCCTTGTAGAGGTCATACATGTCATTGCGAAACGTATGACTGCCCTTGTCAAAGATCACCGCGACATGGGTCGGCGCATCCGGTCCGGTGTTGCCTTCGACATAGCGGTGCAACATGTTGCAAAAGCCGGACACCGCGCCGATGGGCATCCCATCGGATTTGCGCGTCAGAGGCGGCAGCGCATGATAGGCGCGAAAAATGAAGGCGGAGCCATCAATCAGATGCAGGTGGTGACCTTTGCCGAATGTCATGGACCAATCCCTTGTCTTTCTGCGCGCCGCAGCCGGGGCAAACAGCATGCCCCCTGCTTCATCTTTCAAAATAAACTCCCCGCGGAGCGTCCCGCAGGCGCCGCAAGCGCAACGGTCAGAGTTCCTCAGACCTTGCCTTCAGAATCGGCATGTACAAATTTGCAGTCGCAGTAGCCGCATTCGACCCAGCCGGTGTCGCGCGGGATTTGCAACCAGACCCGTGGATGGCCCAAAGCGCCTTCACCGCCATCGCAGGCGATGCGGTATGTGTTCACGATCCGGGTTTCTGGCGCGTCTTGGCTCATGGGGCGGTCCTTGGCTCAGGGCTGTTGTGCAGGGGTGTTATGCCCAAAGCCGGCCCGCGCGACAAGGCTCCTTTATGCCCGGTCGATCCGCAACTGATAGCAATTGTTGCGGGCGGATCGGACGTGGATATAGGCCACGCGATCATTGGCAAACACTTCCGCCGCATAATCGGCCATCCGTTCCGGTGCAATGATTGCCCCGGTGCCATAGACGATGCGGTCGGTGACGTCATAGCCCTTGAGCAGGTAGTCCGGCGAGGTTGTCATGATCTCGGGCAGGTCGGTGCCGCCGCCCCGCGCACAGGCATCGGCGCACAGAAAGACCGGCCCGGTTTCGGCATAGGCATGCAGACCGGCAAAGGGCCGAAAGGCCAGGATCAACATGTCCGCGCCCTTGGGGATGTCGCACAGGCAGTGGCGGCAGGGAGTGCCCTGGCCGTCCGAGACGCTGCGTTCAGCGGCCTGGCCATAGGCATCGGTGCCACCCGATTGCAGCGCCCGTACGGTGTCGGTGGGCAGGGCGGTGAAGCGCATTTGGGTCTCCTTGGTTGCACCAGGCATGGCCAATGCCGGCGCTCTGCCTCAATCCGTTTCATGCGCATATCCGCCGGGTTCATGAAAAAGGTTCACCCCGAGGCCGGGAAGGCGTAAAAGGCCCTCAAAACAAGAAGCGACAAAGAAGCGGAGCAGGACAAGACGTGGCAAAGCCGGTTGTACTATGTATTCTTGACGGGTGGGGCATCACCGACCAGCGCGACGGCAATGCGCCGCTGCTGGCTGATACGCCCGCCTATGATCGCATCATGGCATCCTGCCCCCATGCGACGCTGATCACCCATGGCCCCGACGTTGGGCTGCCCCGTGGGCAGATGGGCAATTCCGAGGTCGGGCATACCAACATCGGCGCAGGCCGGGTGGTGGCGATGGACCTCGGTCAGATTGATCTGGCGATCGAGGAGGGGTCTTTTGCCGCCAATCCGCCGCTACAGGACTTTATCGAGACGCTCAGGGCCAGTGGCGGCACGGCGCATTTGATGGGGCTGGTGTCGGATGGCGGGGTGCACGCGCATCTCAGCCACATGGTTGCGGCGGTGCGGGCGCTGCATGCGGCGGGCGTGCCGGTGGTGATCCATGCGCTGACTGATGGGCGCGATGTCGCCCCCCGCTCGGCGCTGGGCTATCTTGAGACGGTTCAGGCGGCCCTGCCGGACGGCGTGCGGATCGTGACGCTCACGGGGCGTTATTTCGCGATGGACCGGGACAACCGCTGGGACCGGGTGGCGCGGGCTTATGGCGCGATTGCCAGGGCCGAAGGATTGAACGTTCGGACCGCCCGTGACGCGGTTGAGATGGCCTATGGCCGGGGGGAGGATGATGAGTTCATTCAGCCAACGGTGATCGGCGACTATTCCGGCGCAGGCGATGGCGACGGTTTTTTCTGTCTTAACTTCCGGGCCGATCGGGCCCGCGAGATCATGGCGGCACTTGGCGACAGCGGATTTGACCACTTTGACACCGGCAGGCGCGCCAGGTGGGTCGCGCTGATGGGGATGGCGCAATATTCGTCCGAACATACGGCGTATATGAGCACGATGTACCCCAAGCCCGAGTTGGTGAACACCCTGGGGGCCTGGGTGGCCAGCCATGGGCTGCGCCAGTTCCGGCTGGCGGAGACGGAAAAATATCCGCATGTCACGTTTTTCCTCAATGGCGGAGAAGAAGAACCGGCGCCGGGCGAAGACCGATTTATGCCCCGCTCGCCTAATGTGGCGACTTATGATCTACAGCCCCAGATGTCCGCCCCAGAGGTCACCGACCATTTTGTGCAGGCCATCGAGGACGGGTATGATTTGATCGTGGTGAACTATGCCAATCCCGATATGGTCGGGCATACCGGTGATCTGAACGCCGCGATTGCGGCCTGTGAGGCGGTGGACAGGGGATTGTCCCGCGTGTTGGCCGCATTGGAGGCCGCAGGGGGCGCGATGATCCTGACAGCGGATCACGGCAATTGCGAAACCATGATTGATCCTGACACCGGGGGTCCGCATACGGCACATACGCTCAATCCGGTGCCTGTTGCACTGATCGGCGGGCCAAAAGGAGCTGCATTGTCCGGCGGGCGGCTGGCTGATCTGGCACCGACGCTATTGCATCTGATGGGGATTGTGCCGCCGCCGGAAATGACCGGGCGGTGTTTGATTTCATGATCCGCCTGCTTGCCGTTGTGATGTTGATCTGGCCGATGGCCGCGGGGGCGGAAAACGACGCGGCGATTCAGGCGCGCGCGGCGGCGGCAGAGCTTGAGACCGCGTCGCGGTTGCTGGATCAGGCGGAGGGCGCGCGGGATCGGGTCAAAGCCCTCACAGAGACCATTCAGGCCTTTGAGCGGGGGCTTGGCGCGATGCGGGCGGGCCTGCGCCAGGTGGCGATCAACGAGGCGCAGTTGTCGAACCGGTTGCAGGCGCGGGATGCCGAGGTTGCCGACCTGATCGGGGTGATGCAGAGCATTGGCGGCGACCCTTCTCCGGTGATCCTGCTGCACCCGGATGGGCCGATGGGGACTGCACGGGCGGGCATGTTGCTGGCTGAGTTGACCCCGGCACTGAACCGGCAGGCGGGCGCGCTTCGGCAGGATCTGGAGGATGTGCAGACCCTGCGGGGGCTGCAGGTGGACGCGGCGGAGCGGTTGCAGGCGGGCCTCACGCAGGTGCAGGCAGCCCGCACCGCGCTCAATCAGGCGATGGCGAACCGCACAGACCTGCCGCTCCGCTTTGCCGAAGATCCGGTGCGCACCGCGATCCTGATTGCATCGACCGAGACCCTGGATGGCTTTGCCAGCGGCCTGTCGGAAATTGTGATCGGGGAACTGGAGCCGGCGCCCGTGACCCTTGATGGTCAGATCGGCGCGTTGCCTTTGCCGGTGCAGGGGCTGATCCTGCGCCGGGCAGGCGAGGCGGATGCGGCGGGCGTCAAACGCCCCGGTATCATCATGGCCACGCGGCCGCGCGCGATTGTCACAACGCCAACGGCGGCGACCGTGCGGTATCAGGGGCCGCTGCTGGATTTTGGCAATGTGGTGATTCTTGAACCTCAGGCAAATGCGCTATTTGTTCTTGCCGGGCTGGACGTTGTCTATCTAAAGACGGGACAGGTGATCGCGGCAGGCACGCCAGTGGGCTTAATGGGCGGTAAAGATGTAGAAAACGGTGGTACTTTGTCACCCCTTCGTGAAGGGTCTGGCACTGACCGCACAGAAACGCTCTATATAGAGGTCAGACAGAACAACACCCCAGCGGACCCCGAAGCGTGGTTCCAAACGGATGAGGATAGTTAAGGCATGAAGAAGTTTATTATGGTGGCCCTGGGCGGCATTGCGGCAGGTGTGGTTGCGACGACGCAAATTGCCGCCCCGCTGTTGGCGCAGGAAAGCGCCAAGACAGAGAATGTGTATGAACAACTTGACCTGTTCGGGGACATCTTTGAGCGCATTCGCGCACAATATGTCACGGAGGTCGATTCCGGCGAGTTGATCGAAGCGGCTATCAACGGGATGCTGACGTCACTTGATCCGCATTCCAGCTATCTGTCCCCCAAGGACGCAGCCAAGATGCGCGAGCAGACCCGTGGGGAATTCGGCGGGCTGGGCATTGAGGTCACGCAAGAGGACGGTTTTGTCAAAGTGGTCTCGCCGATGGATGACACCCCGGCGTTCGAGGCCGGTATCGAGGCAGGAGATTTCATCACCCATGTAGATGGGGAGAGCCTTTTGGGGCTTGGGCTGGATGATGCGGTTGAGATGATGCGCGGACCGGTGGGGTCCGAGATCGTGATCACGGTGGTGCGTGAGGGCGAATCGGAACCTTTCGATGTGTCCATTATCCGCGACACCATCGAACTGACCGTGGTGCGGTCGCGTGTGGAGGGGAGCACCGTTGTGCTGCGCTTGAGCACGTTCAACGATCAGACCTATCCAAAGATGAAGCTGGCCATTGAAGAAGAGGTCGAGAAGGTGGGCGGCATCGACAGCGTCAACGGCTTTGTCATCGACCTGCGCAACAATCCCGGCGGCCTGCTGAATCAGGCCATTGCGGTGTCGGATGCCTTCCTTGAAAAGGGCGAAATCGTCAGCACCCGTGGCCGCGAATTGGCGGATGGTGACCGGGTCAACGCAACGCCCGGTGATCTGACCCAGGGCAAGCCGATTGTGGTGCTTATCAATGGCGGGTCGGCTTCGGCGTCCGAAATTGTCGCCGGTGCCTTGCAGGACCACCGCCGGGCGATTGTGATCGGTACCAAGAGTTTCGGGAAAGGGTCGGTTCAGACCGTGATGCCCCTGCGCGGAAGTGGCGCGATGCGCCTGACAACGGCACGGTATTATACACCATCGGGCCGGTCGATTCAGGCGCTGGGCGTGTCCCCGGACATCGTTGTGGCACAACCGCCCGCACGTCCCGAAACCGACGAGGAAACGCCCAAGCGGCGCAACCGGACGGAAGCGGACCTGCGCGGGAGCCTGAACAATGACAGCCTGACCGAGGACCAGATCAAGCAGATCATGGAAGACCGTGCCAAGGCGGAAAAGGCGGCGGAACTGCGGGAAGACGACTACCAGCTGGCCTATGCCATCGACATTCTCAAGGGGTTGTCGGCATTGGGTCCGAAGGACTGATGCACCAAG
>CAXBKL010000018.1:0-38909 GCA_963976125.1 uncultured Sulfitobacter sp. | reverse complement strand
AATGATATAGGCCAAGGCCCCCGTCGGATAAGTCTGCCAAAGTGCATATTTCCCCTCACAGGCATCCTCCCACGCCCCCATAAAGCGCTGCCGAATGGTTTCATCCAAAGTGTCGCTTTGTTCATACCAGCCCTTGGGTCCGACTTCATCAAGCCAGAACTCAAGGATTTCTTCGGGTCGGGTCATGGGTGCATTCCTTTGCCTACGCATGCGAACTTGTTGATGTTAAAACCAGATTTAAACAAACGCCCACTCACGAATTGTATCAATTGCGACATGGTTACCGCTATCATTCCGCATTTTCGCTTTCCTGCTCTGCTTCGATGGCGACTTCTTGCGCATATTCCATCGCAACCGCCGTGGCGGAGGCCGTGATGGGGACAAATTCGCCGGTCTCTTCCACCGGCACCGCCGGACGCTGTGTCGCGCGGTAGGACGCATATGCGGCCAACATCACAAACAGGATGGCCGTAAACAGATAAAACCCCCCCGGCCCCAAAGCGGTGCCCATCAGCCAGCCGGTGATGATTGGCCCCAGGATCGCGCCCAGACCATTGATGAACACCATGCCGCCGGACGCCGCAGCCATGTCTTCGTGCTCCAGAAAATCATTTGTATGAGCAATCAGAAGTGAATACAATGGGTTAGACATGCCTCCCACAACAAATGCCGAGGCCAGAAGCAGCGTAAAGACATGCCCAAGAAGCATGCCCAGTATCGAGCCGCCAACCCCAATAACCGACACGATGATAATCAATTTGCGTCGGTCCATCCGGTCCGAGATCCAGCCAATGGGATATTGCAGAACAACCGACCCCACAAAGAAGGTCGCAACAAACATCGAAATCTGCGCCACGCTCAGACCGGCTTCGGCACCATAAACGGCGGCCATCCCGAATTGAGCGGAAAAAATGCCGCCCAGCAGGAACATACCAACGCAGCCCAGCGGCGAAAATCCGACAAGTTCACGAAGGCTCATCGGTTTGGTGGTATCAAAGGCCGGAGTGGGGCTTATTGACAACAGAATGGGGGTCACGGCGAGGCTCACCAGCACGGAGGGAATGACAAAAAGCACATAGCCGGACGGGTCAGCGGCCAAAAGAAGCGCCTGCGACGCGACTATGCCCAACGTCTGCACGATCATATAGAGCGACAGCGCCTGCCCACGATTTGAGTTATCCGCCGCATTGTTCAGCCAGCTTTCCGCCGTCACGTAAACGGCTGAGAAACAGAACCCGATCAATACCCGGCCCAGAGACCAGATGATGACATTCGGAAAGGTCGGATAAAGAATGATGACCGCCGAAATCATCGAGGCAAGTGCTGCAAAAACCCGCACGTGGCCCACCCGCCGGATCATCCGGGGGGCCAACCGGGATCCGCCCAGAAAGCCCACAAAATAGGCCGACATCACGATCGACATCTGAAAGGTCGAGAAATCCTCGATCGCGCCACGAATGCCCAGCAACGTGCCCTGCATGCCGTTCCCGACCATAAGCAGGCACATGCCAAGCAAGAGCGCCCATGCGCTTGATAGAACCTGAAGCATTTTGGCGACTCCCTTTTGCGACTACCCCTCCCTGAACCTCCCGAACCGGGGCGTCACCTCGCTCAGCGACATTTCAACGCGAACCAGCGGATTTTTGCGACATCGGGACCAACAAAGACGCATCTCCATAGGAAAAGAACCGATATTCCCGCTCAATCGCATGGGCATAGATCCGTTTGATCGTCTGTATCCCCATCAAGGCGGAAACCAACATCATCAAGGTTGATTTGGGCAGGTGGAAGTTGGTCATCAGCGCATCGGCGACGTTGAATTCAAACCCCGGTGTGATAAAGATGTCGGTATCCCCCTGCCAGGGGCGGATTGCGCCGTCACGGCCCGCTGTCTCAATCAGGCGCAGGGCGGTTGTGCCCACCGGGATCACCCGGCCGCCGGCCGCCTTTGTCGCCGCGATTTCTGCCGCCGCTTCGGGGCTGACCACGCCCCATTCGGCATGCATCTTGTGGGCGCTGATGTCATCCACCTTGACCGGCAGGAACGTGCCCGCCCCCACATGCAGCGTGACATAGGTAAACGTCACACCCATCTTGGCCAGCCGCTGCAACAACGGTTCATCAAAATGCAGCGATGCCGTTGGGGCGGCGACGGCACCGGAATTGCGCGCCCAGACGGTCTGGTAGTCCGTATGGTCCTGGGCGTCCGCAGGGCGTTTGGCCGCGATATAGGGAGGCAGCGGCATGGCCCCCGCAGCGTTCAGCGCCGCGTCGAAGTCATCACCGCGACAATTGAATCGCAAGATGCCCTGCCCGTCCGATACGTCCTCCAGCGTGGCCCGCAGATCGGCGCTGAAAACAACTTCTTCGCCCTGCTTGAGTTTGCGCAGCGGCTTTATCAGCGCACCCCAGGTGCCGTCCCCGCGCGGTTCCAGAAGCGTCGCTTCGATCTTGGCCGACACATGTCCCTGGGCGCTGTTGCGGTGACGCGCACCGGTCAGCCGTGCGGGAATGACCCGCGTGTCATTGAGAACCAGCCGATCCCCCCTGCGCAGCCATTGGGGCAGGTCCGTCACGCTCTGGTCATGGAGTGTGTCGCCCTGTGCCACCAGCAGCCGCGCGGATGAGCGCGGGGCGGCGGGCCGGGTCGCAATCAGCGTTTCGGGCAGATCGAAGTCAAAGTCTGAAAGTTTCATCGCCGCCGACTACCGCCCCTCAAAACTGCGCACAACCGGTTTCTGGGGGGCCGCATCCGGATCATTCCGGGTTCCGGTCGTTGGCGGTCTGGGTTGCGTGCGAAAGATGTCGCGGAACATGCCCGGTGCCAGTGCAGACAGTGGATTGACCGACACCGACGGCGCCTTGGCCAGCCCTTTCAGAGTGTAGTTGAACCCGATCAACCCTTCTCCGCGCCGGGTCAGTACCGATCCGATTCCGTTGAGCAGATACACCGGCGTTATCACCCCCTGCATCGCAATAAGTCCGGAATCGAGTGCAAAATCACCATCCATCGACAGGCCCATCGACGCCCCCACCGCGCTGCCTTCGGTCAGGGTCAGCCGGTTTGGCGTTAACAGGAATTTTCCGTCCACTGTGTCAAAGTAGATGCCATCCCCATTCAGCTCATTGATAAGGCCAACAACCGAGATCGCGTTCAACAACCCCGCAATTCCCGGCGCGTTCTTGACCCTGACGTCACGAATGTTGAGCTCTCCCTCGAAATTCCCGCCTTGCCCAACGGGCCGTAATACCAGTTGAAGCTGGCCGCCCACGATTTGCTTGAGAAGACCCGCCGAGCGCAGAACGCCACCCGCATCCGATGACACCAGCCGCACCGCACTGC
The DNA here is from genome assembly GCA_963976125.1 of uncultured Sulfitobacter sp. GTDB lineage: Bacteria > Pseudomonadota > Alphaproteobacteria > Rhodobacterales > Rhodobacteraceae > Sulfitobacter. The sequence continues at coordinate 35,566 of CAXBKL010000018.1, read as the reverse complement.
GCCCGCCCAGCGGCACGATACGTCCTTCGACCGGGGTGCCGCCGTTCAGCTTGGCCTGAAATGTCCCATCCAGCCCCCGCGCGGTCTGAAAGACGCCTATCATGTCGGTCAAGGCGATGGTGTCGGTGATCTGTAGGCGATCGAGGGCCACCTGCATGGGCGGCGCGGGTGGGCCTGTTGTCGGCGCTCCGACGCCGATGTCAGTGTCCAGTTGGCGCAGATCAATACTGCCTCCACGCAGCACAACCTGCACCGGGTTGCCAACCCCCTGCCCAACCAGATCGACCGGGGCGTTCAACCAGTTTCCGACCCGCAGATCATCAAACCGGACCCGTTCCAGACCACCCGTTTCGGTCAAGGCCACGCGGCCTGTTGCCTGCAGGCCAAGGCCAGACAGCTTGAGCAGATCGACGCGAGGGGTCTTGCCAAGCTGACCTGCCACTTCCAGATGACCCGCCTGTCCCGCCGGTTTTTGCCAGCTGATCTGAGGAACGGCTACCCGGACGCCCTGTAGATCGGAATTCAACGCAAACCGCACCGGTTTCCCGCGCTCAATATCGAGATGGACACGGGCTGGCGCGGTGCCGGTAACCGTACCATCGGGCAGCTTTACGCCAAAGGTTTCCAGCGCCGCCCCGGACAGAACCACATCACCGGTTACTGTTCCCTGTGTCGCACCGGGGCCGATCGGTTGTGTCCAGGCCCCTTCAAAAGGGACGCCATCAATCTGACCGCGTCCCTTGATCTGGACCGATTTGGATTCAGCGACAATTTCCAGCCGGTCGGCCTTGACCGACCGGTTGCGCACCAACACATCAGAGTCCAGATTGGTCAGCTCTCCTGAAAAGTGAAAATCCAGCCCCTTCAAACCGGCCCCGCGTTTCAACGGAACGGCAAGGGTACCCGTCAGCACCGCTTGCCCCGCCGCAAGTGCCACCGGCAGGCGCGCCTTGTCCAACACTGAAAGCGGTTTTTGATTGAGAATGGACAGCGCGGCAATGACGCTGGAGCGGGTTTTCAGCCGGATGACCGAAGGCGGACCACCGCGGATGCGGATGTCGGGAAGGATAAAAGAGGAGCCAGCCAAGGCCACCACCCCCCCGGCCGGCGGCGTCACCTGCCCCCCATCCAACGCAACGACCATCCGGTTGTTGGTCAGACTAAAATGCCCTTTGCCCTTTTCGATGGGCGGCATATGGCGCATGAAACGCACCGATGCCTCTGAATAGTCAAACGCGAGATAGGTTTGCTGGGGCAACTCCGGGGCACGGCGCAGGGCCATGTCAATGTTGTTAATCTGCCCGCCCAGTATGTTTTCGGTCAACCATTTGCGGGTTTTCGGGACGAGGGTCTTTGGCCATAGCGCCAGAAGCCGGGTGGGAACGATGCCATCCATCTGCCCATCCACCGCCACCCTCCAGCCCTTCGGGTCGGCCTGAAGGCTGCCCTGGACAAGCAGCGTCTTGCTATGGTCGCGGATCTGCAGCCGACCCAATGAAATCCGAAACGGGTCAAGCTCCAGCCGAAAATCAGCATCGGCCCCCGTCAGGTCAATGGGTTCTTCATAAAGAGACCCCGGATTGGCGCTGAGATCGGTCAGTTGGATCTGGGCCACCAAATCGGTCAGTTGACCGGTTTGCGGATCTACGCCCAGGGTGGCGCTCCCGGCGGCCTCACCTGAAATCCAGGCGCTTTTCACGGATAGAGCGTCAAAACGCAGCAACCTGTCCTGCGGCGCATAGCTGAAATAACTGCGTGCGCCATCAAACGGGATCGGTTTTGTCTCGTCGTTGGGCTGGACCACGCCCGCGCCGATTTGCAAGGTGGCATTCAATGGCTCAAATCGCCCGTCCGCCGCAAGGCCCGACCGGACGGCCCCGGAAATCGGGGCGCGCAACACGTCAAGCCAGGCAAATGCTGGACCCTGCGCGGCAATATCGCCCGCCGCAACACCGTCAAAACTGACCCCGAAAGAGGCTTCGGTTTCTCCGATCCGGGAGGTGTAGTTTGCCGCAAGCGTGGCAACCCCCGCCCCGCCGCTCAAGATCGCGATGTCGGCCGCAAGGGTCAGATCGTTCCCGTCACGCAACAGCCGCGCCCGCCCGCCATCTGCCGTCCAGGCCCGTTGCGCATTCAGGTCGGTGTAGCGCAAGGTGACTGCGCGCAACTCAACCGTTTGCAAGGCGCTCAAAGCGGGAGATTGCAAGACCGCGTCCATCTGCCCGATCAACTGTGGCAGCGAGGCGGCCTCGCGGGCCGGGGCCGAGGCATTGTGGCCCCCGCTGACCGCAAAGCTCTGGACGTCCCGGCGCAGGTTGGCAAAAATGCCCGACAACAGGATTTCCTTCGGCTGAACCTGACCGTCCAGCAATGGCCGGGCCGCTAAGGTCGCCTTGAATTCGTTGAACCGGATGATCTCCTGACCGGCAAGGGTCTTGACCACCACATCGCGCAGCCGGACGCGCGGCCGCCAGCCGTCGTCCATGACAAAGACCATTTCACCAAAGCTGACCTGTGCCTGGGGCAGTTCCTGTGCGATCCGGTTTTCGATCTTGGCGCGAACCCAAGGCGGCGCGTTGATCGGTGCCTCGCGCAGGTACAGGCCCGCCGCCGCCAGCATCACCCCGGCCATCAACAACAGTGTCAGGGCCGCCGTACCCGCCCCGTGCACAATGCGGTGGCTCACGCTTTTGGACTGGACCCTGCGCGGTAGCTTCTGGTCGGCTGGGGCGTCTGCGTCGCTCATCATCATCCGGGGTTGCGGGCTTGGCAGTCGCCAAATACGCCCTACTATGCCTGCCAATACGCCGCCTTCCAAGGGAAAGAGACCGAACATGCCTGATATAGACCAGCCCGCCCCCGATTTCACCCTCCCCGCAACCACCGGCGGCGACATCACGCTGAGCGCTCTCAAGGGCACACCGGTGGTCCTGTTTTTTTACCCCCGTGACGACACGCCCGGCTGTACCCGGGAAAGCATCGGATTTTCCGGACATCTGGATGAGTTCAGGGCCGCTGGCGCCCATGTTTTTGGAATATCGCGTGATACGCTCGCCAAACATGACAAATTCACAGCCAAGCATGCCCTGACCGTGCCGCTTTTGTCGGATCACGAGGGCACTGTGACCCAAGCCTATGGCGTCTGGGTTGAAAAGAACATGTATGGCAAGAAAAGCATGGGGATCGAGCGGGCGACCTATCTGATCGCCTCCAACGGCACTGTCGCGCAGGTCTGGCGCAAGGTCAAAGTCCCCGGACATGTGGAGGCGGTGCTTGAGGCAGTGCAAAGCCTGTGATTGCGCTGGCTCAGATGGCCGAAGCCGTGCTGAGATGCCCGCAGGGGCGCGACAAGACCGCCCTGTCGCGCAGTTTTGCAGCCCAGTGGCAGGCGGCCCGTGCGGCAGGCGACATGCCCGAGATTGGGCGCGCCGATCCGCCCTTGCATCCGGCCCGGCCGCCCGCACCGGAATTGCTCAGCCCCCGTGACGTGCCAAGGCGCAGACCTGGCTCACCGGAGGGACGAATCGCATTGCTGCACGCGGTGGCGCATATCGAGTTGAACGCGGTCGATCTGCATTGGGACATCATTGCGCGCTTTACGGATACAACTCTGCCGATGGGGTTTTACGATGATTGGGTGAAGGCCGCAGACGAGGAATCCAAACATTTCAACCTGATGTGTGACTGCCTTGAAGAGATGGGCAGCCATTACGGGGCTCTGCCTGCCCATGCCGGAATGTGGCGCGCAGCGGAAGATACGGTGGACGATCTGATGGGGCGTCTGGCAGTGGTCCCTATGGTACTTGAGGCGCGCGGGCTGGACGTCACACCGGGCATGATCAGGATATTCAAGCAAGCCAAGGCCGAGAACGCGGTTGCCGCGCTGGAGACGATCTATGCCGAAGAGGTCGCGCATGTGGCTTATGGCAGCAAATGGTTCCATTTTCTGTGCGGCCGATTTGATCTGGACCCAAAGGACACCTTTCACGGATTGGTGCGCAAATACTTTCACGGGAATCTCAAGCCGCCCTTCAACGAGGAGAAACGCGCAGAAGCCGGTATCCCGCCTGACTTTTACTGGCCGCTCACGGCGCAGAGATAACAGTGGCTTCTATCTGCGGTGGAGATGGCGCCCGGCCCTGAGGGTATACAATTCACGCTACCCAAGCTATTGGAATCGGCGGATTTTTGCCCATCGCGGTTCAAGTGGTGCTTTGCCGCCGTTCACCGGATCAACCCACTTGCCCCTGTGACCTGCACTGGATAATGAAGCTGGGTGTGGTCGACCGAGGAGGGTCTGGTTGCCGCACAAAGACGGAAATGAGGGTGGGCTTAGTGAGAACACGGTTTGGCATCAGGTTAGACGCGATCCTGGAACGGTATTTCCCGGAACGCCGCGTGTTTTTGAAGTCCGATACCGACACCCGCTTTATCCGTTTACGCCCCGGCACGCAGATTGTCGCCTTTGCGGGCAGTGCCACACTGGTTGCATGGGCCATTGTGGCCACGGCAGTGATCCTGATGGACAGCATCGGATCCGGCAACTTCCGCGAACAGGCAAAGCGCGACCAGCGCACCTATCAGGCGCGCCTGAATGACCTTTCTGCCCAACGTGATGTCCGCGCCGAAGAGGCGCTCGCTGCGCAAAACCGTTTCAATGCCGCCCTCAAGCAGATTTCGTTGATGCAGTCGGAATTGCTCCAATCCGAAACCCGCCGCCGCGAATTGGAAACCGGCATTGATGTCATCCAGACCACCCTGCGCGACACCATGAAAGACCGTGAAAAGGCGCGCGGGCAACTTGCTGATTTGCAAGGATCTATGGAAGATGGTGGCCCCGGCGTTGTGCGGACCGCTACAAATTCCGCGCCCATTGACTTCATGGCTGATGCGCTGGCCCGAACCGCCAGGGAGCGCGACCAGGTGATCGCAGATGCGCAGGATGCGCTGCTTCAGGCCGATGAAATGGCCCAACAGATTGCCCTGATGCAGGATCAGAACGATGCAATTTTCCGCCAGCTTGAAGAGGCGATGACCGTTTCGGTGGCCCCTCTCGACAAGATGTTCCGCAAGGCGGGCATGCCGACGGAACGTATCCTTGATACCGTGCGCCGCGGTTATTCCGGACAGGGCGGCCCGCTGACCCCGCTGTCGTTCAGCACCCGTGGTGGAGACCCCACGCCGGACGCGATGCGCGCCAATCGTCTGCTGAACCAGATGGACCAGCTCAATCTGTACCGTATTGCCGCACAAAAGGCGCCTTTTGCCAGTCCGGTGAAATCCTCCTTCCGCATGAGCAGTCAGTTCGGCTATCGGCGCGATCCAAAGACCGGCGGACGCCGAATGCACTCCGGCGTCGACTTTGCCGCCGGACTTGGGACACCGCTTTATGCAACGGCGGACGGTGTTGTGTCACATTCCGGCTGGCAGTCGGGATATGGCCGCCTGGTCAAGATCCAGCACGAGTTTGGTATTGAGACACGATACGCGCATATGTCGCGCCTTCGCGTAAAAGAAGGCCAAAGGGTCTCGCGTGGGCAAAGGATAGGTGATATGGGGGCCTCTGGACGTGTCACCGGTGTGCACATTCACTATGAGGTCCGCGTAGGCGGTAAAGCTGTTAACCCGATGATCTATATCAAGGCTGCAAACGATGTTTTCTAAGAGCAAAATCAACGACCCCGCCCCAAGCAAGGACGCAGATGCGTCTGGTGCTTCGACTTCTTCGGCTTCGGCACCAGCGGCAACCGCGCAGCCACGGCCGAGCGAGTTCAAGGCCAGCGCGCCAAAGCCGAAGCCACCTGCCTCGGTTCTGTCGGCAGACCTGCATGTAACGGGAAACATGAAAACCACCGGCGACATCAACGTCGAGGGCACGGTTGAAGGCGACATTCGCGCGCACCTGCTGACCATCGGCGAAAGCGCCACCATCAAAGGTGAAGTGGTCGCAGACGATGTGGTAATCAATGGCCGCATCGTAGGCCGGGTGCGTGGCCTCAAGGTGCGCCTGACCTCCACCGCGCGGGTTGAGGGTGACATCATCCACAAGACCATCGCGATAGAATCCGGCGCCCACTTTGAAGGTTCCGTGCAGCGTCAGGATGATCCGCTGAACCCCGGATCAAAGTCATCGCCGGTGCCGAAGGGCAATCCTGCGTCAAGCTAAGCAGGGCCTGATTAAGCAAGATTGAGCGCCGCAGATTTCTGCGGCGTTTTTTTATTGACCCAACATCCATGTCCCGCCTGGCCAGAAAGCATCAAAGGCAAAAGCGAACATCACATCATGCGGCACGTCGCGCCCCTGGGCGTCGCGAACCCGGATACTGCCGACATCGCGGCCATTGGAGATGTCCCCGGTATCCAGCGCGGACGCCTGTCCCGCCCGCCAGGATATGGTAATGCCTGCTTCGCGCAATTCCCCCATCTTGGCCAGACGGGTCATCGGCCAGGCACGCTTGCCCACGCGCACGACCCGTTCAAGTGCCGGAATGCCGTGCGGTGGCGGCGCGCCGCTGTACAGAAACGGTTTTGTCAGGCTGTCATATCCGGCGTAAGGGTTGCGGCCATAGTCACGACTGTAGTCCGGTTCGGCCATCACCAACCCCTGCGGATTGCGCGTCTTGAACTCCGACCAGCTTTCCATCCAGCTTGGCACCAGTTTCAACTGCGTTCCGGTCAGCTTTCCCACGACCGCGCGGCCCTGCGCCTGCTGCCACCAGCTTTGGGTTTGGCGATCATACATCACCATGTCAGAATGCCGCAGCTTACCCGTCACCCCGAACCGCAGCGCCTGTCCCTTGACCCGCCGGTCAAACGTGAGGGCAGAATTGCACAGGGGGCAGAAAGTCACCGCAACCGGCACCCCGGCGATGGTGTCATTAACGATCTCATGCCAGGTCAGGTATCTGATCGGATAGGCCCGCGGCGCGGCCCCGGTCAAATCGACCGTGATGACCGGTTCGCGTTCGCCCAACCCCCTTGCATTCGCCACCGGTTCAAAGGCTGGGGCGTCCAGCGCGGGAATACCATCCTTTGACGGCCCGCCAGAGCGGATTTCGGCCCAGCTTTCGACAGTTGTTTTCTCAAAATCGGTGTCGGGCCATTCGGCACGCCACCATTCGGGGCTGGCGGCGGCAAGGCTCGAAAACAGGCTGAATGCCGCGCCAAGGAGGGCAAATCTGATCATGGGGACCAGCCTGACGCAAATGGGGCGCGCTTTCCAGCACGCCCCACGCAGAATTGATCCTGTTGTGTTTGTGCTCAGTCGGTCACGGTCACTGTTTTCATGATGTCTGGCGCGCCGATCACTGCGCCGTTTGCCCCGGCACCGCGCTTGATCGCATCGACAACGTCCTGACCGCCGGTCACGCGGCCAACGACGGTGTATTGTCCGTTCAGGAAATACCCCTGATCGAACATGATAAAGAATTGGCTGTTGGCCGAATTCGGATCCTGGGATCGGGCCATACCGACGACCCCCTTGTCAAAAGGCACATCGGAAAACTCGGCTGGCAGATCGGGCAGAGATGATCCGCCCCGCCCGGCCTGACGCATGTCACCGCCAAGCTTGCCAAATTCGACATCGCCGGTCTGGGCCATGAAGCCATCAATGACGCGGTGAAACACGATGCCATCATAGGCGCCCTCAGCCGCCAATGCCGTGATCCGCTCGGCGTGCAGAGGCGCCACATCTTCCAGAAGATCGATGATGACGACACCGTTGGCCTCACCTTCAACCATGATCTGAATGCCGCTTGCTGCTGCCGGAGATGAGATCAATGCCGCAAACAGGCCCGCCACCCAGACACTACGCATCTGCGGCAACCTTGACGCTGATCATGCAGTCGGGTTCGGCAGGTGGCTCGCCCCGCACGATGGCGTCGACATGTTCCATGCCGGAAATGACCTGACCGTAAACAGTGTACTGACCGTTCAGGAAATCATTGTCCTTGAAGTTGATAAAGAACTGGCTGTTGGCGGAATCGGGATTGGCCGACCGGGCGGCACCAATGGACCCGCGCGCATGGGGCACCTTGGAAAATTCCGCGGGCACATTGCCCATGTCCGACCCACCCGTACCTGCCATACGCAGGTTGAAGCCGTCCTCCATGTTGCCATGTTCCACATCCCCGGTCTGGGCCATGAAACCGTCGATGACACGGTGGAAGCAGACGTTGTCGTATTTGCCCGCGCGCGCCAGGTCTTTCATGCGTTCGACATGCTTGGGGGCAACGTCCGGCAGAAGTTGAATTGTCACGGTCCCGCCGCTCAACTCCATCAGGATTGTGTTTTCAGGGTCTTTGATCTCGGCCATGCCGCGCTCCTTTGGATAAATATCGCCCCTTACCTAGGCGCGTTCCGCACGATTGCCAAGCAACCCGATTGACCTCACTGTGCAGAAAGGCAAAGACAGGCCAACTTCGATTGCTGGGGAGCACACAGATGGGCTGGAAATCACTGGATGAGATGGAATTGCGTGGCAAGGATGTGCTGGTGCGTGTTGACATCAACGTACCTGTTGAAAACGGACGCGTGACGGATACAACCCGCATCACCCGGATCGTGCCAACGATCCGGGACATTCTGGCCAAGGGAGGCAGGCCGATCCTGCTGGCGCATTTTGGCCGCCCAAAGGGCAAGGTGGATCCGAACCTCAGCCTTGCGCAGGTGCTGCCGAGCCTGTCGCAGGCGCTTGGCACGACTGTCCAGTTGATCGAGACACTGGAAGATGCCGAGACCCTGTCCCAAGAGGCCCGAAGCGCAGATGTCCTGCTGCTGGAAAACATTCGGTTTCATCCCGGCGAAACCACGAACGATCCGGAATTTGCGGCACGGCTGGCGGGTTTGGGGGATGTCTATTGCAATGACGCATTCTCTGCCGCCCACCGCGCCCATGCCTCGACCGAAGGGATTGCCCATCACCTGCCCTCTTGTGCGGGTCGGTTGATGCAGGCGGAATTGCGTGCGCTTGAAGCGGCCTTGTCCAACCCCGAACGCCCGGTTGGCGCCGTTGTGGGCGGTGCCAAGGTATCGACAAAAATTGCGCTGTTGGAAAACCTCGTCACCCGGCTGGACCTTCTGGTCATCGGCGGCGGAATGGCAAACACCTTTCTGGGGGCATTGGGGGCAAAGCTGGGCGCGTCGCTCCAGGAGCCGGACTATTTCGACACTGCCAAAGACATCATGGCGCAGGCCGCCCGGTCCGGGTGCCGGGTGATACTGCCCGAAGACGGATTGGTTGCCACCGAATTTGCCGAAGGGGCTGCACATCAGGTGGTGCAGTTGGGGTCAAACACGGTGCTGGAGACAGACCAGATGGTTCTGGATGCGGGCCCACAGAGCATCGCAACTCTCGGGGCGGCGTTTCTAGGGCTCAAGACACTGATCTGGAATGGTCCGATGGGGGCATTTGAAATATCGCCGTTTGACCGCGCCACGGTTGAGGCGGCAAAAGCGGCGGCACAGCAGACCCGCGATGGCGCGCTGATTTCGGTTGCGGGTGGCGGCGATACGGTCGCCGCACTCAATCAGGCAGGCGTGGCACAGGATTTCACCTACATCTCCACCGCAGGGGGTGCTTTTCTGGAATGGATGGAGGGCAAGACCCTGCCCGGTGTCGCGGCCCTGTCCAGATCGGCCTGAGGCCGGATCAGCAGGCGGCAAGGCTGAGCTTGCGACCGTAATACTCCGGCCAGCGCAGCGAAACTCCGGGCGCGGGCCATAGGGATCAACAGCGGGGCCAGATGGGTTGCGTGGCAAAAATGGCGTAACATCCGCCAAGCACGGCCTTTTTGGGCAAAAATCCGATCTGGGGATTCACAAGGCGAATCGGTCGTGACATACTCGGCCCACGTCCAGCAAGAGACGACCTGAGGCACATGACCATGACCCGCTCCGCACGGCCCGCATTTGGCACTTTGCTGTTTTTCGCGATTGCTTTCGCGCTGAGCCTCTATTTCACCTTCGCCGCCGTACAGGGGGATTTCGGTCTTTTCCGCCGCGCAGAGATTGTCGCGGAAAGCCAGGATTTGCGTGCCCAGTTTTCCAGGGTGAGCGCCGATGTGATGCGCATGGAAAACCTCACCCGGCGGATGTCGGACGACTACCTTGACCTTGACCTTCTGGACGAACAGGCCCGCAAGGTGCTTGGCATGGTGCGACCGGATGAGATTGTCATTCGCTGAAATTCTCCTTGGAACGCCTGGTGAAAACGTTTCTCCAAACCCGTTAAATCCTGTTATTTCAGGCGGCGGCAAGTGGTCAGGCTCTTTCCAAAAACGCTCGGGGATTTGAACCCAAACCAAGACCCCATCCACCAAACCGCCCGTTTGGCCAGACGGCCCTTCCCCTGACCAAGGGGATCGATTCCTTGTCGGACCGTTCCGATGTCCGTGATCCAGATCAAGTTTTTCCCGCCTAAGCTGCGCTAGAACCTGTGTAATTCACGGCTTTTCAAAAGACCCTACACTTCCGTAACCGAATCCGGTAATGATTAGTTTAATGCTAAACTATTTAGCGCTAACCCCAGGCGCAGACATAGGAGACGCCCATGGCGGCCAGGAAAACCACCAAGAAACCGAATGCATCAGCAGAAGAATTGAAGTCCTACTACAAGGACATGTTGCTGATCCGTCGCTTTGAAGAAAAGGCCGGCCAACTCTATGGCATGGGTCTGATTGGCGGGTTCTGCCACCTCTATATCGGACAAGAGGCGGTTGTTGTCGGACTTGAGGCCGCCGCCGAAGAGGGCGACAAGCGCATCACATCCTACCGCGATCACGGTCACATGCTGGCCTGCGGCATGGACCCCAACGGCGTGATGGCCGAATTGACGGGCCGCGAGGGCGGCTATTCCAAGGGCAAGGGTGGCTCCATGCACATGTTCTCGAAAGAGAAGCATTTTTACGGGGGCCACGGTATTGTGGCGGCACAGGTGCCATTGGGTGCCGGACTGGCCTTTGCGGACAAATACCTGGAAAACGGCCGGGTGACCTTCGCCTATTTTGGCGATGGCGCGGCAAATCAGGGTCAGGTTTACGAAAGCTTCAACATGGCGGCGCTGTGGAAACTGCCCTGTATCTTTGTCATTGAAAACAACCAATACGCGATGGGCACATCGCAGCAACGCTCCACGTCCTCGGCCGAGATATACGAGCGCGGCAACGCCTTTGGCATTCCCGGTGAGGCAGTGGATGGCATGGATGTGCTTGCCGTGAAAGAAGCCGGCGAAAAGGCCGTAGCACACTGCCGGTCGGGCGACGGACCCTACATCCTTGAGATCAAGACATACCGCTATCGCGGCCATTCCATGTCGGACCCGGCAAAATACCGCACCCGCGAAGAAGTGCAGAAAATGCGCGACGAACGCGACCCGATCGAGGCGGTGCGCAGCCTGCTGCTGACCGGGAAACACACCACCGAAGAAGACCTCAAGGCCATCGACAAAGAGATCAAGGCAGTTGTCAACGACAGCGCCGAATTCGCAAAAACCTCGCCCGAGCCGGCATTGGAAGAGCTCTGGACCGACATTTACGCAGAGCTGGAGGCTTGATTGATGGCTACTGAAATTCTTATGCCCGCCCTCAGCCCGACAATGGAAGAAGGCACATTGGCCAAATGGCTCGTCAAGGAGGGCGACACCGTGTCCTCCGGCGACATCATGGCGGAAATCGAAACCGACAAGGCGACAATGGAGTTCGAGGCCGTTGACGAAGGTATCATCGGCAAGATCCTGATTGCCGAAGGCACTGAGGGTGTTGCCGTGAACACACCGATTGCTGTGCTGTTGGAAGAAGGTGAGGACGGATCCGCGGCCGACACCGTTGCAAGTGCCCCTGCCCCTGTAGCTGCCGAACCTGCGGCGGCTGTCGCGTCCGAGCCGGCGCCCGCCGCCCCGCAGGTGGACACAACACCCGACTGGCCCGAAGGCACCGCTCTCAAGCAGCAGACGGTCCGGGAGGCCCTGCGCGACGGCATGGCCGAAGAAATGCGCTGCGATGACACGGTGTTCCTGATGGGCGAGGAAGTAGCCGAATATCAGGGTGCCTACAAGATTTCCCAAGGCATGCTGGATGAATTTGGTCCCAAGCGGGTCATCGACACGCCAATCACCGAACACGGCTTTGCCGGGATCGGCGTCGGCGCGTCCTTTGGCGGGCTGCGCCCGATTGTCGAATTCATGACCTTCAATTTCGCGATGCAGGCGATTGACCACATCATCAACTCTGCCGCCAAGACGCTCTATATGTCCGGCGGTCAGATGGGCGCGCCCATGGTGTTCCGCGGCCCCAACGGTGCCGCCGCCCGCGTCGGTGCGCAACACTCACAGGACTACGCCGCCTGGTACATGCAGGTGCCCGGCCTGAAGGTGGCAATGCCCTATTCGGCGTCTGACTACAAAGGTCTGATGAAGACCGCGATCCGCGATCCCAATCCGGTGATCTTTCTCGAGAACGAAATCCTTTATGGCCGCAGCTTTGACGTTCCGGATGTAGACGATTACACTGTGCCTTTCGGCAAGGCCCGCATCTGGCGTGAAGGCACCGACGTGACAATCGTCAGCTTTGGCATCGGAATGAGCTATGCGCTCGAAGCGGCCGAGAAGCTCGCCGATGACGGCATCAGCGCCGAGGTCATCGACCTGCGCACCCTGCGCCCCATGGACACGCCCGCGATCATCAAATCGGTGATGAAGACAAACCGTCTTGTCACCGTCGAAGAAGGCTGGCCGCAAGGATCGGTCGGCAGTTACATCTCAAGCGTGGTGATGCAGGAGGCGTTCGACTATCTGGACGCCCCGGTGATAAATTGCACCGGCAAGGATGTGCCAATGCCCTATGCGGCCAATCTGGAAAAACATGCGCTGGTCACTTCCGACGAAGTGATCGCAGCCGTGAAAAAAGTCACTTACAAGTAAGGAGCGGACACGATGCCCACAGAAATTCTCATGCCCGCCCTGTCTCCGACAATGGAAGAAGGCACCTTGGCCAAGTGGCTCGTCAAGGAGGGCGACGCCGTGTCCTCTGGCGACCTTTTGGCGGAAATCGAAACCGACAAGGCGACGATGGAGTTCGAGGCCGTTGACGAAGGTGTCATCGGCAAGATCCTGATTGCCGAAGGCACCGAAGGGGTCGCGGTCAACACCGCCATCGCGGTGTTGCTGGAAGACGGAGAAAGTGCCGATGACATTGGTGCAGCAGTGGCACCTGCCCCCGCAGAAAAGACGGCGCCTGCCAGTGATGCTGCGCCCTCTGCTGCGTCGGCTGTTGCCCCGTCACCGGCCCCTGCCGCCCCCCGGGGCGCTGATGGCAGCCGGGTGTTTGCCTCTCCGCTTGCCCGGCGGATTGCGGCGCAGAAGGGTCTTGATCTAACCACCATTTCCGGCTCCGGCCCCCATGGCCGGATTGTCAAATCAGATGTCGAAGGGCTGAGCCAGTCTGCGGCCCCCGCAGCAAGCGCCGCAGCTCCCTCACCAGCCGCCAAAACACCGGCACCTGCGGGTCCATCAACCGACACGATCCTCAAGATCTACGCAGACCGCGACTTTGAAGAGGTCTCGCTTGACGGCATGCGCAAGACCATCGCGGCACGCCTGACCGAGGCCAAGCAGAGCATTCCACATTTCTATTTGCGCCGCGACATCCAGCTAGATGCGCTGATGGCCTTCCGTGGGCAACTTAACAAGCAACTCGAACCGCGCGGCATCAAGCTCAGTGTCAACGACTTCATCATCAAAGCCTGCGCTCTTGCGCTGCAACAGGTACCCGACGCCAATGCGGTCTGGGCCGGCGACCGGATGCTGAAGCTGACCCCGTCGGATGTGGCCGTTGCAGTTGCCATCGAGGGCGGCCTGTTCACACCGGTCCTCAAGGACGCCGAGATGAAGTCCCTGTCTGCACTGTCTGCCGAGATGAAAGACCTCGCCACCCGCGCACGGGACCGCAAACTGGCCCCTCATGAGTATCAGGGCGGCAGTTTTGCAATCTCCAATCTTGGCATGTTCGGGATCGACAATTTCGACGCGGTAATCAACCCGCCCCATGGCGCGATCCTGGCCGTTGGTGCCGGCACCCGGAAACCCGTTGTTGGCCCGGATGGTGAAATGGCCATTGCAACGGTGATGTCGGTCACCCTGTCTGTTGATCATCGGGTGATTGATGGCGCATTGGGTGCCACGCTTTTGAATGCGATCAAGGACAACCTCGAAGCCCCGGTGACAATGCTGGCATAGTCTGCCAGCCCTGTACCGCGAATGGGCGTGTTGCCATTTTGCGGACAATTACGCAGGCGCGGTCAACATCAGGTAAAATCCGGGGTCTGGCCCCGGATTTTTCACATTTGGAACCTCAGCTCTGTTCCTTTGGACCAAACATGTGATTCATCGAAATGGACGGCTGATCGCACCCTGCCTCGCCCACGATCCGGGCCGGAATACCCGCCACTGTCTTGCAGGCCGGCACGTCTTCAAGAACCACCGAGCCTGCGGCAATCCGGCTGCAATGGCCCACGGAAATATTGCCCAGAACCTTGGCGCCTGCCCCGATCAAAACCCCATCGCCGATCTTGGGATGGCGGTCCTCTTCCTCTTTCCCGGTCCCGCCCAAGGTCACCGAATGCAGCATCGACACGTTGTCCCCTACTACGGCCGTTTCGCCAATGACGATCGAATGAGCATGATCAATCATGATCCCCTTGCCCACACGGGCACCGGGATGGATGTCGACGCCGAATATCTCACTGACCCGCATTTGTACGAAATAAGCCAGATCACGCCGACCCTGTGTCCACAAATGGTGAGCGACACGGTAGGCCTGCACCGCCTGATAGCCTTTGAAATACAGAATCGGCTGCAACAGCCGGTGGCACGCCGGGTCGCGTTCATAGATGGCCATCAAGTCAGCGCGTGAGGCTTCAACCAGGCTGGGATCGGCCAAATAGGCCTCCTCAACCATTTCACGCACAACAACCATCGACATCTCATTTGATGCCAGCTTGGCCGCAATCCGGTAGGACAATGCCTTCTCGATGGATTTGTGATGCAGCACACAGGCATGCACAAAACCGCCAATCAGCGGCTCTTCCCTGACCGCTTGCTCGGCCTCCTGGGTAATCTGATCCCATACCGGATCAATGGTGGCGATTTTTCTGCGCGCGTCGGCCATGGCGTGGGCTCCTTTGTTGCATCCCAGATAGGGTGCCACGCCTCAATACCAAACCGGCAACCACGAATTCAATGTAATTGTGATAATTTGATGTCAGCATCTCTTACATATCGGCTTGCGACCGCGCGCGGGCCAGTGCCCGGAAAACATCACGAACTGCGCCGCTGTAGGCGGGATCATCAAACGTGGTCTCCCGTGCCAACCGTTCGGACTGCGCCGCTGCCCGCAACGTGCCATTTCCCCATGTCGGATGCACCCGCTTCAGGCGGCGGGTATAGCGGTCTGCGGCCTGTGCCTTGCGGATAATCCGATCCCCAAGCGCGCCACGCGCCGCGGGCGCGACCAACATCAGCGCCCGCGCCATCGCCGTGACATCACTCATCAACACCGGGCGCATCAGACCCCGACATACAGCCGCTGAACCGGCCCTGGCCCATAAGTTGCCGAAATCTGCGCCACCGTGACGTCAAACGCCCCATCCAGCCCGTCTTGCTGTTGT
This sequence comes from uncultured Sulfitobacter sp., assembly GCA_963976125.1. Lineage (GTDB taxonomy): Bacteria > Pseudomonadota > Alphaproteobacteria > Rhodobacterales > Rhodobacteraceae > Sulfitobacter. Next base: position 19,906 of record CAXBKL010000018.1, on the reverse strand, counting down.
GCGGCACTCGTATAGGTCCAGCCCGCCTGCGTCGTCTCAATCATCCGCACCATCTCGCCTTGCTGGAACACACCGACTTGATACTGCTCGCGTTCTTCTCCAAGCGGAACCTCTGGGGTCTCCCATGTGTCCCCGTCAATACGGGTGCGCCGGATCCAACTGACGTCATAATCGCCGTTGGCAGTTTTCCTCGCTCTTAGATGACAGGGGCTCAGCGGACGCAATCCGTTGCCTTTGAAACTTTCGACACGATACCGATAGACAGGGTCTTCCAGTGGGCGCGTCGCCGGGCCGATCCGAAAGTGCTGAAGGCTGCGGCGCAGGGCCGGGCTGAAGTCAATCTGCTCAGGTCTGCTATCCAGCAGCACAAATACCGACCCCTCTGGCCACAACCCCGACGCAATCGCATCCGTTCCCGCCTGCCCGCGCAACCGGCGCGAAAGCCGAAAGGTATCCGGTGCAACCAGCTCGGCCTTGCCAAATTGAAAGACCTCCCAGGTATCTGTTGATCCATCACCGATCGCGGCCAGGTTACCACCACTCAACAGCGCCTGATCCTCTATGGTTTCCAGCGTGCCATGTCTCAGCTTCACTTCCATATCCGGTCCGATGTCAATCAGACCGGGGCTGGCGGGTTCCAGAACAGTCCGGGTCACACCCACAACGGACGGCCGCCGCACAACCGTATTAAGACGGTAATTTGCGTCCGTGGCTGACTGGTACACCGCCACGCCCCCCGGCCAGGGATCAGCCGTAGCGGCAATATGGGGCGCATGCGGAACCTCGTCTCCCCGCATCAACGGAAGGTCTAGAAAATGGGACGTGATTGGCAAAGGCACGAGGAAAGGCCGCATATTTACGATTTCTTCGTGGATGTCTGCCAGATCATAGACCTCAGGCTCGATGCGCACCGCGTCCACGATTTGCACGTCCGACTGTTCAATGCGGTCGATCCGGTACCGGCCCGCACTTTCCCTGCCCTCTCCCGGAACCTCAATGACATCCCCCGCTCCAAGGCGCCACATCGACGGCGGCAGGGCAAGGCGCAGCGTCTCGCGGGCAACCCGTGCTTCTGTCAGCCACCGTTCGGCCACCTGCCGGCCCTCGCTCCGGGTCAACGCCATGTTCAATTCCGACGCCGCCACCGCATGGGTTGCCTCATCAGCCAGAACGGCCTCTTCGGAAATCACGGCAAAATCTGCATCCGACTGCACAAACCGGACGCGCACACGCCCCGACACCTCCGCCTCGGCGTCGCGGTTCTGTTCCGTGACGCCATCCAGCTCATCACTGATGGCCAGAGCTTGCGGATCCAAAGGCGTGGCATCCTGACCGTCCCTCGCGCGAAACTGGAGCATTCCGTTGCGTTCTATCGCATCAAATCCATACCGGATCATCAACGGTTGCAGTGCCGTCCGGGCATCCGACACCTGGTTGACCGCATACCCTCTGAGATAGCCATAAAGACCTTGGGTGCTGAACTGCGTCAGACCGGCATCCACACAGATCTCCCTGACAACAGACGCCAATGTCCGCGACGACGTCCGCCCGTTGATCCAGTGCCCCCGCGCATAATTTTCGCCATCGCTCCACTTCTCGACGTTATTGGGAAAAAACGGATAGGGCCGCACATCCCAGGTCCAGACAAAGGCCCGCGCCATGTCAAGCATCCGGCCTTCGTATTCGGTCGACAACGGATTGTGCGCCGGATCACGCCAAAACTCGGACATTGCCCTGAGATACTGCATCTGAATCAACCCGTCGCGCGCGCCCGTCGAATGGTAGGGGAGCCTGCTTTCCGAGCTTTTTCGATCAAGAAACTTGTTGGGCTGATTGGTGCCTTTGTCCACCGCGGCGCATCCATATACGGTGAACCAGATCGGTTTGGATTGAGGAACCCATGCGGTTGCGGTTGCCTGCCGCTGACCTCCAATCCGTTCATGGTGCGGGTTCCGCCACCAGTTTTTCAGATCCTTGTAACGATAAACCCAAGGCTCACTGTGGTCACCATCGGTGATCTCCGTCCTGATCTGTGCCGCGCGGGCTTCCGGTGAGTGATAATACCAGTCATAGCCCTCCCCGCCCGCAACATTCGATTTGAGGTATTCAAGGTCATAGATGCCGTCCCACAGTTGCCCATCCAGATGCCCCTCATCATCGCGCCAATCAGAAAGCGGCATGTAGTTGTCAATGCCGATGAAATCTATGTTGGCATCCGCCCAAAGAGGGTCCAGATGGAAATACCTGTCTCCTGATGCATCCTGCGGGACATACCCGAAATACTCCGACCAATCCGCAGCATAGCTGATCTTGACATTCGGGCCGAGGATCGCCCGCACTTCGGCGGCAAGCGCCCGAAGACGGGCCACTGCTACAAACACATCCCCCGCCCCGCGGATTTGCGTCAACCCGCGCATTTCGGAGCCAATACAAAATGCCTCGACCCCACCCGCCGCCGCACAAAGGGCCGCGTTGTGCAAAATGAACCGATCAAAGCGCCACTCTTCCGGCCCGGAATAGCCAACACCCTCTGATGAAACCGTGAAATCGGATGCTCTAGCAGTGCCAAAGAACGCCGTTACCTGATCGTCCGCGCCGGCAGTCCGATCCGGGCTGCCAGGCCGACCCGGCACCTCGGACAAAGTGATCCTGCCCCGCCAGGGCAAATTTGGCTGAGACGGCGCATCGCTATAGGGATCGGGCAACATGTTGCCGTCAAATTGATCCATCAGGATAAACGGATAATACATTACCTGCTTGCCGGCGTCGTTCAGCGCCTGGATTGCCTCGATGACGGCCTGATCTGTTGGCGTGCCGCCATAGATCGGGCGGCCCGCATCCTGCACGATCTCATCTGCCTGGTCGCGGGTCAAACCGGCCACAGTCCACGGCATTTCTTCACCATCAACGTCGCGGTCTTCAACCTTGGGCCGGATCGTGCACTCCCCACAGCGCAGGTCATCACCGAACCACGACACCACAAGCGACGCCGCTTCAAGGTTGGGCAATTCTTCGGTGAGGCTTCCAAGCGATACCGAAAAGTCCGGCTTGGCCGCTGGCGTTGAAATATTGGCGCTCCAACGCTCCTCGCCAACTGCGTAATGCACCGGCGTTGTCGCCAGAGAATACTCGCCCGTCCCCGGTATCAGAGCGACACCGGTGATGCCAAAAGAGGGCTTGTGGTCCCACCCGGGAGCGCCGGGTTGCTCGGGCCGCACCACTTCAAATGAAAACTGCGGAACCCGGTTGCCAAATTGCCCCAATGGCAGATCTTCCATCACCACATAGGCCGTGCCCCGATAGGCCGGAACGCTGCCCGCGCCTTCGATAGCTTCAATCACCGGATCCGGCAATTGATCCTGTGTCCCCTTGTAGATGCGCATGTTCAGATCGTCCGGGGCAACTTCTTCACCATCTGCCCAAACCCGACCGACATGCGTAATCTGCCCCTCGCAAAGCGCAATCGCCACGCTTACCGTATAGCTGTATTCGGTCGTCTCCGGCCCCCGGCGACTGCCCTTGCCGCCCCCCGAAACCTCAGCGCTTTCCGAAAAATCTGACGCCCATATCACGTGACCGCCGACCCGCATCCGGCCATATAGCCGTGCAATCGGATCGCCTTCGCCCGCATTGGTCAATCGAAACCGATCGACCTTGCCGGTCTCGACCGCCTTGCCGCCCTGACCCAACAGCCGCTGATCCACGATACGGCCCAGCGTCGCCCCAACGGCACGCCCGATGGCCACCGACGAAAGCCCCGCCACCGTACCCCCAACGGAGCCGCCAATCGCGGCACCCGCCGCAGAAAGAAGTATCGTTGCCATCAGCTGGCCTCCCTGGGAAATTCAAACCTTGCCACGATGCGCCGCCGCCAGGGCGTGCTCAGCGGGCTCTCGACAACACCATGACCACTATAGGCGTGGACAAAGCTGGCGTGCGGGCCGATGCGCCCCTGAATGCCAAGGTGCTTTGCCACCGATCCCCGACGCATCCGAAACAAAAGAACATCCCCCGCCGCCTCTTGTCCCAATGGCTTGGCAATCAAGTTCCGCGCACTTGCAGCCCACAGGCGTTCTTCGGCCTGCGGTTCTGACCAATCCATTGAATAAGCAGGGAGTGGCTCAGGCTCGCGCCCGACAACGTCCCGCCAGACACCCCGCAACAATCCGAGACAATCAGTGCCTGCACCCTTTCGGCTGGCTTGATGCACATAGGGCGTTCCAACCCAACCACGGGCCGCGCCGATTACCTGATTGCCTCGCACGTTCATCGCAACGACCCGCCAGAATTCGCCCCGGATGATCTGGGCACCGACGTCACCCAATCTTCACCCGGAAGATCGGGAAATCCCTGGAAATTGATGAGGTTATCAAACTTGACCCGGCAGGTGTCGCTGCGCTTGTCACACCCCGCAGTCAGCAAAACCCGGTCGCCGGCCGAAACCGTGCCACGGACCGGCTCCCACAGCTCGATCACCCGGCCGCCTTCTGCCAGCCTGTCATGCTTGATCATAGCCCACAGCCCAGCCGCAGCACCATCAACAACATCAAGCCTGCCGCGCGTGAACCAGCCTTTCCCGTATCCCTCCAGCTCGGGCCAGGAAAACGAGCGCTCCCCTTCGACGCTGATCACAGGCAGCTCAAGACGAAAACCCGGCTGATCGGGATCAAATCCACAGTTCTTGTCTCCAAAAACCGCTGTACAGGGTTTTTGGAAAACGCGGCCCAACGGGCGGTTCAACGCCTCAGTCAATCCCCGCAGCTCGGCGCGGAAAACACCATCCGCACGATGCAACTCGCCAATTGATCCGCGAAACTGCTCCCACCGCTGGTCAGGATCGGCCCAGTTCACAAGCCAGGACCGCACCTCCGCCCCGTCAAACCGCCCCTGCTCGATCTCATCTTCCCGTATCGCCGCGTCGCTCAACGCTCCAATTGCCTCGGTGTTGTCCACCGACAACCCCGTACTCTGCGCGATGGCATTTGCGCTCAGCCCGGTGTCCGCCCGGAACACCTGCCCTTCAAACTCCAGATCAACATCATGATCCGTAAAGGCAAACCGAACACCATCCTTGCGGATGATCGCCCAGGCATTGCAAACCGTCGTGTGCCCAGTAGCAAGATGCGCCTCCAAAGCGGCGTTTTCGCCCGCCATCAGACCCGCACCTCAATGACGGGAACGTCGGGCACCTGTCCGGCATTAAAACTACCGACTGACGCAAGAATACGGTCCGTATCAAACCGCACCGGCACATCAAACTCAAAACCCGCATAGACCTCCATCGCCGGATCCGGTGGATGCTGGAAGGTGACCACGCCGGTGGTAATATCGACCTCGTAATCAACCCCTTCGGTCAACTCGTCCTGCTCAATCCCGATCCGAACCGTGCCTTTGACAGGTTTCCGAACTGGGCGTGCATAGGAATGCTCGCCCGACCGATAGGTCCGGGTCAACTGAAACGCAGCCGTTACCCCATCGCCAAATCCGATGGTCTCATTGTCAAATACCGGGTCAAGCCCAACCTTCGACGTCTTGTAGTCGGCCCAGTCTTTCCACCGAAACCCGTGCAGCTGCCCCCTGCGCGCCTCGAAAAACCCGATCACTTCCTGCAAATCATCCACCGATCTCATACCGATGCCGGCATCGTAAACCCTCCGCGAATGGGCCCAGGGCGTGTTGCGCTCCTCGAACCCATTGGCGAGCGTCACCACCTGTGTGCGCCGCTGCGGTCCGCCAGACGCCCCAAAACTCAGGCTCGGCGGGAAACGTACTTCATGAAATGACATCTGAACTGCTCCTAACTGGGTGAAACTACCTGTTGCGCTCGCCCATGCTCAGCGCGCGGGTCATCTGAGCGGCAATCTGACTGCGTGACCGCTGAAACCCCTGAACATCGGGCGTCGTGATGTTCATCACCACCGACACGCCACCCCCGGTGCCGCGCACGCCCAGCTTGCCATCTGCGCCACGCGCGAGGGGCATAATCGCTTCCGGTCCCGCCTCTCCCATCACCCCAGTGCCACCGCGCATCGCAAAGGGGGTCGGCCCGCTCACCACGCCTCCATTGGCAAACGGCATGACCTTGCCCTGTGAGAAGGCCGCACCGTCGGCAAAGGGCAGGATCCCGCCCACCAGGTTGCCGACCCCCTGCGCCAGCATCCCGCCAAACTGGGCCGTCACAGGCCGAATGGCCGCGCTATAGGCCGTGTTTGCCAAGGATGTCGCCACCGTCTTGAGCGCATCCGAAAGCTTCAGACCGTCGAAAACCACCCCGTCAAAGGCCCGACGCAATCCACGTCCCAGACCTTTTTCAAGCGTCGACATGTCCTTGCCCGTTGCAGCCAGCGATGTGCGCATCCGGCGCAACTCACTGTCAAATCCTGAAACAAGATGGGATGTCTTGGCCAGCGTTTCATTTAGCCCCGACGCACTGTCATCAAGCGCACTCATGTCCTCAAAATCACTCATCGTCGCTCCTCTCGGTCTTGTCGGGATAGGCCGCCATCAAAGCGTCCAACCCGGCACTCAGCAACGGGGCCTGCCCCGCCCCCTTGCCCAACATCAACTGCAATTCCGCCGGGGTCAGCACCCAGAACTGCGCAGGCTCAAGCGCCAGCCCCTGAAGTCCCGCCCGCATCAGTGCGGCCCAATCGAATGCCCGGTCCGTCACTCCGGCACCACGAACGCCCGTGCCAAAAGCTGCGCTGCCGCCTGCGACGCCGCGATCGGGCCGCCCTCGATCTCGGCGCGCATCAACGCATCATCGCTCAACCCCGAGCCGCCACCCCGCAAACCCGCGCCCAGCAAGGCAACCACATCCCGGCTGGAAAACGCATTGCTCTCAAAACGCTCCACCAACCCGACCAGAGACGTCGCTTCAAGCCGCTCTTCCAACTCAACCAACGCCCCCAGCGTCAACTTCGCCACCTGCTCCTGACCGTCGATCACAATCGCGACTTCCCCTCTGAACCGATTGGCCACGATCAAACCTCGGGGCCGTTGTCGATGACCTGCTCTGCCTCCGCGGCAAAGCTCAACATGCCCGCCGATTGCAGGCTCAACTCATAGGTCACCTCACCGTTCAAGGTTCCCGCATATTCGAAGGACGCAACCTGGAACGGCCCCTGCACCACTCCGAATTCCGGGATCACGATCTGGAAATCCGGTGTCAGCCCGTCAAAGAAAAGCTGTCGGGCGCGTTCATCCGTGCCCGCGTCCCGAAACACGCCCGACCCGCTGATCGCGGCCGAACGCACCCCGGCCCCGACCAGCAACTCGCGCCACCCGCCCTCACTGTCCAACGTCGTGACGTCCACCGTCTCCGCGTTGAAACTCACCCGTGTAGCGCGCAACCCGGCAATCGTTTCGAATTGCCCGTCACTTGTCATATCCACTTTGACCAAAAGGTCTTTGCCTGCCTGAACAGCCATCATATTTCTCCTGATTTGCCGAAAACTTGTCGAAAACCTCAGTCGTCCTGCACCCGCGCACGGAACCGCAGATCAATCTGCCGCGCCGATACCGCATCAATGCGCCGGGCTGCCGCCCGCTCAAAACGCATGCTGACCAACCGCCCCCGCGACAGGTTGAGGTTCGCGTCATGCAACGCATCGCTGATCGCCCCGGCCGCCCTTTTGGCCTCCGCAAAACCGGGGCTGGTCGTGATCACCGATACCGTGAACCGATGCACCGCGCCGTCACCGCTGATGTCCGACGCATCGGTTGCCACTTCGCCGCCCAGACGCACGTAGATCGGCGGCAAATTTCCTGCGGGCACCGCGTCGTAAATCGCCGTCCCGACAGTGCCGGCCAATGCCGCATCCGCGACAAGCGCCTGATAAACTGCCGTCTGCAACGGCTCTGACAGGGCGAAACTCATACGACCTCCTCCTCTGCCACGAAACAGGTCAGATACCGACCATCCCGGTCCCGCTCTGCCACGGCCTCAATCGCGAACACTCGCGCGCCATCGCGGAACCGCTGCTGAGGTTTCGGCCGTTGCTGTGATCCGAACGGCCCCCCCCGCACAACGATCCGATGACTGACACGGCTGATCGGCGCGCCCCCCTGCGCCGTCTCCCGACCCGTGCGCGCCTCGATCTGCGCCCACAAGGTGCCCAGAACAACCCATCCTTCGACAAATCCGCCCGCGCCGTCCTCTGCCCGCTCGGGGGCCTCAAGGATCAGTGCATGGCTCAACACAGGGGCGCTCATCCGCCGAACCCCAGGCGCACCGCTTTGTACCGTTCAATCAGACTGCTGACCCCAAACGGCATGCACCCATCGGCCAGCCCCGTATCATTGCGATATTCATAGTAATGCGCCGCCAGCATCAGCACGGCCTGTGTCAAATCACCGGGAATACTGGCCCAATCCGGCCCAAACCCCGCAACAAACGACACTTTGACCGCGCCCCCCGCAGGCACTGTCGGCAGGGCCGATCCCCCCGCACGCAACCGAGGCCGCTGCATGTCGCGCTCCAACCAGTAGTCGGCCGCGTCAACCTGCACCTGGCCACCGTCACGGGCCACTTGGGTGACGCTGTTTATCGCCACCACCGGAGCCACCGGAAACACCTGCCCATACGGCTCACGCCACGCCGATACCGTCCAGATGAACGTCCGCGAAATCAACACCTTGCCTGTACGCGCCTCAATCGCCGCTATCGCAGCACGCAGAAATGACCGCGCCAAGGTATCTTGCACGTCATCCGCATCAAACCCGCTGCCAAGCCGCAAATGTGCCTTGAACGCGTCCAGCGGCAACACCGCGTCCAAGACCCCTGTCTCTTCGATCAACATCATGGATTGTCTCCAAACTTTGCCCCTCAAGGCTGGGTCACAAAAACCCGGACGCGCGGCCACCCATCCTGCTCGGTCAGAGGGGAGCAGCTAGGCAGAACAGGCTTGAAACGGGTCGCGCGCCCGGACCGGGGTCAAGTCACCCCGGCCCCGGCATTCGGCAAAGCTTACACCGCGCCGAATTTCAGCAGCTTGATAGCGGCAAAATCGCTGACATCACCACCGACCCGCTTGGTCGCATAGAACAGCACATGCGGCTTGGCGCTAAACGGATCGCGCAGGATCCGAAGATCAGGACGCTCCGCAACCGTATAGCCTGCGGCAAAATCACCAAACGCGATTGAGAAACTGTCCGCCGCCGCGTCCGGCATATCCTCCGCCACCAGCACCGGATACCCCATCAGCTGCGCAGGCTCCCCTGCCGCCAACCCGTCCGACCACAAGAACCGCCCGTCATTGTCCTTGAGCTTGCGGACCACGCCCGCCGTCTTGGAATTCATCACAAACGCACCATTCGCGCGGTACTGCGCCCCAAGCGCATAGACCAGATCAATGATGTTATCCGCATCAACGTCCCCGGAAATGCCGGTTGGCACATACCCCAGGTTGCCCCAGGCCCAGACGTCATTGTCAACCGTTGCATGGGTCAGGAACCCCTTGGGCTTGTCGATGCCATCGCCCCCGATAAACGCCGATGCTTCGGCACGCGCAAACTTGTCGGCAATCCGCCCGGCAAGCCAACCCTCAATGTCAAATGCGCTGTCATCCAAAAGCCGCTGTGACGCCTTGGGCAGCGCGCTCAACTCATGGAGCGGGATGGTGATCCGGTCGATCTGCGGGGTGTCCGTCTCCGCCTGTGGCCCGGCCTCCGTGGCCCAGCCTGCTCCGACATCGGTGTGATCCACCAAAACATCATAGGATGTCGCCTCTACCCTCACCACCGAGGCAATCGCGCGAATGGACGCCGTCGCATTCAGCACCGACTGCACGGTCTCCGATGTCTGCGGATCAACCAGATAGCCACCGTCCGAATTGACCGCCGTCGAAAGCGATTTCCCTTCCAGCTCCAGCCCGCGCATCGCGTCGTCATCGCCATTGCGCAGATAGGCGTTGAATGCCTTCTGATGCGGCGCTGCGGTCTCGACCGCTCCCCCCAGTGGTGTGCGTGCAGGCAGTGTCATCTTGCGGTCCAACATGGTCATTCGCTCTTCTGTTTGTTGAAGTTTGGTCTCAATTTCGGCCTGAAAGCCCTTGAAGTCAGTGACAAACCCCGCCACCGCCGCACGAACCTCTTCTGCCGGGGATGGCACGCCACCCCCCATTTCCGTCTTGCTCATCTAGGTGCCTCACCTTCGTAATCGGCGCGGGTTAACCGCGCGCCATCTCAGCGCGCGCACCCTCAAAGGCCGCCGCCATCTCCCGCAGAATGTCTCCAACGGGCACGAATCCGCCCTTGGACCCCACCCGCGCACTGGGCAGCATCGGGAATGTCACCAGCGACACCTCCCAAAGCTCCAGTTCCGACAAGAGCCGCTGGCCCTTGTTGTTTTTCGTGGCCTTCACCGTGCGATACCCGATCGACAGCCCGTCAATCGCCCCCGCTTCGATCAACGCCGCCGCCTCGCGACCCTTCTCGACGCTGTTCAGAATACGGCCCCGGACCCAAAGCCCCTTGGCGTCCTCCCGGACGTCATCCCATACGCCGATAGGTTGGCCGGGTTCATGCTGCCACAGCATCTTGATCTTGCGATCCGCTGCCCCAAGGGCCTTGAGGCTCGCGGCATAGGCCCCTGCCGCCACCACATCCCCCCCCTGGTCCACATCACCGAACAGGCTCGCATAACCGCTGATCTCAAGCCCGCCTTCGACCTGTGACACCGCGCCAAACCGCATGAACTTGCATTCAAGCTCAGGTATCGCACCTGACATATCTTTCCCGACCTCCGGCAATATGCCGAAGCCACTTACATCCATTCCCATGATGTTCTCCCTGAAATTCAGACTGTTACGGCGTCACCACCAAAAACGACTGCACCGCCTGAGCGAGGATCACCGCAACCACCCCATAGACCGTCAGCCACAACCGCCGCTCCATCCGCTCAATCATTTCTTCCAACCGATCCATCCGCAGGATCAAATTCTGATGATGGATCTCGCTGACCCGTTCATGGGCCTGCAACCGGAGCCCCGGCGCGCACTCAAACCGTTCAAAGGGAAACTCAGCCATCCACCGCCACCGCAGGCAGCCCCAGGAGCGCGCGTTTTTCAGCCTCCGTCAGGAAATCCGCCTGTGCCACCCGGCTCCATTGCGCATCACGTTCCGCCGCCAGCGCCGGCACCTGATCCAGATCGGGCTTTACCTCGACACGCTCCCCCCTGTGTCCGGCCAGCCACGCGGCCAATGCCGCCGTCACCCTTGTCGCCAGAGGCAAGACCGTCAGACGATAAAACGCCCGATGCGCCTCCTGATAATTGGCATAGGTCGCGTCGCCTTGAATGCCCAGCAACATCGGCGGCACCCCAAAGGCCAGCGCAATCTCACGCGCCGCCGCCTCTTTGGTCTTCTGGAACTCCATGTCAGACGGCGAAAACCCCATCGGTTTCCAATCCAAACCACCTTCCAATAACATCGGACGCCCGGCATTGCGCGCACCCTGATGATGGCTCTCCATCTCACTGACCAACCGATCATACTGATCTTCGCTCAACTTGCCCTGCCCCTCGGCCCCCTTGTAGACAATCGCCCCCGATGGCCGCGCCGCATTGTCCAACAATGCCTTGGACCAGCGGGATGCGGCGTTATGCACGTCCATCGCCATCGCGGCGGCCTGAAACGGCGAAAACCCGTAATGGTCATCCTGCGGATGGAAATTCTTGATGTGACAGATGGGCGAGACGCCCTCGCCCTCGCTCACGCCAAACCGATGTTTGCGCCCCCCAACGGCATATTCATAACCCGCCGGCCAACCATCCGCCCCCGGCACCACCGACATCCGGTCAGAGCGCAGCACATGCAATTCAACCGGCACCGTCCCCTCACCTACCGCCTCTACATAGCCATTGCCCGACAACAACAACTGCGCGTAAAGCGCCTCCAGCAGCTCCGCACGCCCCTGCGCCCCGTTGGGCCGCGCCAGCAGGGCGGCGATTGGATGCTCCTCATACCGCCGCGCGCCATCCTGCACCACCAAGGGCAACGCCGCCGCAGCTTCCGCAATCAGCTTGACCGACCGAAAACCAACCGGATTGCCCATGAACCCTACCTTGGTCAGGCTGACCGCGTCGCGCGGGCTCCAGGCAACCCTGCCGCTTGTTTGAAACGCAACCACCGGACCCGCCGCCGAAGCCTTCCGTGCTGGCACAGACGCCGCCGCTGTTCCGCGCTTCAAAAAATCAAACATCGCGTTGCTCCTCATGCATCCCACCTTGTTCAGGTTGCCTCAATTGGCGTGATACCGAATATGCCACCAAGGTCTTAACCCCGCCGCCACCCACCGGACGCTCCTCGCGCAACACCACTACAAGGACCGCACCCCCGGCTGACGCCACCTGGCCGCAGGTTCGATCATCGCCTCGTGCAGCGCCCAGACCAACGCATCGACCCTGTCAGGCGAACCGCTGCCCTCATAGCCGCGTGGGGTGATCCGGCACATCTGATCCTCCAGTTGATCCAACCCCCGCACATGGCGTACACGGCCCTGCTCATACAGCGCCGCCACCGGCTCTGCCCGTGCGACCTTGCCCCTGCTTGCATGCACGGACTTGAGCGGCACCAGCGGATCAATCTGGCGCAGCACCTCACCCACCATCAAACCGCCCTGATTGACCTCCGCCACCAGACGATCGGCACCATATTGCTCCATCGCCGAAATGGCCGCCCGCGCCCAACCAGATGGCGTAGCCCCCTGAACGGTACAGTCGGCCAACACGACCGCCTGCCAGTCCTGCACCGGCCCCTTGGTCATGGCCCCGACCACCACGATCCCGCATTCATCGGATCCGGCTCCGTTGGTTGTTGATGGATCCAGCCCGACAACCACCCGATCAAATTCCGGCACTTTGTCGATCCGTCCCGCCTCAAACAGTGCATTGGACCACAGCGCTCCCTCCGCCTCCATCAGCATGACACCCTCCAACTCCTGCCGACCCAGCCGCGTACCCTGATACCGGCTCTGCACCTCTTCAAGGAAAGACGCCGCCAGATTGGCCGCATTCGCCTGTGTTGGCGCATGGGTCTGCACTGTTGAGGGGGAAGCCAGCAATCGCTTGAGAACCTCCACATTGCGCGGCGTTGTGGTCACACACACTCTGGGATCATCCCCCAGACGCAGCGCGAACTGCAATTGATCCCAGGTCTCCTGCCCCTTCTTCCACTTGGCCAATTCATCGACCCATGCCGCGTCAAACTGCGGCCCGCGCAACCCTTCGGGGTCATGGGCCGTGTGCACCGTTGCCACCGCCCCGTTGGGCCAGACCAGCCGCTTGCGCCCCGCCTCCCAATCCGGTCGCCTGTCGTCTGGCGAACAGGCCAGAATGCCACTGTCGCCAAAGACCATCACCTCACGGACCTGCTCAATGGTTTCGCCAACCAGCGCCACCCGGCAACACCGTCCGGGATCATAAGGCATGGCCCCTTCCACCATCGTCCGAACCCATTCGGCACCTGCCCGCGTCTTGCCCGCACCACGGCCCCCCAGAACAACCCAGGTCCGCCAGTCCCCTTCCGGGGGCAACTGATGCGCCATAGCCCAGAATTCAAACAAATGAGGGAGAGCGCGCAGCTCTCCCTCATCCAACCCGTCAAGAAATTGGTGTTGCACCGTGACATCGGCGCAGCCGATCCAACTTGCACCCGATCGCAACCCGTGCGGCCTCCAGATCGAGGGCATAATTACCTCGTGCGATACCTGCTTGCTTCTTCCTGCACTCATTCAGATAGTTCTCCGCTTTGGCGCATTGTGTCGCCAGATCACGCGCGTTCTTCAGTGGCTTCGCCAGCGCTGTTTCAGTGATGCCATTCCCGTCTTTTGTCTCCTTGGTCAGTTCCTCGATTTCACGCCTGAGGTCTCGGACCGCCTCATTCAAGGCATCCAGCACTTCCGCCCCATGAGTCGTTTCGTGCTCCCGGATGATGGTTGTCATTGTGGCTCATACCTCTCGTATGGATCCCCCGACCAACCGGACATGAAAAAAGCGCCCTCAGGTTTCCCCAAGGCCGCTTGCCCACGTCGTCTAGCATGTCTAAATTTCTACCCTAAAGCGTACGATATGTCAATAAAAACTGTATTAACAACACGTTACAGGACCGCACGCCCTTCACGGATCACCCCGGTCCCCAGGGTTCTTTCCACCTAAGAGCGCCTGGTCCTCAATCGCCGCCCGTCGATGCACCCCCTGCGGCCTCCGACCCCCGTTCCGCTTCGATCCGCCGCCAGCGTGCGACGTTCTCGTTATGCTCGGCCAGGGTTTCGGCAAACGCATGCCCGCCGGTGCCATCCGCAACAAAGAAGATATACGGTGTGCTATCGGGTTGCGCCGCCGCCATCAGGCTAGCGCGCCCCGGATTGGCAATGGGTGTCGGCGGCAAACCCGCAATCACATAGGTGTTCCACGGCGTTTCCGCGCGCAACTCGGAGCGCCGCAAACCGCGCCCCAGAACGCCCTGCCCCTTGGTAATTCCGTAGATCACTGTCGGGTCTGTCTGCAACCGCATTCCCTGGTTCAGACGATTGACAAAGACACTCGCCACTTGCCGCCGCTCTTCCGCAATTGCCGTTTCCTTTTCCACAATCGACGCCAGAATCAGCAATTCCTCGGGGCTGTCGATCGGCAAATCTGCATCCCGCGCTTCCCAGGCAGCGGCAACCAATACCTCCTGCGCGGACTGCATATCCGCAAGCACATCGCCGCGCACATCACCGGGCCGCACTTCATAACTGTCCGGTGCCAGCGCGCCTTCGGGCGGCACATTTGCAATCTGCCCATCCAACACATCAATTGACTTGAGCGCCTCAACCACCTGCCAGCTGGTCACTCCTTCGGCCAGCGCAATCCGAAACCGTGTATCCCGCTCCGCTTTCTTTTCTGCGTAAAGGGCCGGTGCATTGTCTTGGCCTGCCGGGAACTGCACCTGTTCCACAAAACGGTTTGTCGCAGGGTCAAGCTCTCTGAGTTGAACGGAAACCCGGTTCACCCCGATGCGGTAAACAACTTCCGAACCACAGGTGCTGGCTCCGCCCTTGGTGATAATATCGACAATATCGGACATCGACGTGCCGGGCTGCACCAGAAAACTACCCGCCTTCAACCGGCCCGTCTTGTCCTCATAGTCCGCCCCGACCCTGAAAATCGCCCCCGAACTGATTGCCCCCTGCTCTTCAAGATCACTGCTGACCTCGCGCATGTTCGACCCCCGATGGACCTGCAGACAAATCGCCTGCGCAAGCGGTCCCTCATCCTGATACTCCGCGCGGCCCCACAGGATGACCCCCCCCAAAAGGAACAGCCCCACCATAAGAAAGCTGATTGCGTTTGACGCAATATGTCGCCACATGGCTTATACTTTCCCGAACAGGACGCTTGCGTTGGTGCCACCAAAGCCAAAGGAATTGGACAGGGCGACGTTGATCTCGCGCGCCACTTTCCTGTTGGGGGCCAGATCAATGGCCGTTTCAACCGCCGGGTTGTCCAGATTGATTGTCGGCGGCGCCACCTGATCCCGAATGGCAAGAATGGAGAAAATCGCCTCGATTGCCCCGGCTGCACCTAACAGGTGCCCGGTGGCCGATTTGGTCGATGACATCGTCACCTTACCGGCATGTTCCCCCATCATCCGCTCCACCGCGCCCAATTCAATGGTATCGGCCATCGTCGAGGTGCCGTGCGCGTTGATATAATCAATATCCTTGGGCTCAAGCCCGGCCCCGCGCAACGCCGCGCGCATCGAACGTTCGCCGCCTTCGCCATCCTCGGAAGGAGCGGTGATGTGATAGGCATCCCCCGACAACCCATAACCGATCACCTCGGCGTAAATCTTGGCCCCGCGCGCCTTGGCGTGCTCATATTCTTCCAGCACCACGATTCCGGCACCCTCACCCATGACAAAACCGTCACGGTCAACGTCATAAGGCCGCGAGGCTTTCTGCGGCTCATCCCCACGCTTGGTGCTGAGCGCCTTGCAGGCGTTGAATCCCGCGATGCCGATTTCGCAAATTGCGGCTTCCGCACCGCCTGCAACCATCACGTCCGCATCACCATGTTGGATCAACCGGCTGGCATCGCCGATCGCATGCGCACCTGTGGAACAGGCCGTGACAACCGAATGGTTCGGCCCTCTAAATCCATACCGGATCGAAACCTGACCAGAAATCAGGTTAATCAACGCACCGGGAACAAAGAACGGGCTAACCCGGCGCGGTCCTTTTTCCTTCATCATGATCGCAGTATTGGCGATGGAATTCAGCCCCCCGATACCGGAACCGATCAACACACCCGTCCGCTCAAGGCTTTCGCGGTCCTCGGGCATCCAGCCTGAATCCTCAACAGCTTGCTGTGCCGCAGCCATCCCGAACAGGATGAAGGTATCCACCTTCCGCTGATCCTTGGGCTCCATATACTTGGCCGCATAAAACGTACCATCCGTCCCGTCGCCCCGGGGCACCTCGCAGGCATATTGCGTTATCACATTGCTTGCATCGAACTGCGTGATTGGTCCCGCACCGGACTGCCCGTCCAGAATGCGGCTCCAGCTTTCCTCGACCCCATCGGCCAAAGGCGTCACCAGCCCCAAACCCGTCACTACTACTCTGCGCATGGATCTTGCCCCTTGGTATTAAGTCGCTTTATTCGCGCTATACCTTGTGGAATGCCCCCTGTTCAAGTGCACAGAACCCTGTGTGCCGAATGAAGCCACCCCCGCGCGTGACCCCATCACCCCTTCAACGGATACCGATCGGGTTCTTCGAAAATGTCCATGACCTTCGATCCGGCATAGACCTTGGCCGCATGAGGCGCGCCGGATGGGATGGTATAGCTGTCACCGGGCCGATAGGTTCTTGTTTCCCCGTCAATTCTCAGATCCAACTGCCCCTCCAACACGGTGCCCCACTGACCCAGATGCGCATGTTCGGCAAGCTCAACATCCTGCTTTACATCAAAAATCACCATCAACCCCCGATCCGAGCGCATCGCATGGGTTGTCACTATGTCTGCCGGGAACGGAACATCCAGGGCATGTAGATTTCGAATAAAATCAGGAAGGTCCATCACGCTATCTCCTTTGGTGCAAAGCCTGCTCACGGATATTGGGGAAAAAATCCCCGCCCTGCAAGCAAAGCCTGACCGCAAATGGCAATCAAACAGGCGGACCCGTTCGGCGCATCAACACAACCGCATCGCCGCCCATCTGAGCCTCTCGCAATACTTCATACCCCAGCGTTTGCGCGATTCTCAGCGATCCGGCGTTCTGCGGTGCGACGATACACACCGTGCGCCCCGCGACGACACGATCAAACCAATCATGTGCCGCCTGCACCGCTTCCAACCCAAGCCCAAACCCCTGATTTTCCGGGGCCAACACCCATCCCGCTTCGGGATAACGGTCAAAATCATCCCCCATCCCACGCGAGCCGAAAAAGAAACCGACCTGCCCTGCCAACTCCTTGGCCCCATGGGGCTGAATGCCCCACTGACCAAACCCGGTAATCTGCCAATGCCCCGCATTGCGCAAAAATGCGTCCCATGATTCCGGCTTGCTGCGCGGCTTGCCTGAAATATGCGTGACCACTTCCGGCGTTGCCCAGATGTGGGCAAACCGCCCAAAATCCTCGCCGCGCATGGCCCGCAAGGTCAGCCGGGAAGTATTTATCGTGGGGATGGTCCTTGGCATTGTCTCGCCCGTCGGATTCTTCTTGTTCTTGCCCTACCCAAGATCACCGAAACCCCACAAGGTCCAAAACAAAAAACGGCGCCTTTCCGCTCTGGAAAGGCACCGTTTCAGAATTTTTTTGCCGACGCTGCGTTAACCCGCGCCGACCCTGCGCTTAGGCGGCTTCTGTAATGAATTTCACCGCGTCGCCGAAGGTCTGGATATTCTCGGCTGCGTCGTCTGGAATTTCGATGCCGAACTCTTCTTCAAACGCCATCACCAGTTCAACGGTATCGAGGCTGTCTGCGCCCAGATCGTCGATAAACGACGCATTCTCTGCAACTTTATCCTCTTCAACACCCAGGTGCTCCACAACGATCTTTTTCACGCGGTCTGCGACGTCGCTCATAATAAGTCCTCATCTCTTCGGGCCGCTGGCCCCTATTTCTGTCCGCATGCCAAGCATGGCAGTTGGAAATTACCCCGTTACCGGGGCGGCTCTTTGCCTTGTTCGCACAAGGCGAAGGGTGCAATCAAGCACCCCCAGATACGATTCTGCGCCTCCTTTAGCACATGCGCGTGATTGCGCAAACGGGTTAGCGCAACGCTTTACAACATGGCCATGCCACCGTTGACGTGCAAGGTCGCCCCCGTCACATAGCCCGCTTCATTGCTGGCAAGATAGGTAACCGCCGCGGCAATTTCGGCTGGGGTGCCCATCCGGCCTGCGGGGATTTGTCCCATGATTCCAGCCTTTTGGTCGTCATTCAGCTTGTCTGTCATCGCCGTTTCGATAAAACCGGGCGCAACCGCATTCACTGTGATCCCCCGGCTTGCCACCTCATAAGCGAGTGATTTTGACATGCCGATCATCCCCGCCTTGGAGGCTGCATAATTCGCCTGACCCGGATTACCTGTGGCCCCCACGATACTGGAAATATTTATGATCCGCCCCCACCGCGCCTTCATCATGCCGCGCATCACACCTTTGCACAGCTTGAACGTGGCCGTCAGATTGACCGCCAACACGCTGTCCCATTCGTCATCTGACATCCGCATGAACAGATTGTCTCGGGTGATCCCGGCGTTATTGACCAGAATATCAACCGATCCCATCGCCTCTGCGGCCTGCTTGGGCAACGCTTCAACCGCGGTCATATCGCTCAAATTGCAGGTCAGGACATGGGCCCGCTCGCCCAGCTCTTTCTGCAATGCTTCCAGCGGTTCCTTACGCGTACCAGACAGTCCCACCGCAGCCCCCTGCGCATGCAGACTGCGGGCGATGTCCGCGCCAATGCCACCTGACGCCCCTGTTACCAGAGCATTTTTTCCTGTCATATCAAACATATGTCATCCTTTGTTCATTCCATTATTGTGCTGGCCGTCACCAGACCAAAGCGCGCGATCTCTGCCCGCGTCATGATATGTATCCCGTCAGACGGGGCCGCCTGCAAGGTGAACCAATAAAAGGCATCACTGCCCAGCATGTCGCGGGCATAATTCGCATTCGCGCGATGTTCTGCCGCGTCACGAGGGTACCCCGCCCCTTCACCAAAACCGTCCGCCCAGGAATGCACCCCGACAACCGCTCCCGGTGCCATCGTGCGCCGGTTGCCCGCAACAAACAGATCAACCGCCCCTGAATAAATCTCGCTCTGTGCAGTCAGATGCGTGTTCAACCCACGCGCCCGAAGGAAATATCCCATCCGCAACACCGCCTCATCGTCAAGCGACCCCTGCATCACGCGCGGCACCACGGTGCGCAGCTGCGGATTGGCCTCTACCAGGGCTTGAAACTGCGCGGGCGTTCGGCTGGTGATCTCTCCGCTGATAAACAACCGCGCGCCCTGCACGTCCATGATGGTGCGGTCGACAGCATTGTCTGCGATGGCGCATCCAAATAGGCTCAACACCAACACCAACACTACACCTGCGCGCATCACCCCGCCTTGACCGCAGCCACATCATCCGGCGTGCCAACGGCGCGCAACGTGCTGTCCTTGGCAATCCGCCGGATCATGCCGGACAATGCCTTGCCCGCTCCAATTTCCCAGAATTCCGTGACACCCTGTTCAACCATCCATTCAACGGACGACCGCCACCGCACGCGCCCGGTAACCTGCTGAACAAGCAGGTCGCGGATCTGGTCCGCTGACGTCACCGCTTCGGCCAGCACATTCGCCACCAGCGGCACCGATGGATCGTTCATTGTCACTTCGCTGAGCGCCTGCGCCATCGC